>JADYYE010000080.1 GCA_020853815.1 Phycisphaerales bacterium
GCCCCCCCCCCCCCCCCCCCCCGCTAAAGTACGGTGGCTTCAAGGCAATCGCACCCCGCGGAGTTGAGCACATGAAATCGAGATTGCAGCCTGTCGTTCCGCTCGTCGCGTTGTTCGTTGCGGCCGTCGCGACCATCGCCAGCGCGTTTGATTCGTCGGGAAACCCAACGCCGATCCCGGCGGCGTGCTACGGGAAGTGCAGTGGTACGACCATAACTTGCGGGTATGGTCTATCCCCGTGCTGCTGTTTCATCGGAGGCAAAGACACCTGTGTTTGTCGTACCGTGACCGATTGCACGCAGGCCAACGGCTGCCAGCCATAAGACGTGATGTTCGGGAGATGATCTCACTCGATTGGCCGCGTATGAGTCGAACGAGACGATCGCTAACCTTGGCGCTGCCGATGGCCGCTGCTTTGGCGATTGGCTGGGTGGCTTGGTATCGCCTGTCGCTGGTTACGCCCGAGTCAAACCCGCAGGCATACTGGGCGCGAGAAGGTCAGATCGCGTACGCGCGCCTGCCCACCGTTCCGGTCACGGAGCGCGGCAGGATCGCCGACGCCGTTCAGGGGGCTCCGTATGAGGATCCGGGCGGGCTCTTGAAGGGACGCGGCGAGCTAGTCGGTTCACTGCGAACGACGGTCGCGGAGTATCTGCAGGCCCGGCTGAACGCGACGTCGCCCGAAGGCTACGCGCGGTGGATGGAAGAGAGAGGATACCGCTTCCTCTCGGACGACGAGTTCGCGTCTCGATTCAGACCGCTGGAGTACTACGCCGGGCTGGCGGGGATTCGCAGCAAGAACATCCGCGAGATTTTCGCGGGGATGTGGTCATTCGCCCCGTCGGCGGCCTCACAACCAGATGCGGTGTGTGTGGGCGAGGGTGCAACAACGATCAGCATCGGCGAGGCGCGGGTGGGGGTTCCGTTCTCGACCGAGCTTCGAGGATCGCTCGGGCGAGACCTGTGGCAGGGCGGCTCGGCAGCGACCTGCACATTCTGGATGCGACCCCCCATTCAGCGGGAGGGCGTCATTAGGACGCGCGGGCGAGTGCTGGCGGCCAAGGTTGGGATTATCGTGTGTGTCCCGAACTCCGGGCGAAGACCGCTCGTGATTTCCGCGTTCTGCGATCCGGCGGACAATCGATGGTGGGTGGACGGCGCAACGGTCACGAACTTCATCGGCGATGATCGAGTGTGGACCTGCCCGGAGTTCTGAACGGATGAACATGACGCAGGCCGAGCCGAGCGAGGGAGCCCGTGAGCGATGGCACGCGATCGGCGTGATCGCGCTGGGTGCTGTGTTCTTGGCCGCGGCGGCGGGCAAGCTGCTCCACATCTATGATTTTCGTGCAACCATGGGAGTGCTGGTGGTGCAGGTGCTCGGCAAGACAAGCCTGCCGCTGACAGTGATTTGTGCCTGGTCGGTCATTACTCTTGTCGCCGTGGAGACGGGTGTCGGCCTGGGATTGGTGGTTTTCAGGTCGTTAGCGCGCCTGTGGGTCGCGTGCGCGGCGGTGCTGCTGGTTGGATTCTCTGGCGCGCTGGGGTTGATGCTCGTTATGGACCATCCGCCCTCCTGCGTCTGCTTTGGTTCATGGGACGTGCTGCGTGGCGAGGCTCGCACCGGAGCGATTCTGGGGCTGGTGCGCAACGGCGCTTTGCTGGCGCTGTGTGCGTGGCTGCTGGGAGGCGTGCGCCGCGTCGCGGCGGCGCCCGTGCCTGGTCCGCGGAGTCGGGGCGGGTTTACGCTCGTTGAATTGTTGGTTGTTATCGCGGTTGTCGCCGTGCTTGTGGCAATCCTGCTGCCGACCCTATCGGGTGCCAAGAAGACGGCCAAGTCCTCGAGAGTGCTCTCTGCTCTGGCGCAGTGTCACGCGAGCATCGCACAGTACGCGACGGAAGAGAGAGACTACTTTCCTTATCTTGCGCGGGTCGGCATGCCCGAATCCGGCGCATTGCCCGACGCGGACTGGGGCGACCTTGGTGCTCCGTCGTATTTCCGCGGGCAGGGGCTGCACTGGCCGACGGCGTTGCTGGCGCACGGCGTCGACCTCTCGAACCTGCCCTTCACGGAACGGCCACGCGAAGGCCCGCCGCGGATATCCACATACCTCTGGATGACCAACGCCGCGTTTGCTCGGCCGGAGTATTGGGTTGGGACCTATCCACCGGACTCGTTCTTGCCGGCGCACTTTGCCGGGGTGAGACAAAGCGAGGCTGTCTTCCCATCCAATAAGGGCCTCCTGGCGTCTGTGGGCGTTCTCGATGAAAGAACCACATCATGGGAGGTGGGTGCTTGCGATGGATCGGCGGCGATCAGATCGCTCCGCGACCCCCCTTTGCAAATCGAAATATCGCGCCCGTACGGCTGCACGCCTTGGAGAGTCGTAAGTACGTTTGAGGGCATTCGAGGAAGAGACTACTGAGCGGCTGATGAGCGTCGCTCGCGCCGCCCCAGAGCTACCCCAGAACCAGGTTCACGAGCTTCCCCGGCACCACGATCACCTTCTTGATCGCCTTGCCCCCGATCTGTTCCTGGACCTTGGCGTCGGACAGCACCGCGGCCTCGACCGCCGCCTGGTCCGCATCCCGCGGCACCTGAATCCGCGTGCGCACCTTGCCCATGATCTGCACCGGCATCTCGATGCTGGCGTCGACGAGCAACGCCGGATCGAACGTCGGCCATGCCGCCTCCGACGCCAGGCCCGTTCCCCCCGCCCTGGCGAAGATCTCCTCCGCCAGGTGCGGCGCAAACGGGGCGAGCACCAGCGCGAAGCGCTGAATCTGCGAGACCTCCAGCCCGCCCGCGGTCGTCGCCGCGTTTACGAGCTCCATCATCGCCGCGATCGCGGTGTTGAAGCTGAGACGCTCGATATCCCCCTCGGCCTTGGCGATCAGGCGGTGCAGCTGCTTCTCGATGTCGTGGTTCCGGGCCGCGAGCGATCGCAGCGCGCCGGTCTTCTCGTCCACGCACAGGCGCCACGCGCGCTGCAGGAAGCGGAAGCACCCAGCGATGTCGCGCGGGTTCCAGGGCTTGCTCGCCTCCAGCGGGCCCATGTACATCTCGTACAGGCGGCAGGTGTCCGCGCCGAACTCCCCGATCACGTCGTCGGGGTTGATCACGTTCTTGTAACGCTTCGACATCTTGGTCACGATGGGCGACACCGGCTTGCCCGTCGCGATCTCGACGTGGGTCGTCTTGTCGCCGTCCACCACCTCGCGAACCTCGTCGACCGCAACGATCGTCTTGTCCGGGCGCTGGAAGGCGTAGCTGGTGATGAGCCCCTGGTGGACCAGTTTGCGGAACGGCTCGCGGCCGGAGAGCGCGCCGAGGTCGAAGAGCACATTGTGCCAGAAGCGCGAATAGAGCAGGTGCCCGACGGCGTGCTCCGACCCGCCGATGTACAGGTCCACGCCGTCCTTGATCCAGTAACCCTCGGCCTCGCGCCCGGCCACGCCGACGGCGCAGCGCGGGTCGGTGTAGCGCACGGCGTACCACGAGCTGCCCGCGCTCCCGGGCATGGTATTGGTCTCGCGCGTCACGGGCGTTTCGGGCGGAAGCAGCGCCGGGTCGACGCCCGCCGCGCCCGCCGTCGTGTTCATCCACGCCGCCGCCTTGGCGAGCAGGGGCTGCGGGTTCTCGCTCTCGACGGGCGCGTAGTCCGCCAGCTCGGGGAGCTTGACGGGCAGCGCCGATTCGCGCACCGGGTACGCGTGCCCGTCCTTGTCATAGACGATCGGGAACGGCTCGCCCCAGTAACGTTGGCGGCTGAAGGTCCAATCGCGCAGCTTGTAGTTGGTCTTGCGCCGCCCGAGACCCGACGCCTCGAGCCAGTCGCCGACCCTGGCCTTGGCCTCCTCGGCGTGCAGGCCGTCGATCGAAACGCGGTCATTGGACGAATTGACGGCAAACCCCGGGCCGGTCCACGCCTCGCCGCGGCGCGCGTGGAAGGTACGGGCCTCGAAGGTCTCGCGAACGACATCGAACGACGTGAAGCCCAGGTCCTCGAGCGCGTCGAGCCACACGATCTTGGTCACGCCGCGTCGCTCGCCGATCGACGCCGGACGCCCCGAAGGCGGGTCGGCCAGGTGGATCGGGACCGACGTTCCGCCAGCGGCCGGTGGCACGCGCCGCGTGCGGATCACCGACATGAGCTGGTCAAACTTGTCCGGGTCCGCCTGGGTCGACGTGACCAGGCCCAGGAAGTCCGCGAGCACATCCGCGAAGCGCTCGTCGGTCTGCTCGTCGGCGATCGAGTTCCGCACGAAGAACGCCATCGCCAGCTCGGCGCGCGTGTACACCACGTCGACGATCGGCAGGTCGAAGGCCTTGGCGAACGCGAAATCGCGGTCGTCGTGGGCGGGCACCGCCATGATCGCGCCCGTGCCGTAGCCCGCGAGCACATAGTCCGCGGCCCAGACCGGGATCGGCGCGCCGGTCGCGGGGTTGATCGCGTACACGCCCGTGAACACACCGGTCTTTTCCTTGGATTCCTGGCGTTCCACGTCGGAACGGTTGCGGGCCGCCTCGCAGTACTGGCGGAGCTGGTACCGGTTGGCGTCGCCAACACCCAGGCGTCCCTGCGCGATGTGCTCGCACAGCTCGTGCTCGGGCGCGACGACCATGTACGTCGCGCCGAAGATGGTGTCGGGGCGCGTCGTGAAGACGCGGAGCGTTGAGGTAGGTCGGCGCTCCGAGCCGACGCCTTCATGGGCTACTCCCCCTCGTCGCGCCCAGCGATCCCCGATCCCGACCGAAGACCCCGCCTCGGGCAAGCCCGCCGAGAGCGTCAGCTCGCGACTGATGTAGGTCCATGCATACCCGCGTACGCGCGACGCCATCCCGGCCTCGATCGGGTTTCGCGCCACATAGGCGAGGAACGCCGAGAGCCAGCGCCCGTCACGGATGATGTGATCGAACGCGTCCTCGTCCCACAGCGGGCCGGTCATCGACTCGTGCCGATTGATCTCCGTGGCCGAGAACCGCTTGACGCTCGCCACCAGTTCGCGAAGCTCGTACCCGTCGCGCGGACGCACGATCCAGTGAACATGATTCGACATCACGCACGCGCCGAGCACCTCGCAGCGCTCGCCGTCGAAGTGCATGAGCGATCGCATCACGATGTCCTTCGACGCGTCGTCCAGGTTCCAACCCTTGGTGCGCAATGTCACGAAGTAGGTGGCGCCCGGAAGCATGACATGGGGCAGCTTGCGGGCCTCGACCAGCAGGTCGCCCGGCGGCGGCTCGCCGATCGGGAACGGATCGCAGGCCTTGAATCCAGAATCGCGAACGCTGGGCATCCCGGGCTCGTCCCACGCGTGAAGGAAATGTGTAGGAGTGGTAGGCGTCGGCTCGGAGAGCCGACCCACCACGGGAAACTCGATCTCCGCGCCCGAGGACTTGCCGATCCAGTCCTCCTGCATCGCCTTGGTGCTCGCGGGCCAGTCGAGGTCCTTGAGCTGCGCCAGCAACCGCTCGGCGTAGGCCGTGATGCGGAACATCCACTGCCTGAGCGGCTTGCGCAGCACCGGGAACCCGCCGCGCTCGCTCCGCCCGTCGATTACCTCGTCGTTGGCGAGCACCGTTCCCAGCTTGGGACACCAGTTGACCGTAGTCTCTGAGATATACGCCAGGCGCTGCGAGTCGAGGTACCTGCGCTGCTCGTCGGCGGCCAGCGGGTCCCACCGCCCCGCCTTCTTCTCGCGCTCGATCAGGTCCGCGATCGGGCGGGCCTTGTTGGCCTCGGGATCAAACCACGCGTCGTACAGCCGGAGGAAGATCCACTGCGTCCAGCGGTAATAGTCCTCGTCGATCGTGCCGAACTCGCGCGACCAGTCGTAGCAGAAGCCGAAGCGCTGCAGTTGTCGCCGGAAGTTGTCGATCGCCTTGCGGGTGGTGATCGCGGGATGAACACCCGTCTGGATCGCGTACTGCTCCGCCGGCAGGCCGAACGCGTCCCACCCCATCGGGTGCAGGACGTTGAAGCCCTTGGCCCTCTTGAAGCGGCACACGATGTCCGTCGCGGTGTATCCCTCGGGGTGCCCGATGTGCAGGCCCGCGCCGGAGGGATAGGGGAACATGTCGAGGCAGTAGAACTTGGGTTTGGAGGCGTCGAAACCGGGCTGGCCCGGGTTGGGAACGCGGAACGTGCCCCGCGACTCCCACGCCTCTTGCCACCTGGGCTCCAGCGTGCCCGCAAGGGCCGCGGTGTAGCGATAGGGGGTCTGCTCGTCGCCGGCGTTGCCGCCCGGAATTACTGCGCTTGGGTCCTGGGCCATAGAGGCCGGAGTTTAGGAGTCCCGCGAGCCCGGCTTCCCCGTCGCCCTGGTGACCGGCTTCCGCTCGCCGGCGGGCGGCTTGGCGACCGCCGACGCCGGCGGTTGGGCTTCGGGCTTGGGCGAGGGCCGAGCTTCGAGTCTGGCCTCGGGTTTGGGCTCGATCCGCGACAGATTCGAGGGCAGCTTCTCCGCCGCCAGGGCCTCGGCCTTCTCCACCAAGAGTTTCTTGGCCTCGCCCGCGACGTAGAACGACCCGGTCACGCAGATGATGTCGTCGCGCGCCACCGCCCGGGCGGCCAGGTTGATCGCGTCCTTCACGCTCGGCGCGGTCTGCACCATCTTGTGCGAGAACTCCGCGAAACGCCGGTGCAGTTCCTTGGGGTCCATCGCCCGCGGCGAGTCCGACGCCCGCGTGAAGATGATCTTGTCCGCCCCGCGCGCCACGGCCTGCAGCATGCCCGGCACGTTCTTGTCCGCCGCGCACCCGAAGATCATCACCATCGAGTCGTACCGCATGTGGGCGCCGACCGCCTTGACCAGCCCCGACACGCTCTCTGGATTGTGCGCGCCGTCGACGATGATCCGCGGACGCTCCCACACCTGCTCGAGCCTCCCGAAATTGGGCGTGCGCGCCAGCCCCTGCGTCACCTGACGCTCCGGCGCTTTCCAGCCCCGCTCACGCAGCACATCCACGATCGCCAGCGCCAGCCCGCAGTTGAACGCCTGGTGCTCGCCCTTGAGCGGCACCGGCACGTGCTCGAACTGGCAGCGCGGCGTGGAGAGGCTGACGCGCACATGCGGCCCGAGCTCCGGCGTCGCCTCGAACCGGTGGCTGAACTCAAGCTCGGGCGTCCCGATCACCCGGAGCGGGCAGCCGACCGCCGCCGCCCTGGCGCGGAACGCGTCGAGCGCCTCGTTCTCCTGCGGGATCGTCACGCACACCACGCCCGGCTTCATGATCCCGGCCTTCTCGCCCGCGATCTTGGCGAGCGAGTCGCCGAGGATCTGCGTGTGCTCGAGCTGGATCGCCGTGATCGCGGTGACCTCGGGCGTGATCACGTTGGTCGAGTCCAGACGCCCGCCCAGCCCGACCTCGATCACGCCGACGTCGATCGCCTGGTCCGCGAAATAGCAGAAGCACATCGCGGTGGTCAGCTCGAAAAACGAGGCCGGGCCGAACTTCCGCTCCAACCCCGCCGCGGCCTTGGCGACGCGGTGCAGGTACCCGCAGAAGTCGGAGGGTGAAATCTTGCTCGGGCCGATGCGGAAGCGCTCGCGCAGGTCGACCAGGTGAGGGCTGGTGTAGAGCCCCACCGTGTAGCCGCACCCCGACAGGGCGGCGGTCGTCATCTCGCAGGTGCTCCCCTTGCCTTTGGAGCCGGCAACGTGGACCAGCTTCAGCCCCTGATGCGGATTGCCCAGGGCCTCGAGCAGGGCGGCCATCCGATCGAGCGTAAGCATCGACGCATCAACCATGTCGGGCTGGAGGCGCTCGATGTTGTGGCGCGTCGTCAGGTAGTCGCAGGCCTGCTGGTAGGACTCGAAGGCCTCGGGCAACTCCACGACCGCGACCGGTTTGGCCGGGCGCAGGCAACGGCGCGATGACGAACTCTTCTTGCTCGTCGCGCGCTTCGCGGGTCGTTCGTTGGGCTTGCCGGCCATTCGAGATCAAGTGTACCCGCGCGCCCGCGCCGATCGAACCCCGCGCAGAAACCGACCTCGCGCAAGTCTCACGCGTTCCGGGGATTGCCCGTGGCTTTTGCGCACCAACGACCCATCACAAGGTCGTCCACGTAGGTGGTTGGCCCGAATCGGACATAGCGATCGCGTCGTCCCTCCGCAACAAACCCGAACGACTGATAGAGCGAGATCGCGCGCGAGTTATTTGCGAAAACAAAGAGTTCGAGCTTTTCGAGACTCGGATGGGCGTCGGCCCAGGCGCACGCCGCGCCCATGAGCGCCCGCCCCACGCCGCGCTCCCGGAACTCGATGGCGACCGTGATGGAAAAGAGCGCCACGTGCGCGCATCGGGCCGCCTTGTGGGCCTTGAGCGTCGCCTCGCCGATGACGCGCTCGCCGCGGAGCGCGACGATCAGCAGCCGGTCCGGCGCGTCGTACGACGCGATCCGCTTCAGTTCCTCGACCGATGAAACCCGTTCGCTCCGCTCGCGCACGGTCCACAGCCCCTCCGAAACCAGCTCGTGGTCGAGGCGGGCCAGCCCCTCGGCGTCGCGCGCCAGGGCGCGGCGGATCACGATCGGCGTGCCGTCACGGAGCGCCGCGCGCGAAACGGGCGGCGGCTTGTCGGCGTCGTTGTTCATGGTCGCACCAAGGATGCGGATCATAGAAGTCGTCGCGCGGCGCCCGCCTACTCCTGCATCCCCATCAGCGTCGTGCCCAGGTCGCGGGCCAGCGTCGAGCCCGGCCAGAACGTCACGACCGCCAAGGCCGCCAGGAACGACACCAGCACCAGGAGCGTCGTCGAGCGGGTCGCGTCCGCGAGCTTCAGGTAGTGGCGAGCGAAAAACCACCAGAACGAGCCGCACCACGCCAGCGTCAGTGGCATCGCCAACCACTGGTACGCGCCGATCCGACCCGCGACATCATCGAGCGCGTGGCAGAAGCGCGTCAACCCGTCGGGCGGCCCGGAGCGGGTCGTGCGCAGCGTCAGGCCCAGGGCCCACGCGCTCCCGTACGCGCTGATCGCACGGGCCAGCGAGAACACCAGCAGCAGGAGCGGCAGGGGCGTGAGCGAATACGCCGCCGCCCGCAGCACGTGATCGCGCCGCAGGCCCAGGCGCGTGAATGTCTGGCGCAGCATCACGAACGCGCCGGGGCAGAACAACGCCGTCAGCGCCGCGACGTACACCCACGCGGCATAGACGCCGGGGAACTGGTTGGCGACGACGCGCGCGTACGGATTGATGAAGACCGACCAGGGATCACGGACGCGCAGCCAGTCGCTGCCGGTCTGAGCCGCGATCACGCCCGCGGTGTGCTCGAGCCAGACCATCCCGACGCCCGTCGCCAAGTGGAACAAGAGGAGCACGACCGCCAGTGCGATCCACAGGCGCGGCACGACGATCGTGTGGTGCATCTGCAACCGCGACCAGAACGAGCGCGGGCGGAGGGCCCGCCACCACGACGCGACCAGCGCGAGCCCGGGCTTCGGCGAGTGTTCAAAGCTCCACGCCGGCGCGTGCCGCAAAGGGAAAAAGAGATCGCCCCAGTGGTACGAATGCCCGCATTCGCTGCACGTCCCCGTCGTGGGGCACGATTCGCGCCACGACGCGGCCAGGCCCGAAAGGTCATAGCCGCAGCGCGGGCATTGGGGAGAAGCTGTGTCCATGGAAGGAAAAGATCGAGTTCCCGATTCGTCACGCGGCGGCTTCTGCACGCGGAACGATGACGCCGCCCTGATTCTAGGGTCCCGCGCACACGCTCCCGGCCCATCCTCCCGTCACGGCCCGCCCGCCACGAAATCCGCGCGCTGCATCCGGTGCGTGCCCGAGCCGGGATCGATCAGCGAATAGCTCGTCGCGCGTAGCGCGGGCCCCGCAAACATCTGGTCGATGTGGAGCAGGGGCCAGATCGCCAGCCTGGTCCGCGGCCACTTGCAGGGCCACGACGCGGCCGGCCCGAATCCGCACTGGTCGAACGCGTTGGGCTTGCCGCGCGTCATGGCATCGAGCGACGCCGACCCGCGCGGGATGTTGAAGTCGCCGACGACGAGGTCGGGCTCGGGGAAGCCTCGCAGCTCCGTCGCCCCGTCCTCCACCCACGCCTGCACGCTGTTGGGCACACGCGCCGGGCCCCTGAAATCCCGGATCACGCTGGCGGCCCGCGCCGTGACGTCGCGTCGCGCCAGCGACAGGTCCGAGGGCAAGTCCAGCACCCACACGCACGCCGCCGGGCGGTGCTCGTCCGCCGCCAGCTCGATGAACATCGCGTGCCCGGGGTCGGCCCATTTCCGCGTGCCGGTGCGCTGACGCGGGTCGAGCCCCTCACCCGGCGCGATATCGAGCGGCGTCAGGGCGTACCGCCCGATCCTTCGTCGCGACAGCACCGTGAACCGATCCGTCACGATCACCGACTCGCTCTCGCCCATCGACTTGCTGATCCACGCCAGCTCGTTGTCGTTCTTGATGCTGACCAGGACCAACACGTCCGCGTTCTCGCCCAGCGCCGCGCGAGACCAGCCCGGCTCGTCTTCCGCCGCCGCGTTCCAGAAGAGCACGCGCGTCGAGCCCGGCCCCGACTGCTCGCGCTCCTTGAACGCGTTGGGCAGGCGCCAATCGATCAGCAGCATGTACACCAGCACCAGCCCCCAGGCGATCGACGCGAGCACACGCGCTTGCGACGGACGACGATCACGCGGCCCGCGAGGATGCAGCAGGCCCGCGAGCGAAAGGAACACGCCGCTGCCCGCCAGCGCGACGCTCGTCGGGATCCACTCCAGCCACTGCGACCAGTACCACCGATCGGAGCAGAGATTCCCGACCATCCACGCCGCGAGGACGAGCACGCCCGGGAGGAGCGCCAGCGCGGAGAGAAACGCGCGGGCGCGGGCGACGAGCCCGGGCGGCGGGGTCTCGCATTGGCCCGCGGGCGCGGCCCCGCCGGCGCTCACTGCGAAAGCTCCAGGCCGTCGTGCGCCAGCGCCATCCCCGCCGGGAGCGTCGCGTTGGTCTCTTCGTGCGCCAGGTCGTGCGCCATGTGAACGAAAAATGTCCGCCCGGCCCCGATCTGGTCCGCGACGTTCACCGCCTCCTGCAGCGTGAAGTGCGTCGGGTGCTTCCGGTGCCGCAGCGCGTCGAGCACCAGCGTCGAGAGCCCCCGGAAATGCCGCCAGCTCTGCGGCGGGATCGCCGAGACATCCGTGCAATACGCCAGCGGGAGCGGCGAGAGCGCGGGGGTGTTCTCGGGCTCGAATCGATAGCCGAGCACGGGAAGGCGCCCGTGCAGCAGCGGGATCGGCGTGACGCGCAGGCCGAAGAGATTGATCGATTGCTCGGGGCGGATCTCGTGGTTGATGAGCGTGGCGACGAAGCTGTCGTTCACGTTGTTCTCACGCTCGTAGATGTGCTTGTAGACGCGGAGCAGGTGGTCGAGCGTGTGCCGGTCGGCGTAGATGCTGATGGGCGCGCGCATCACAACGTTGAAGCGCCGGACCTCGTCGAGCCCGAAGGTGTGGTCGACGTGGTTATGCGTGAAGAGGATCGCGTCTACGCGCCGGAGGTTGTGGCGGAGCGCCTGCTCGCGGAGGTCCGGGCCGGCGTCGATCAGGATGACACGCTCCTGCCCCGCGGGATCGACGAACCGCAGCGCCGCGCTGGTGCGCAGGCGCCGGTCGCGCGGGTCGGCGCTGGTGCACACACCACAGTCGCAGCCGATCGCCGGCACCCCGGCGGACGTGCCTGTCCCGAGAAACACGAAACGCATCGGGGGAGGGTACGCGGCCCGGTCCGCCGCCGCGATCTATGCTTCACGCATGGCCACGCTCGGCGTCAACATCGACCACGTCGCGACCCTCCGCCAGGCACGCTATCGCGGCACGCCCGACCCCGCGCGCGGCGAGCCCAACCCATCGCACGCCGTGCACGTCGCCGAGCTCGCCGGCGCCGAGTGCATCACCATGCACCTGCGCGAGGACCGGCGCCACGTCAACGACCGCGACGTGCAGATCTGCCGCGACCTCTGCCGCGTGAAGTTCAACCTGGAGATGGGCGCCACCGACGAGATGGTCGCGATCGCGGCCCGCCTCAAGCCCCACATGTCCACGCTCGTCCCCGAGGGGCGCGAGGAAGTCACCACCGAAGGCGGGCTCGACGTCGCCGCCCAGAAGGAACGGATGAGCGGCGTCGTCTCGACCCTGCGCGACGCGGGCGTGTCGGCCTCCGCGTTCATCGACGCCGATGTGCGCCAGATCCGCGCCGCCGCCGACGTCGGCTTCGAGTGGTGCGAGGTCCACACGGGCCCCTACGCCGAGGCGTTCATGCACGCCGGCGGCGACCCGCGCGATCCCGCGCTGGCTGCGGCTCTCGCGCGCGTGGCGGCGGCGGGCCGCCTCATCATCGAGCTGGGCATGCGTTTCAACGCGGGGCACGCGCTCAACTACGCCAACGTGCGTCCGATCGCGACGCTCCCGGGCGTTGAGGAACTGCACATCGGGCACTCGATCGTCAGCCGCGCGGTGTACACCGGCCTGCACGAGGCCGTCGCAACGATGCGATCGCTGATCGCGGGGTAACCTCGGCCGGGTGTCGATCTTGAATAGACCCGCGGAGGACGACAAACCTCCCGTCCGAATCCAACACGAAAGGGACACGACATGTCGGGCATCGAGCGGTACCGCAAGCTGTTGATCGCCGAAACGCGCGCCACGGCCCTGGCCCTCCAGTCCATCGCGACCATCCCGGAAGCCAACCGCGCCGCCCCGGATTGCCAGCGCGCCCTGGGCATCATGGCCCACATCCAGCTCGCGCGGCGCATCTGGCTCGAGCGGGCCGAACGCCTCGCCTCCGCGCCCGTGGCCGACTGGTTCCCCGCCTGGCCCATCGAACAGACCGCCAGGCTCGCGGCGGAGCTCGACCGCTCCTGGTCCGCGTTCCTTGATTCGATCGGCGAGCCCGACCTCGACCGCCCCGTGATCTACACCAACATCAAGGGCGAGAAGTTCACCAGCACCCTTGACGACATCCTCATCCACGTCTTCAACCACTCGACCTACCACCGCGGACAGGTCGCGCGACTCGTCACCGACGCCGGCGGCCAGCGCGCCCTCACGGATTACATCGGGTTCTTCCGAGTGTCGCAGCCGTGATCGGGCGGGCTTCGGACGCCGCGCGCCCGCGATCCGAGCCGCAATCTCCTATCCTCCGCCCATGAAACACGCCCAGTCCGCCGGCAACATCGAGCTTGTCGACCACGAAGCCTCGCGCGATCGCGACGCCGTCGTCCGCATGTTGCAGCACGCCTTCGCGGGCGATCGCGAGGGGATCGAGGGTTGGATGAAGGTCGGCGGCGAGGCGAACTTCCGCACGCTCCTCGATTCCTCGCGCCCCGCCGCCACGCTCCTGCGCATTCCGATGGGCCAGTACTTCGGCGGGCGTTCCGTGAAGATGCTCGGAATCGCGGGCGTCGCGGTCGCGCCCGAAGATCGCGGGCGCGGCTACGCCAAGCGCATGATGCAGTGCTGCGTGCAGGCCGCCCACAACGAGGGTTGGCCGCTCGTGGGACTCTTCGCTTCCACGCACTCGCTCTATCGCTCCGTCGGTTTTGAGCACGCGGGCCACCGCTTTCAGTACACGATCCCGATGACGCAGATCGACGCCGGCCCGCATTCCCGCGAGCGCGTCGTGCCGCTCGACCCGGAATCCGCCGAGATCGCCGAGTGCTACGCGGAGTTCGCCGCCCGCTACGACGGCACGCTCGACCGCGGGCCGTACATCTGGCAGCGCGTCAAGTCGCCGCGCGGCGAGGAGCACCACCCCTTCGGCGTCCGCGATGAGCACGGCACGCTCCAGGGCTACGTCTTCGTCAACCAGAAGCGCCGCGCCGACGGACGCGCCGACGTCAACCTCTCCGACTTTGTCTTCCACTCCGCCGCCGCCGGGCGACGCCTCTGGGCCCTGCTCGCCGACTACTCGATGATGAGCCACGACCTCATCTTCTTCGGCGGCCCGACCCACCCCGCGCTCCTCCTGCTGGCGCAGCAGCGCTACAGCATCGTCAACAAGGACACCTGGCTAATCCGCGTCAGCCACGTCAAGGCCGCCCTCGAAGCACGCGGCTACGCCCCGTGCGTCCGCGCCCAGCTTCACCTCGACATCACCGACGACCTCGTGCCCGCCAACGCCGGGCGCTGGACGCTCTCCATCGAGGACGGCAAGGCCCGCACCGAGCAGGGCGGTCGTGGCGAGATTCGCGTCGACCGACGCGGCCTCGCCGCGATCTACTCCGGGCTGCTCACGCCCACCCAGGCAGCCAACGTGGGACTCGCCTCGGGCGATCCCGCGGCGCTGCACGCGGCCGGTTCGGCCTTCGCAGGCGGGGCGCCGTGGATGAGCGATCATTTCTGAGCGCGACCGGCGCGCCGTTCCCCGCCGCCATCCGCTCAGCCTTCACTCACCCCTTGGCCGATACACAGGCCATGTTCGCCATTCTCTGTGCCATCCTGGCCGGGCTCTGCTGGGGCGTCGGCGAGATCTTCACCAAGGGCGCGATCAACACCAAGGAGATCGGCCCGATGGGCGCGGTCTTCTTTCGCGCCGGTATCACGCTCCCCCTCGCGCTCGCCGCGTTCCTGGTCGCCCACTCGGTCGTGAAGTCCGAGCCGCAGGTCTGGTGGCGCGACATGAGCGGCCCGACCTGGGCCAAGCTCATCTTCGGCTCCGGTGTTCTCGCGGGCTTCGCGGGCGTCTTCTTCTTCTACCTCGGGCTCGCCCAGCCCGGCGGCGATATCTCCCTCCTCCGCCCCATCGCCTTCGCGCTCGCCCCCGCCACCGCCGTCATCCTCGGCTGGCTCATCCTCAAAGAGGAACTCACGCCCCGCAAGATCGCCGCCGTCGTGCTGATCGTCAGCGGCATCGTGCTCCTGACCGGCGGCCGCAAAGCCCCCGCCGCGCCGACTCGAGTTCAAGGACACGACGGATCAGAATGCGGGCGACAGGAATCGAACCTGCAAAGCCTTTCGGCCACGGGAACCTAAATCCCGCGCGTCTGCCAGTTCCGCCACGCCCGCTCCGTCCATAATCCTACCGTTGCGGGCAACGGATTCGGCGGACTTCTGATGAAAGTGTGGGGGAAAGCGCCGAACAAAGACGAGTCGGGCGGGATATGGGGCTGAGGGCCCCCCGCCCGGCGGCCGCCCGGCGATGCCGGGCACTGGGGATCCACATGAGTGCTCGTCACGGTTCCGGCAGTTCGATCGCGCCCATCTTCCTCCGTCTGTGCCTGGGGATCACGTTTGTGTGGGCGGGGCTCGGAAAGGTGATGAACGAGAGCGCGGTCTCGGGAGACTCAGCGGCGGTGCTCGCCAACATGGGCGTCATCGCGCCGGCGGGCAAACCAACCTCGATGGCTGAGCCCGAAGCCATCCCGACGTTGATGGCGTTGGCTCAGGAGCAGCCGAAGGAACCCGCGCCCAAGGAACCGGCGGCGAAAGAGCCGCCCGCGAGCGCCCCGGCGAGCGCTCCCGCGCCCGCGTCGGCGAACCAGCCGCACTACACGGCGGCGGACTTTCCCGAGCCGGTGAAGATCAAGAACGTTCACTTCATTACGATGATGGTGGCCAAGGCGACCGTCGTGCCCACGGATGAAAAGGGCGAGCCGGCAAAGATGCGGCTGCTGCCCGCGGCGCTGGGGCAGCGCCCGTGGCCGGTGGTGCTTGCGTGGGGTGCGGCGATCACCGAACTGGTGGGCGGCGCGATGATCCTGGTCGGCCTGTTCACGCGCTTCTGGGCCCTGGGCTTGGCGGTCGTGATGGGCGTGGCGATGTGGCTCACGCAGTTTGGGCCGGCGATCCAGGCGGGGACGACGCAACTTCTGTTCCTGCCCCAGTACCCTGCCAAGGACTTGCAGGCGTGGATGCCGCTCTTCTGGCAGTTCTCGCTCACCTGTTCGGCGCTGGCGGTGCTGTGCCTTGGCGCGGGCGCGCTCTCGCTGGACGGGTTGTTCTTCATGAAGTCCGGCGCGCCGGCACCCAAGCCCGCGGCCGAAAAGCCGGCACAGGGATAAGGAGTCGGGAGTCGGTCGGATTGTGACGCGGCCTCGATTCTCGATGATGCGTGACGCATGCGGGCATGTCCGCTGAAAACTCCACCGTCGAATGTCGAAAATGGGATGGCCATACCTCGCGAGAATGGTCGATCGGACACATATTTGAGCAAGGCAAAGCAACCATCCAGACGAGCGTTGAACCCGTGGGTGATGGGCGGCGTGTGTGCCGCGCTGTCGCTGGCGGTTCATGGCGGCGCGTTATGGTGGGTGCATTCCTATCGCGCGATGTTGGGACGGACGCACGCGCTGGTCGACGCGCTCCCCGCGACGATCGAGAGCACACTGGTGCTGGCGACGCCGCCCAGGCCCACTCCGCCGCCAACGCCGGCTCCCGCACCGCCCGAAGCACCGAAGGACGAGTCCCCGAAGGAAGCGCCGCCCCGGGAAGAGATCGCGCCGCCCGTGCCCAGCGACGCCCTGATGACCAGCGCGATGGTCAAGGACTCGCTCGCGACGCCGCGACGCAGCGCGGTGATGACACAGGCCTCACCGGCCGCCGCGGCGACGGTTGAGATCTCGACCGGCGCGCCCGCGAACCACGACGCCTCACCGATCACCTTCGCGGGCGTGGCGGCGGAGCGTGCGTCAACGATCGTGTATGTGGTGGACGCGTCGGGGCCAATGGCGTCGAGCCTGCCGTTTGTCGTGGACGAGCTTTCGCGCTCGATCGAGAGCCTCGCGCCGTCGCAGCAGTTTCAGGTGATCGTGTTCCGCTCGCCGCCGGCGTCGAAGGGCGCGGGGGGCGCGGAGAACGCGGGCTTTGAGATGTTCACGGGCGCGGGGGGCGGCCTGGTTTCCGCGACGCGCGACATGAAAGACCGCGTTCGCGCGTGGCTGACGGGCGTGCGACCGGCGGGACGCTCCGATCCGCTCCCGGGCCTGAAGGCCGCGCTGTCGATGAAGCCGAACCTGGTGTTTCTGTTGTCGCGCAGCATCAAACGATCCGGGCCGACCAAGGAGTGGGGCGCGGGCGCGACGGCGATCCTGACCACGCTGGATCGGCTCAACCCGGTGCAGCGGGTCAGCGGTCAGCGCGCCAGCGTCATCAAGACCATCCAGTTCCTCGATGACGACCCGAGCGGCCTGCTGCGCTCGATCGCGAGCGTTCACGGCGACGGCGCGGGGTCATACCGCGTGCTCGAACTGGCGGAGTTGAATGGCTCGCGCGTGAGCAGCGTGGGAGAGGTGCCGTAGTCGAGCGGCCGTCGCGATCGCGCGCTTCAGTAAGCCAAGCACGTCGGCACGGGGCGCCGCCCACCACGGGCGTCAACATGACGGCGTGCCTGCAGCACGCGAACAGAATTACAATGAGAGCGTGAGCACCGACGCCGAACATCTCGGCGAGCCAAGCCGCGAGCCCGCGCATCGCTGCGGGCGTTGCGGATATCCGCTTGCTTGGGACGGGATCGCAGACCTGGCCCGATGTCCCGAGTGCGGGTCGACGCACACACAGCGGTGGCTGACGCGGAAGCGGCGCGGGCCGCAGCCGTACAGAGATTTCAATACGAAGTACTTCTGGCTTGCGTTTCTCGCGTCGCCGACGCTTGCGTTTGTATCCGCGCTTGGGGCGGTTCGTGTCGTCGGTTGGATGGGAACGGCGCTCGGGGTGTTCTGGTACCTCGCCGTGCCGCTGGGCGCTGTCTGCTATCTCTGGTTCTACGGCGGGTACGAGCCGACGTGTTTTCCCGACGACGATTGGCGCAGGAACAAGGTCATTGGGCTTGCCCTGGGGATTGGAGCGTTCATCGGGGCCTGCATCCTGGGGTGGAACCTTGGGCATCGCTCGTAGCTCGACCTTCCGCTGACGCCTCGCCCCATCCGTTCGCCGCGAGTTGTTCCAATCTCTCAATTAGGGAACTGAAACAGCGTCGTGCCGATGGGCTGGCCCGCTCCAGATCTCGCGCCGTCGACCGTCCGAATCGGGGAAGAATCCGCGTTCCTCCTTTGCGGGCCGGAGGTCATCGGGTACGCTGGCCGAGCGGGGGTCCGAGCGCCCGGGGCGGCGTGGGCGGACGAAAACGGGCCCGGCCGGTCCGGGCCGGCGTGGGGCCGGCGTGGGGCCGGCGTGGACAGGGGAGTTCGACATGTTGAGCAGTTTCATCTCGCGTGGCACCATGCCGCGGTCGGCGTTTTTTTCGGGCCTTCTGGCCCTGAGCATGGCCTCCGGCGCGGCAGCGCAGTTCTTCTCCTTCGTGGATCGTCCGTCGGAACTGGCGCCCTTCGCCGGCTCGGTCCCCGGGCCGAGGCCCATCGGGGGCTCGGTCGTCTTCTCGGACCATGAAAAGCTGGCGGACGCCGTCGCCCGCGCCCCGGAGCAGGACCTCGCGCGCGACCTGGCGACCTACGGGATGCTCATCCAGCTCCCAACGCCCGAGGGGCAACTGATCGATGCGTACATCGCGCGCTCGCCGGTGATGGAGCCGGAACTGGCCGCACGCTTTCCGCAGCTGCAAACCTTCATCGTGCGCACCGGCGACGGGAGCGCGGCGGGGAGGCTCGAGGTCACGCCGCGCGGCCTGACGGCGATGCTCCGCACCACCGAGGGCCAGGCCTGGATGATCGACCCCGCGTGGTCGGGCGACGAGACGACACTGATGTCGTACGAGCTGCGCGACCTGAACGCGAGCATTGACTGGACGTGCCACACCGACGAGGCCAAGCACGGCCAGCGCCGGCCGAAGATGGACGGCGCGGGCGACGACGCCGCCACGCGAGCGACCCAGACGCTGCGCACGGCGCGGGTCGCGATGGCGTGTACGGGCGAATACGGCGTACACCACTCCACGATCCAGGGGCACGCGCCGAACGTCGCCGATCCGCTCGCCGCGATCGTGACCGTCATCGCGCGCAGCAACGTGGTGTACGAGGCCGACCTGGGCGTGCATTTCAACCTCGTGGCCGACAACGACCAGGTGGTGTTCTTCGATCCCAACACCGACCCTTTCCCGACGACGTGCGATGGGCTGGGGGGCTCGGACTGCTCGAGCCCGGTGCTGAGCGCCCTCCCCGGCGCGCTCTACTCGAATCTCTCCTCGGCGTGGGACATCGGGCACTGCATGACTCGCATCGCCGGTGGCGTGGCATATCTCTGGGATGTGTGCGGCGACGGCGGCGGCGTGTCGGGCATCCCACGAGGCGGCGACGCCGACCCCTTCTCCGCCCTCGTTGTCATCCACGAACTCGGACACCAGTTCGGCGCCAACCACACGTTCAGCGGCACGCGCGGACGCTGCGGCAACAACGCCAACCTCGACACCGCGTGGGAGGCGGGCTCCGGCTCCTCCCCCATGGCCTACGCCGGCGGCTGCCCCGTCGGCGACGCCCCGCCATCGGACAACATCGTGCAGTTCGCCGACCCCTTCTTCCATCACGGCTCGATCGAGGAGATGCAGGCGTTCCTTCCCTTCGCCACCTGCATGGGCTCCAGCGGCTCGTCCAACAACGTGCCGGTCATCACGTCCGTCACGCCCAACCAGCCGATCCCGCCCTCCACGCCGTTTGTGCTGAGCGCGACCGCGACCGACGCGGACAACGAGCCGCTGACGTACTCGTGGGAGCAGTTTGACAACGGCGTGCGCCGTCCGCTGGAGGGCGACGGCTCGGAGGACAACGGGCAGGGCGCGCTCTTCCGCGTCTTCCCGCCCACCATGGATTCGTGGCGCACATTCCCAAACATGAGCGGCGTGCTGGCGGGCGGACTTGTACGCGGCGAGCGACTGCCGACGGTGAGGGGCGTCAATCGCAAGTTCCGCGTGGTCGTCCGCGACAACCACCCGGGCGTCGGCGCAACCGCGACCTCGAACTTCGTCACGCTCACGATCGCGTCAGGCGCCTCGGCGTTCGGCGTGACGGCCCCCGCGGAGGGCGCCGTGCTCAACTCCGGGTCAGGCTATCCCGCCAACGTGACGTGGACGGTCGGAAATACGAACGCGGCGCCGATCTCGGCCGCGAGCGTGCAGGTCCGTCTGTCGACCGACGGCGGCGCGACCTGGCCCGACGTGCTGGGCACGTTCCCGAACAACGGCTCGGCGAGCGTGACGTTCCCGATCCGCGCGACAACCAACGCGCGGGTCCGCGTCGATGCCGTGGGCAAGATCTTCTTCGCGGTCTCGCGCCCCTTCACGCTCGTGAACCCATGCCCGGCGGACTTCAACGCCGATGGCTTCGTCAACGGCAACGACTACGACGACTTCGCGGCGTTGTTCGACATCGCCGACCCCGGCGCGGACTTCAACGCCGACGGATTCGTCAACGGCAACGACTACGACGAGTTCGCGGATCACTTTGACGTGGGGTGCTAAGGGGAGTTTGAGCGCTTGAACGCGGAGCGTGTCGAACCAGGCCGAGGCGCTGTTGGCGGGCGGAGAAGCAGTTGCACGAAGCGCAAACGGCGCACGCGCGGGCCGACGCTTGCCGCGCGAGCACGTTCCCGCGCAATGTGAATCCGGGTCGAGATGCAACATCAGGCCATGGGCGAGCCCGTGGTTGTCCAAGCGATCGAATCAGAGTCGTGCATATTTCGATGGCCCGAAGCATGTTCGAGTCTGAGCGATGGAGAGAATGAAGATGTTGGTTACGAAGGCACGGCAAGTAGAGTATTCCACAAGATTGAGGATTCCGCTGGGCGTTAATCTGATATACTGCAACGGATTGCCGCTCGCGTATCGATCGCTTGGACCCCATGCACCGACAGGATTCGCGTGCGACGGCTCGTGGTTGAAAGGGAGGAGTCTTTCATGATCCTTCAGAAGGTGGTGGCTTGTGTGGCGGCGGCTGTGCTGGCGACCTTCGTCGCGCCGGCGACGCGAGCGCAAACGTGCGGCGAGCAATGGCTCCCGGGAGAGGGCATCCCAGGAACGGACGGCTTGGTGCACACATCGATCTTGTGGGATCCCGACGGCGCAGGCCCGCAGACGGCGAAGGTGGTTGTTGGCGGCGATTTCTCCATGGCGGGGAATATCGCGGCCAGCAACATCGCCGCGTACGACCCGACGACCGGTGCATGGTCCGCCTTGGGTTCGGGCATGGACAGCGACGTGAAGGCGCTGGCGGTGCTTCCCAATGGAGACTTGATCGCGGGAGGATGGTTCCTGACCGCGGGGGGTGTGTCGGCGGCGCACATCGCGCGCTGGAACGGGTCGGCGTGGTCCGTGCTGGGGTCCGGAACGAATGGCGATGTGAACGCGCTGACGGTGTTGCCGAATGGTGATCTGTTCGCGGGAGGCGTCTTTACCGTTGCGGGAGGGGTATCGGCGAACCGAATCGCGAAGTGGTCCGGCGCTTCGTGGTCCTCGCTCAACGTGGGGCTGAATGGCGCGGTGAACGCTCTCGCGGTCCGTCCCAACGGTGAAGTTGTCGCCGGAGGGATGTTCACGGCCGCCGGGAGCATTGCCGTCTATCGGGTGGCGCGCTGGAACGGAACGGTGTGGCTCTCGCTGTCGTCGGGCCTGAACAACACGGTGTTCGCGCTCGCGGTTCACCCCAACGGGGATGTGATCGCGGGCGGGAGTTTTTCGCCCTTGCCCTCGGAACACATCGCGCGCTGGGACGGCACATCCTGGTCGGCCCTCGGCACCGGAATGGACTCCGATGTGATGGCGCTGGCGGTTCTTCCCAACGGGGACCTGGTCGCGGGAGGGGACTTTACAACCGCCGGGGGACACGCCGCGAATCGAGTCGCCCGCTGGAATGGATCGTCATGGTCGGCCTTGGAAACCGGAACGGACGGAACGGTGCGCGCACTCACGACGATCCCGAATGGAGACTTGCTCGCGGCGGGGTACTTTCGCTCTGCGGGAGGGACGTCGTTGACCAATATCGGCCGATGGGATGGCTCGGCGTGGACGGCCTTGGCAGCGGGTTTAGACGGGACGGTATTGGCGTTTGCGAAACGCCCGAATGGCGATCTGCTGGTGGGAGGAGACTTCACGACTGTTGGCCGTGTTTACACGAATTCCATCGCGAGCTGGAACGGGTCGGCTTGGTCCGCGTTGGGCTCGGGAGTTGATCCCACGATCTATGCCGTGGCAGGCTTGTCGAATGGGGATGTTGTTGCCGGCGGTAATTTCATGAATGCGGGAGGTGTATCCGCGAATCGCATCGCCCGTTGGAACGGATCGGTCTGGTCGCCCCTGGGTTCGGGGATGAGCGGCGAAGTGAGAGCGCTGACCACGCTTCCCAATGGGGATCTGGTCGCGGGCGGCAGCTTTGCCACCGCGGGCGGCGTGACCGTCAACAACATCGCCCGCTGGAATGGCTCGGCATGGTCTGCCTTCGGATCGGGGATGAGTGCCCCCGTGTATGCACTGGCCACGCTTCCAAACGGTGACCTGGTCGCGGGCGGCAACTTTGCCACCGCGGGCGGCGTGACCGTCAACAACATCGCCCGCTGGAATGGCTCGGCATGGACTCCGTTGGGCTCGGGCGTGGACAGCGGCGTTGTCGCTCTCTCGACGCTGGCCGACGGGAGCGTGATTGCCGGTGGATACTTCGCCACAGCCGGCGGCGTCCCGGCGTCACGTATCGCGCGTTGGAACGGATCGGCATGGACCTCTCTGGGCACAGGCGTGAACCACTATGTGTACGCCCTGGCCACACGACCCGATGGAAACATCGTTGCGGGCGGACCGTTCACCACCGCGGGCGGGAACTTGTCCGCGTACTTCGGCGTCTACTCGTTCACGGGCATCCCGACGATGTCGGTCCAGCCCGAGCCGCAGAGCGTTAGCGCGGGCCAGGCCGTGGTTCTCTCGGCCACGCCGAGCAGCGGCTACTCGAACGTCTCCGTGCAATGGCGGCGAAACGGCGTTGCGATCTCCGACGGCGCTGGCGGCGCATCTTCCGGTGGCGGCACGGTCAGCGGCGCCGTCGGCCCGCTCCCCTCGCCGACCGACGGCACGCCGGCGGTACTCACCATCACCGGTGCCCAAACCTCCGACGCGGGCGATTACACCGCGGTGATTAGCAACTCGTGCGGGAGCGTGACAAGTCAGGCCGCAGACGTGACCATCACCGGCGGATGTCCCGCCGACTTCAATCACGACGGCTTCGTGAACGGCAACGACTACGACGAGTTCGCGGATCACTTTGATGCGGGCTGCTGAGGCAGACAGCGACGCAGCGAGGCAGCGAGGCAGGGAAAGACTCGCATTCCCCGATGGTCGGGCTCCTGATGAAGTGAGAGATCGGGCATCGGGCGCACGGCATCGGGGGAACGCCCGGAAGTGCCGGCGTTGTTGAGTGGCGAACCGCCGAAATGACGATTGAAACGATGGGGAACGCCCTTCTCGCGGTCGGGATACGAATCCGGGCCGGAAGTCGTCGTTGGCGGCTCGCGGGCGCGAGTGGCGCCACGCGCGGCACCATGTGTCTGGGTTGGAAAGGTGGCATGGCGATGGGAATGCACAGCACGCTCGGTTTCCTGGCGGTCGGCGGCGCGCTCCTTGTGTCACGCGGAGCGCACGCCCAACAGCTCGCCAACCCGGGCTTTGAGTCCGGCCCGATCCTCAGCGAGATCGTCGAGCAGTTCGGCGTGTGGAGCGTGGACGGCGGGACCGCCGTCGGCCCGACACAGGGCATCACGCCGCTCGAGGGGTCGAAGATGCTGCGGTTCCAGGAGACGGCGCCGTTCTGCCAGCGGACGGACCCCTGGGCCTGGGGAGAGCTCGCCTGCGTCGGGCAGTTGATCGATCTCGCGCCCGTGCGCGATCTCATTCAGTCTGGCAACGCCCGCCTGGTCGTTTCCGCGGCCTTCAACCGGATCGCGGGGGATGCGCGGACCGATACGGAGTTCCTCATCACTGTGCGTGCGTTTGATGAGCCCACGCTCGATGGATTCCGCACCGAATGCCTCAACTATCGCTACTGGGATGCCGAGGGTCAGGTGTCGCTGATCTCCGACGCGTCGCCGCTTACATGGGAGCGGGCCGAGGTCGTGCTCGACCTTGATCTTCCGTGGCAATCGGATTCGACGTTCGGGTATGTCTTCGTGCGGGCGAAGGAAAACGTCCGCAGAAACTATGTGTACGGCGAAGAGTTCGACGGGCACTTCGCCGACGACGTGCGCTTCGAGGTGCAGTCCAGGTGCCCGGCCGATTTCGACCTCAACGGCTTTGTCAATGCCGACGATTACGACCTCTTCGCCGAGCTGTTCGATGCCGCCGATCCGTCGGCGGACTTCAACGCCGACGGTTTCGTCAACGGCAACGACTACGACGAGTTCGCCGATCACTTCGACGTGGGATGCTGAGGAGAGGTAATAGGAACCTCTGCGTATTTGGTGGCCCGCCTCTCCGAGGCGGGTTTTCGGGACCGGCAGAGGCGATCCGCGAGCCAGGGCTCGAATTGTTCAGGCGTTCCAATAGGCACTGGGAACCTCTGCGTATTTGGTGGCCCGCCTCTCCGAGGCGGTTTTTCAGCCCACTGGAAGCGGACCTCGCGGCTGAACTCGAATTGTTCAGAGGTTCCACTGGGCACTCGCCCATCGGAAAAGCCACGAAGCCGCGGCACCGTCGGATCGTCGAGGGGCGAAGTGAAATACAGACGCCACCCCAAGCGGCGCCGGGTTGGGTGGCGCCCGTTCGTCGCGTCGCGAAGAAAGAAATCGCGCGGGGATCCCGGCGGCAGGCAATAAGCGGCCCTGGCGGTGCGTTGGGCTGGGGCACGGGCCCGGTGTGAATCCCGTGGGGGGAGTCCGGGCGAGCACGCGGAGGCTTTATGTCGAAGGCTGTTCGAACGGCGTCGGTGCGCGCGGGTCGGGTCGGGCTTGTCGGACCGATGGCTGGGGTTCTGGCGCTGGGGGCGCTGGGACTGGCCCACGTCGCCAGCGCGGACGTGCCGTCGGTGGTGTTCCCGACCGAGAACCCGTTCTCGGAAGAGAAACGCGTGCTGGGCAAGATCCTGTTCTTCGACGAGCAGCTCTCGACGTCGAACAACGTCGCCTGCGCGACGTGTCACGCGATGCCGCGCGCGGGGGCCGATCCGCGTCTGGCGCGGCACGCCGGCGACGACAACATCCTGAACACGCCCGACGACATCCTGGGCTCGCCGGGCGTGATTCGTTCGGACGCGATCAACAACTACGAGGCGGACGCGGTGTTCGCGCTGACGCCGCAGATCACGGGGCGGACCGCGAACTCGCCGATCAACGCGGCGTTCGCGCCGAACCTGTTCTGGGATGGCCGCGCCACGTCGCAGTTTGTTGATCCGCAGACGGGCGAGGTCGCGATCCAGAACGGCGGGGCGCTGGAGAGCCAGGCGCTGCAGCCGCTCGTCAACACGATCGAGATGGCGCACGCGGGCAACACCTATGAAAACCTGGCCGAGCGCCTGTCGCGCGTGCATCCGCTGAACCTCGCGACAGGCTTGCCGGCGGACGTGGCGGCGGCGCTCGACGACAAGCCGAGCTACGCCGAGCTGTTCGAGCGGGCCTTCGGCGACCAGGAGATCACATCCAGGCGCATCGCGTTCGCCATCGCGACCTACGAGCGCACGCTGATCTCCGACCAATCGCCGTATGACCAATTCCGCGACGGGCAGACCAACGCGCTGACGCCGGCGCAGCAGCGCGGCCTGCAGGCCTTCCAGGGGCCGCAGGCGCACTGCAACGCGTGCCACACGCTGATCGACGATCTCTTCACGGGCAACGGATTCCGCAACATCGGCCTGCGCCCGATCGCGGAGGACAACGGCCGCCAGGCGATCACGGGCGTCGCCGCCGACGCGGGTCGTTTCAAGGTCCCGGGCCTGCGAAACGTCGGCCTGAAGCGGACCTTCATGCACAACGGGCAGTTCCAGACGCTGACCGATGTGCTCCGGTGGTACGCGCGCGGGCAGGGCGCGCCGCCGCAGTTCCCGCAGAACCAGGACCCGCTGATCCCGACGATCCAGATGCCGCCGCAGGTCGCCGGCGACATCCAGGACTTCCTTCAGAACGGCCTGACCGATCCGCGCGTGGCCAACGCGACATTTCCCTTCGATCGCCCCGTGCTGTTCGGCGAGCGCCCGACGGACCGCGCGACCAACGTGGGCGGCGGCGTGGCGGGATCGGGCGGCATCGTGCCACAGATCGTCGTGGATGCGCCCGCGATGCTGGGCAACACCGAATACCGGATCGGCGTGGGGCGCGTGCTCGGCGGCGCGACGCTGCGCCTGGGGATCTCGCTCTCGCCGCCGGTCAACGGCCGCATCACGCCGACGCGCTGGTTCGATTTCACCAGCGCCAGCGGCACGGGATCGGGCGCGGGCGTCGCGACGCAGCCCTGGGCGCTCGTCGATGGCGAGGCCAGCACCGGACAGGTGCTGTTCGCGCAGTGGTTCGTGAATGACCCGGCGGCCGCGGGCGGGCAGGCGCTCAGCAGCATCGGACGCATCCCGGTCTTCTGCGGCTCGGCGGGTTGCCCATCGCCGTGCGGCCCGGCGGACATCAACTCCGACGGCTTCACCAACGCCGACGACTATGACCTCTTCGCGGGGTACTTTGAGTCGGGCGACGCGCGCGGCGATGTCAATGCGGACGGCTTTGTGAACGGCGATGACTACGACTTCTTCGCAGGCGCGTTCGAGGTGGGGTGCTGAGAACGGCATCGGGCAGGCTAGGAACAGCGAGACAGCGAAACAGCGAGGCTGCGAGGGAGGGAAAGGACTCGCACTCGCTGGTGCTCGGGCGGTTGATGGATGAGAATCGGCGCGACACGGCCGGGAGCGCTCCGCGATCGTTCCGGGGCCCAGGTCTGATGGAGCCTCGGGCGACGGCACGGTCAAGGGTGGAAGGGCGTGACGGCCGTCGCAACCACCGTGGGCCGGCGGGCCAGCCGGGACGCCCGATCTTCAATCAGACTCAATCTGAAACCGCGTGTGCTAAACTGCGAAGGATGCTTCGCCCGCACGCGGCCGGGCCGAGGAATCGCCGCGCGGAGGCCCCGCCGTGGACATCTGGAAGAAACTCTCGGGCGAGTTGATCGACATCGTGCAATGGCTGGAGGACGCGCCGAACGTCCTGGTCCACCGCTTCGAGCGGATGAACAACGAGATCAAGAACGGCGCAAAGCTCGTCGTGCGCGAGGGCCAGGCGGCGGTGTTCGTGAACGAGGGACAGCTCGCGGACGTGTTCAAGCCCGGCACGTACACGCTCACGACGCAGAACCTCCCGATCCTGGCGACGCTCAAGGGATGGAAGTACGGCTTTGAGAGCCCGTTCAAGGCCGAGGTCTACTTCGTCCAGACCAAGCAGTTCACCGACCTCAAGTGGGGGACGATGAACCCGATCATGCGGCGCGACCCGGAGTTTGGGCCGGTCCGCCTACGCGCCTTCGGCACCTACGCGATGCGCGTCGGCGACCCCGGCGCGCTGATCAAGCAGGTCGTTGGAACCGCGGCTCGATTCACCGAAGAGGGGATCAACGAGCAGCTGCGCAACGTCATCGTGTCGCGCTTCACGGACACGCTGGGCGAGAGCAAGATTCCCATGCTCGACCTGGCGGGCAACCTCAGCGAGCTGGGCGAGTTCGTCGCCGGCGCGATCAGGCCGGAGTTCAACACCTACGGGCTCGACCTGACGAAGCTCCTGATCGAGAACATCTCGCTCCCGCCCGAGGTCGAGGCGGCGCTGGACAAGCGGAGCAGCATGGGCCTGGTGGGAAACCTGCAGCAGTACGCGCAGTTCCAGGCCGCCAACGCGATGGAGGCGGCGGCGAAGAACCCGGGCTCGGCCGGCGACGGCGCGGGGATGGCGATGGGCTTTGTGATGGCGCAGCAGATGGCCAGTGCGCTGAACGCCGGCGCCCAGGGAGGTCACGCGGGTGGAGCGGGAACTCCGCCGCCGATCCCCGGCGCGGTGATGTTCTTCGTCGCCGTGAACAACCAGCAGACCGGGCCGTTTGATGTGCAGACGCTGGCGCAGCAGGCGTCGAGCGGGCGGCTCACGCGTGATTTGCTCGTCTGGAAGCAGGGGATGGCGAGCTGGTCGCCCGCGGGAAGTGTGCCGGAACTGGGGGGCGTGTTCGCAAGCGTGCCGCCGCCGTTGCCGCCGGCCATGCCTCCCCAGTAACGCCCCACGCGACGCGCCACCACTATGACCACCGACTCCTCGTCGATGTCGCCCGCTCCCGAGCCCGAGTCGCCCGTCCCTGTCGCCAAGGGAGGCGACCGCGAATTTCCCTGCGCCCGCTGCGGCGCCAAGCTCGTGTTCAAGCCCGGCACCGATTCGCTCCACTGCGAATACTGCGGGCACGACAACCCGATCGCGTCGGCACGGGGCAGCGCGGGCGACAGCGCGGGTGACGACGCGGGTGACGACGCGGGTGATGGCCACAATGCAAACAGGGCGGTGACGACCGAGGTCGTCGAAGAAATCGACTTTGAGCGGACGCTGGCGGAGCTTTCCGCGGGCGAGGGCGCGACCGAGGCGCTCGTGGTTCACTGCGACTCGTGCGGCGCGACGCAGACGCTCGCGGCCAACGTGACGTCGCAGTCGTGCGCGTTCTGCGGCACGCCGATCGTGGCCCAGGCCGTGTCTGAGCGATACCTGAAGCCGCGCAGTCTGCTCCCGTTCAAGATCGACGCCGAGAAGGCGCGCTCGCTCTTCGCGGGGTGGCTGCGCTCGCGCTGGTTCGCGCCTGGAAAACTCAGGGACTTTGCGAACATCGAGGGCGGTCTGTCCGGCGTGTACGTGCCGTACTGGACCTACGACTGCGCGACGACGTGCCGCTACACCGGCGAGCGCGGCGACGATTACTTTGAAACGCAGATGGTTCGTGCAACGGTGAACGGCAAGACCGTGATGCGCCCGCAGCAGGTGCGAAAGACGCGATGGCGCCCCGTGTCGGGCGTGGTGCGCAACCGCTTCGACGACGTGCTCGTGCCCGCGAGCAAAACGCTCCCGCGTGAGCACCTGGAAAAGATCGCGGACTTCAACACGCACGAACTGGTGCCGTACGCGGACGAGTATCTCGCGGGCTTCCGCGCGGAGGCGTACAGCGTGGGCTTGAAGGAGGGTTTCGCCGACGCGCAAGCGCGAATGCGCCCGACGATCGAGGGCACGATCCGCCGGGACATCGGCGGCGACCACCAGCGGATCGGGACAACGTACATCACGTACTCGGGCGTGACGTTCAAGCACATCCTGGTCCCGGTGTGGGTGAGCGCGTACCGCTACGCGGGCAAGGCGTACCGATTCCTGGTCAACGCGCGGACGGGCGAACTCTCGGGCGACAGGCCGTACAGCGCCGCCAAGATCACGCTGGCGGTGCTCGGCGCGCTGGCGGTCATCGCGGTGATCGTGCTGATCGCCGGCACGAGGTAGAGCGGAGCCGGGAACAAGTGAGCAAGCGACGGCGGGCCCGCCACGAACCAGATCGCCGCGATGACGCGAAGTGACATCGGCGGCACGCGGGTGCTCTGGCGCGAATCGCGCGATCAGGAGTCGCGGAGCAGGTGGAGAAGGTTGGCGTTCTTGAGCGTGATCCAAGGGAGCGCGACGCTGGCGGCGTAGAACTCGTTGGCTTGGCGCCCGGTGTCGGGGTTGGACCACTCCCAGGCGCGGGTCGTGCCGTCGTCGCGGAGCCAGGAGCGCAGGGTGCGGACGAAGTCGCGGGCCATGTCGCGCGCGGCGGCGGGGTCGGTGAGGTTCATGGCGGCGATGTACCAGCCGCTGGGTGCGGACCAGTATCCGCCGTTCTGGTATTCGCCGACAGGAGAGACGGACTTCTGCCAGCCGGAGTTGTTGGTGGTGTCGGTGGTGAGGATGTGTCGGACAAGTCCATCGCGGACGGCGGTCTTTTCGCGGTAGGCGCGGACGAGGGCGCGGGAGACGCGTTCGGCGCGCCGACCGGTGATCGCGCCAGAGGCGGCGGCAAGGGCGCTGCCCCAGATATCGGGCTGGTTGCCGACCCTTTCGGCGGAATGGAGCCAGGCTTCGTTGGGTTGGGCGTCGATGGCATTGTCGCCGGACGGGTAGAGGAATGTGATAAGTCCGATCGCGAGTAGGTCGCGCTCACCAGAGAAGCGTGCGGCGAGTTCCTTGTCGCCAAGCGCGGCGAACATGACGGCGAGCTGTGCAGCGGCTTGCCACTTCAGGATGGATGGGAAGAGGAGCGCGCCGGACTTGAAGACGCTGTCGCAGAAGCCCCAGTCCTTGGCGTTGTCGGTGTCGATGTTGCCGGCGGTGACGAGCTTAAACATGGCCTCGCACGGCACGGCGCCGTAGGCGTCGATGCAGACCGCGCTGAGGGGCCACTGTCCCGTCGCGGTGTGGACCGGGGCGAAGAAGTGCTTGATGTCGCGGGTGAGGCGCCAGTGTTGGTAGACCATGTCGATGAAGTAGAAGTTGTCGTCGAGGGGCGGGAACTTTCCCCACGGCGGGCCGCCCTGCTTGTCGCCGGATTCGTAGGAGCCGGGGTAGAAGCAGGCGGAGCCGTCGAAGTTGATGTGATCGGGGACGAGGTAGGCGGGTACGACGACGCCTTCGCGGACGTTCCAATCGGTGTCGCGGATGGTGCGGGCGATGAGGGTGATCCAGCCTTTGATTTCGGCGGCGGAGATGAGATCGGCGCCGAGCATCATGGCGGCGTCGCGGATCCAGAAGGCGGGGTAGCCCATGTTTCCGCCGGGGACGTGGAGGTCGAAGGCGGTTGAGTTGGTGTACGGGCCGCGAGTCTCGCCGGCGCGGATGAGGGCGGAGGCGACGACGCGTCGGGCCTGGTCTTCGAGGAAATCGGCGTCGTTGAGATCGGCGCGGGTCTGGGTTGTTGGCTGGCCCGTTGGTTGGCCCGTTGGTTGCGTTGTTGGCTGGATTGTTGGCTGATGCGAACCCAGGGCCCGCGCCGCGAGGGACGCGGTGAGCGAAATCGCGCCGGCGTTGAAAACGCGGCGGGAGAGGACGGGGAATCGCGGGGCGTCCTCGGGCATGTTGTGAGTGTACAGCGAAGCGGCGGGTGAGTAGAAAGCCGTGTGCGCGTGGTGCCAGAAAGAGACGAGTGTGGACCGCGAAGGCGACGCCGCGCCAGGTTCAGTCGCGTTTGAGCACGCACCAGATCGTGCCGAACGTCGCGTTGGGCGAGTCGATGACGTTGACGCCCTTGGCGTTGGTCAGCGCGGGCACGCCGCGCTCTTCGGGCTCGACCTGCTCGACGGCAAAGCCGTTGCGTCGCCCTCGCTCGCGGAGGAATCGCTCGGCCTCCTCGTAACCAAAGAACCAGCGGTGCCGGTCGGGCGGCGGCTCCAGCGGCAGCCCGTAGTATTTGAGCGCGACCCCCTTGGTGCCCTCGTGGAGCGCCAGCAGCATGTTCCGCAGCGGGTTCGGGAGCGCGATGATGACGTGCCCACGCGCGATCGAGCACAGGCGGTCAAAGACATCGTGCAGGCGATCGAGGTGCTCGAGCACGTCGGCGCACAACACCGTGTCGAACGACCTCGCCTCGAAGGGAAGCTCCTGGCGATCAAGGTTGACGACGACGTCCGCCGGCGGGCCCATGTCGACGCCGAGGTAGCGAGCGCCGCCCGGCAGGTGCTTCGCCAGGTGCTTCTGGTCGCATCCCACGTCGAGCACATGCCCGGAGAGAATCGCGCGATACTTGTCCGCGATCCACGCGGCCTTGGTCGAGCGATCGGTGTAGGTGAGCCGGGTCTGGTACTTCACTCGCGTGTCCTCGGGATCAAAACGCCACCGGGTCAGGCGCGCGACGGGCGCGCATGAGGCTGGTATCGGCCGTCGCCGTCGCGGCGGCGTTGTTTTTGAGACGCCGCGGAACCGGACACGCCCGCCCCCCTGTATCTTGACAACGCAAGCCGGATACGGTCTTCCCGCAGGGTCCGCAAGGTGAGCGTAGCGAGCGTTGCGGACCCTGCGGCTGGGCCGCGAGATCGATCCCCCCCAGGCGGAAAACGCCGTGGGGGAGCCGGATCCCGGCCCGGTCTTTGTCGGTCCGATCCCGGACAGTCGCCAGGACCACGGCCCAGCCGTGAGTCCGCATCGGCAAGGAAGGGAGTGGCCGTCGTGGATGAGGTTTGCACCATCGTCGGCATCGACATCAGCAAGGACCGCTTGGATGTCGCCTGCCTCCCCGCCGCGGTCCACGTTCCGCCCGCGTTCGACAACGACGCCCAAGGGCACGTCGCGCTTGTCGGGCGCCTGAAGGAGATCACGCCCCGATTGATCGTGCTGGAGTCCACCGGCGGGTACCAGCGCATGCTGGTGGCGGCGCTGGCCGCCGCGGGGCTGCCGGTGGTGGTCGTCAACCCGCGCCAGGTCCGCGACTTTGCGCGAGCACTGGGCGTCCTCGCTAAGACCGACGCCATCGACGCGATGGTGCTGGCCCGCTTCGGCGAGAAGGTCAACCCCGCGCCGCGGCCTCTGCCCGACGCGGAATCGACGGCCCTCATCGACCTCCTGGCCCGCCGCCGACAGCTCGTCGAACTCCGCACCGCCGAGAGCAACCGCCTCGGGCAGGCGACCTCGGCGAGGATCAAGGCGAGCATCCGCGCCGTGCTGGCGACCATCGAGAAGCAGATCGCGTCCATCGACGAAGACCTCGACGGCCGCATCCGGCGCAGCCCGGCCTGGAAGGAGAAGGAAGACCTGCTCACCAGCACGCCCGGCGTGGGCCCGCTGACGGCCCGAACCCTGCTCGCCTGCCTCCCGGAGCTCGGCGCCATCTCGCGTCAGTCGATCGCGGCGCTGGTCGGCGTGGCGCCCCTCAACCGAGATAGCGGCACCAAGCGAGGCCAACGCACCACCTGGGGCGGCCGAACCGTCGTCCGCTCGGCCCTCTACATGGCCGCGCTGGTCGCCACCCGCCACAACCCCATCCTCAAGGCCCACTACACCAAGCTCATCGCCGCCGGAAAAGCCAAGAAGCTCGCGCTCGTGGCCTGCATGCGCAAGCTCCTGGTCACCCTCAACGCCATGCTCAGAACCCGAACGCCGTGGAGAAACTCTCTTGAAACCGATTGACCAGCAAGACAGTCGCTCCCCCC
>JADYYE010000259.1 GCA_020853815.1 Phycisphaerales bacterium
ACGGTCGTGATGATCAGACCAACGCCACCCCGCGCACGTGCTTCATAGTAATCCATGGCCCGCTCGGAAAAGAGGCCGTCGAAACCAGTCAGGGCACCAATGCCCATTGGGGCCATGACGAAACGGTTCTTGATGGCCGCCGATCCAATCCTCCCCGGTTGAAATAGAAATGAATACCGTGTCAAAGGTTCCTCCTGCCTTCATTTTGATTGTCCGCGTACATCAGCCCGTAGGCAGTAGCGTGAGACCGTTTTCTCGGAACACTCTACTGTAAAAGTCGGATGAGAGACGCATATCGAGCAAATGCTCTATTTCAGTCTCCCTTGAGTGGAACATATTAGGGAAGTCCGAACCGTAGAGAATCCTGTTCTTGTATGCTTCCAGAAAATCGTTCCCAAGCGGGAAACGATAGGGTGTGCCAGGGACAAACGAAAAAGCCGTGTCAAGGTACACTGATGGGTAAAGAGAAAGAAGCTCTCCGAATTCTTCGAACTCAAGCCCCCCCATGTGAGGACTGTTAGCCTGTAGTTCCGGAAAGCGACGAAGCACCTTTCGAAAAGGGTGCACACCGATGATGTCGCTTCGTTTGACGGGCCCTGTTCCGACATGGATGAGTAGCCGTTTTTTTTTCGCGATGAGGAGTTCATATAGTGGATAGAGGCGATTATCGCAAGGCGAAAGCTGCTGGACGACAAGTTGCAGCTTGAACCCCAGGATCCTAGGGTGGTCGATGATCGCTTCCGCCATGGCGAGTGCGTCACCGTCGTCGGGATGGTATGGAGCAAAGCAAAACAAATTGGGAATCTCGTCGAGGACCCTTCGGTTCCATTCATTTAGAACGCGTGTCAGCCCTTCCTTGTGGGCATAATTAGAGTAAACGATGGTCCCGACTCCTTGCGCCCTCAAGTAATCGACGCATTCCCGGTAATAAAGCCTGTACAGCACATTTAGGCCAATGCGATCTTGAAAATAGCGCCAGATCGCGTCGAAAAGACGATCGGGAAATAGATGCACGTGGAAATCGATAATCGGCTCTGGTAATACCGACATAAGCAAGCATCCTCCTTGAAGCCTCTGCGAAAGAGCCATTCCACACCCGTGTGCTCGCGAGTTATTCCTTGTATACGCGACAAGGTATATTAGCCAATTCAACCGAACCGGTTTCCATATCGTATGGTGGCTCGGCATCCGTCAGAATATTAATGTTGGACTCTTCGTATCCGAAGAGATAAGA
>JADYYE010000179.1 GCA_020853815.1 Phycisphaerales bacterium
AGAGGTTCTCCTGCATTGCATCCGTTCCGCGCATTTCATTCACCCCGCCGATACCATGAACATGATATCCATAACGCATAACCCGCCAGATTCGTTTACACGCGGGCGAATTTCAACAGCCTGCTAATCATTCCGTCCGGGCTCCTGTACCCGATCGTGGTAGTACGTGACTTTTTCATTAGCAGTAACTCGGCGCAGTTACCCAGATGAATGATTGAACGTCAACCATATCTCTCGGGATTAGATCGGCCTGTCCCTCCTTGATTAGCTTTAAACGGATCGCCTCAGCCAATCGAAGCACCTGGCTATAGGTCAGCCAATTCAGTTCCGGCTTGTAGTTGATGTCGATACCGAGCACTTCCGCCGCACTCTTCGTTACCTCAGGTTTTACAAACACCTGAGCCCCAGGATCAGACAAGAACAGGAAGTACGTTGCGATCGGCCATTTTGCGGCACTGATCTTGTAAAGCATAGACGCAAACTGTTCGAATCTCACTTGCAGCGGTTGATCCCCATATAGCTGCATACCCAACGAGCGCGCAAACGATTCCTGTGCGTCGGCCGGCGCCAATCCATTACTCAGCCAAATCTTCTCGTACTGGTTGACTAGATTTGTCTTGTTAATAACGGCTTTGGCGCGGTCGCAGATTTCCTTGTACTTCTGATCTACAAGTAGCTGAGGCAGAACACTAGGGCCGAGCGTCTCAATCAGCATTTCGTGAGCACGCATCTTGTAGTCGCGCTCGGATCGCTGCCCTGTGAGATAGGTCGGATCATGAAATCCCATCGGAAAATGGGAGCGGAAGTTCTCAACGGCCTTTTGAAACGTCGTAGCGCCAGATCTTGCGGCCAAACCCGATGTCACCAGATGTCTGTAGTGTTTTACGAGTGCTGTCAGATAGTCCGACACGGCCTCTTCGCCATCAACACGCAAAAACTGCGCAACTGACAGGTTGAACTTCTTTAGTCCGACGTCTTCGAAGAAGATAGTCACCATACCGTCCTGCTCCCCCTCTACGACCTCGCCCAAGCCCCAGTCTGTCCGAGTCGCATGCTTCACGCGATTTCCCGCAATCAATTGGTCACTCATGTTTTCCCCCTATTTGGCCTGCATTCGGATAGTGCACTGTCTGCCGCTCGCCTGCACGATATGAGTAGCGATTCATCGCCGTCAGGAGTTCATGTTCCAGCTCGAATGGCCGACCGCCATATACAAAGGCTGATAGCCATGCCACTTCGTCATTCACATGCCGCTGTGGAATACCTTTGGCCCAGACTTTCTTGCCAGGATTCCAGCGGTACTCACGCTCGCGAAGCAGATCCTTGGATTCAAATGCGGCGCCGAGCGCTGCAACCTGGACTTCTGGTTCGCTTGAATTGACGAGCAAGGACTGCATGGCCTTTGTGCCAGAAATCGGAAGCGATTCCTGGAGGACCTCCAGCAAAGCATGGCAGTCCGTCGATGCGCGATGGCCCGTGTAGTGAAATCCGAAGCGATAGGCCAGAAATTCCAGCTTTGCGGAGCCAATGCCTTCGTCGCTCCACGGCACCTGCCGCAGTGAGCACGCCCAAGCCTTATCCGAAAATATCGGAAAACGCTTTTCTACAAAGGGGCGATCAAAGCTCGCGTTATGAGCAACGACCAGTGACACCTCCTCCAATAGTCGCTCAACCTCATCATCATCGATTCGTTTTCCTGCCACCATCTCGTCAGTGATGTTGTGAATATGGGTGGACTCTGGCGAAATCGCCATTCCCGGGTCTTCAAGCTCATTGAAGGTAGTGAGAACACGATAGGCCTGCCCGCTTTCACGATTGACCTCGACCAGCACCATCCCCAATTCGATGATCTTGTCCGTCGCGGGGTCAGTGCCTGTGGTCTCGGTATCGAGTATCGCCACGGTAATGAGCTTGTCCGAGTTGGGCTCGGTTGCGAAACAATCACGTGGTAGCAATGGCCTGACTACCTTGAAATTCGCTCTTGCGAGCCAAGTTGCGATTTCCTCAACTTGTGCAGATGTGGGGAGAGGCGAAAAGTCGAAGGTTGGCATGTCAAGGTTTACCGCTGTGGGCAAAAGCAAAATAGTACTCTCATGTTTAGGACAAATGGATCAGCCGCCCGGACAGCTGACGTCATCTACATCCCTACTGATTGGTCACAAGCAGAATGATGCTTGATAACAGGCTCATGGCGTGAGCCCCGACTGAGACTGATCACGGTTATATTCAATACTACCTTGAGTTGAATCGCGCCCATTGCCCAATGCGCTCGGTTAAATATGCGGCAGGTAACTGGCGCTTTACTGCCCGACATCAAGTCCAGAGCCAAGGTCAGCAAAGGCCGATTAGACGACGACCGCCGTGATTAATCCGTTGCATGTCCTGCGCACTGCAATTCCGCGATTAACCCGGACTAAACGCCGAACTGGGCCATCAGAAGCTCCGCAGCCCGTCGCTGAACACGCCATGCTGCTCGACGTGGGCGTTGTAGGCTTGCATGGCCGCCTTGTTTTCGGACAGCCATTGCTCCCGCAGCTTCTTCCTGAGGGCTTCGTCGAGGGCCTGTTTCCGGGCGCGGGCGTTGTAGGCGGGTGGCATGGCGGACTCCAACAGATCAATGCGCATTAATTATAAGCATCGTGAGCACAATGCCCGGCCATTCCGAGCGGAAGGCGTGGCCAAAAGGCCGCCGGCCTGAAAGTCAGTCCCCGCAGTACGGCGACTCAGTCCTCGCCGGGGATGTCGAACGGCTGCGGCGCGCCGTCGAAAAGCTGCCGCAGGATGACCGCCTCACGGGTGGCGATGGTTTCGAG
>JADYYE010000081.1 GCA_020853815.1 Phycisphaerales bacterium
ATCGGGGTGGGCGGATTCGAACCGCCGACCTTTTGACCCCCAGTCAAACGCGCTAACCAAGCTGCGCTACACCCCGTGCGGCCGGATGTCTCCCCGGCCAGAAAGGGACAGTAGGCCCCGCCTCCCCGCCTGTCCAAATCCCGCGGGTCGCGCCCGCCCCTTCCATGACGCCCGCCCGCGCTCGCGGCTCGCAGTCCCCTTCCCCGCCGCCCCCACTCCCGACTCCCCGTTCCCCTCTTCCTCTTCATTTGGCGATTTGGCCATTTGACGATTTGGCAATTTGTTTCCCTCCCCCGATACCCTCCTCGCATGGCCTCACTCCTGATCACCGGCGGGCGGGTGCTCGATCCTTCCTCGGGCCGCGATGAATTCGCCGATGTCGCCATTCGCGACGGCCTGGTCGCCGACATCGCCAAGAACCTCCCGCGTTCGCCCGCCGACAGCGTCATCAACGCCGCGGGCTGCCTGGTCACGCCCGGCCTGATCGATCCGCACGTTCACCTGCGCGAGCCCGGGCACGAGCACAAGGAGACGATCGCGACCGGCTCGCACGCCGCGGCCGTGGGAGGCTTCACCGCCGTGTGCTGCATGCCCAACACCAGCCCCGCGCTCGACAGCCCGGAGCTGGTCCGCTTCGTGTATGACCGCGCCGCGTCGGCGTCGTGCCGCGTGTATCCAGTCGCGGCCGCGACCAAGGGCCGCAAGGGCGACGAGCTGACGGAGGTCCTGCTGCTCGCCGAGGCGGGCGCCGTGGCGTTCAGTGACGACGGCGATTGCGTGCCGACCGCGGGCATGATGAGCCGCGTGCTCTCGGCTGTGAAGCAGACCGGGCGCGTGTTCATGCAGCACTGCCAAGACCCGACGATGACGCGGGGCAGCTCCATGCACGCCGGCGCGATCTCGCAGCGCCTCGGGCTCATCGGCTGGCCCCGCGTCGCCGAGGAAGTCATCATCGAACGCGACATCCGCATCAACCGCGGCATCGGCGCCCGCTATCACGTGCAGCACATCTCGTCGGGAGAATCGGTCGAGATCGTGAGGCGTGCCCGGGCCGCGGGGCAGCCGGTGACGGCCGAGGCGAGCCCGCACCATCTCCTGCTGACGCACGAGGCGTGCGACCACTACAACACGCTCGCCAAGGTCAATCCTCCCCTCAGGGAGAAGTCCGACATGGACGCGATCGTAAAGGGCGTGGCCGACGGCACGATCGGCGTGCTGGCGACCGACCACGCGCCGCACAGCGCCGACGAGAAGGCCCTGCCCTTCGAAGAAGCCCCGATGGGCCTGGTGGGCGTTGAACTCGCGCTCGCGCTCTACGCCGAGGCGCTCGTCCACTCCGGCGCGATCACGTGGAATCGCCTGATCGAGCTGCTCACCATCGAGCCCGCGCGCCTCTGCAACCTCGATCGTGACGGCCTCGGATCGCTGCGCGTCGGTGGGCCGGCGGATGTCACGATCATCAACCCCGACCTCGCCTGGACCATCTCGAACGCGGCCTTGGTCGGCAAGTCCAAGAACTCGCCGTTCGACGGCCGGGGCGTGCGCGGGCGAGCGATCGCGACGATCTGCCGCGGGAAGGTCACGCACCGGGTGGGCGTGTGAGCGACGCACGCACCGACGGGAATGGCTCTCCGAACGCGCCGCCGGGCACACCCTCGCCCACGCGCGCGTTTCTCTCTCGCAATCTCATCCTCGTCGGCCTTGCAAGCCTGCTCACGGATATGAGCAGCGAGATGGTGTACCCGATCCTCCCGCTGTTTCTGACCGCGACGCTCGGCGCTTCGCCGCGTGTGCTGGGATTGATCGAGGGGATTGTCGAGGCGACCGCGAGCCTGACGCGCGTGATGTCGGGCTGGATCAGCGACGTGATGGGGAAGCGCAAGCCCTTCGCGGTCGGCGGCTATGCGCTCAGCGTTCTGGGCAAACTTTCGCTGTATCTTGCGGCGAGCTGGCCGCTGGTGCTGGGCGGGCGCGTGCTCGACCGGTTCGGCAAGGGAATCCGCACCGCGCCGCGCGACGCGCTGCTGGCCGAGAGCGTGCCGAGCGACCAGCGCGGGCGGGCATTCGGCTTTCACAAGGCGATGGACACGCTGGGCGCGGTGCTGGGCGTCATCTGTGCGTATCTGCTCATCCGCGCCGGGCACTCGGAGCTTCGCACCGTGCTCGTCTGGTCGCTCGCGCCCGCGGCACTCGCGGTCGTCGTTCTCTGCTTCCTGCGCGAAACAGGCAAAGGCCGCCACGCGTCGTCGAATCGCCCGCGCGTCAGACTCTCCGATGCCTGGCATCGCGCGCCGTCTCGCCTGAGGCTCTTCTATCTCATCGTGTTCCTCTTTGCGCTCGGCGGGTCGAGCAATCAGTTCCTGCTCCTCCGCGCCCGCGGCCTCGGCTTTTCCGACGCCGACACGATCCTGCTCTATCTCGTCTACAACCTCACCTACCTCGTGTTCTCGTACCCCGCGGGCAAGCTCTCGGATCGCATCGGGCGTGCGCCGCTGCTCATCGCGGGATACTTCATCTATGCCGTGTCCTACGCCGGGTTCGCGCTCGCCGATCACCTGCCCGCGTCGGGCACGAGCCTCTGGCTGCTCTTTGCGCTCTACGGCTGCTACATCGGCCTGACCGACGGCACGGAGAAAGCCCTGGTCTCCGACATGTCTCCGAGCGACGCCCGCGCCACGTTTCTCGGGCTCCACGCCACCATCACCGCGCTCGGTCTCTTCCCCGCCTCGCTCATCGCGGGCTGGCTCTACGACTCCATCTCGCCGTCGTCGGCGTTTCTGTTCGGGAGCGTGTGTGCGCTGGTGGCGGGGATCCTCGCGGTCGTGTTCCTGCGCCGCCCGACCGGACGCGAGTGAGCGTTCGCAATCTGTATTTATCGACCGATCGATGGCTTGATTTCACAAAACTCGGGCGACCTCACGTCGTGCGGCCTCGGCGATTTTCCGCAGTGATTGTGCGGGTTTTTGAGCGACAATTCCCGCACGGACTAGAAGACCGCCCGCTCAACTTCTACGCTTGCGCGTCGGGCGATGCACCGCATCCGCCCGCGATTCGCACCAATCTCACGGAAGTGAAGCCATGACCATTCGCATCGGAATCAACGGTTTCGGTCGCATCGGCCGCCTCGTC
>JADYYE010000260.1 GCA_020853815.1 Phycisphaerales bacterium
GGGCATTTCGCGCAGGAATACTACCGCAAGAATGAACATTAAGACTGGGCCAATGACCCAATTCATAATCAGAGAGAGTGAAAGAATTTTTACATTCATGAATATCTTGCCAAGATCTTCGTATTTTACTTTAGCCAGTGGCGGGTACATCATGAGTATAAGACCTATTGCAATAGGAATATTAGTCGTACCCGAAGAAAATGAGTTGACAAAATCCGCGGTGCCGGGAATGAAATAACCAAGAGCTACTCCAATGCCCATTGCGAGGAATATCCATAGTGTTAGGAATCTATCTAAGAAGCTTAAATGTTTGCGAGATGTTGGATTACAATTGTTTGTTGACATTGTTCATTTTTTAACCCTCACCCCCAAACCCCTCTCCCAGAGGCAGGGCTGTTAAGTTCTACTTAAAATTTTAATCAGAACAGTGACATTACTAGCGAAAAATAAAGTGGCATGTTTGACCGAGTCGTATCCATTATTTCTAAAAATGTTGATTGCTATATTCCTGATTAATGACATGTTTTTCGATGCATAACCACTGCCGTGTTTTGTGCTGTCTTCTTTTTGTATAACATCTTTTACCCAATGTAATTTGTTTTCTATCAACCAATGGCCTCGTATGCCTTTTGAAAAAAGTGCTGCATCATCTGATATTACACTGCTTATATAATAACTATCCGTAATGTGATTAACCATTTTGCTTTGGAAATTTCTTTTTACATGTATGATCCTATGCAATCCTGGCCACCCTTCTGGAATTTGTGCCGTTGGTAAATATATTTTGGTTATTCGTTCTTCTTCCCGTCCTCGTTTGTTTTGCTTTTCTTCTGTAATTGATATAGCTGTCGAGGTGTCTACAATATGCTTTACACTACTCAATAGCTTTCTTTGATTGCCTTTAAGCTTTACTAAGTAGTTGTTTCCACCGTTAATTATCTGATTTAGAGTTTTTTTTACAGTGCAATGCATCCATTGTTATAGTAACATCCTTCAGAGCTAAAACCTCTAATAGTTGTTGAACCACTGCAATCTCACTTGTCCTTTTGTTATCAAACGCACTGGCTTTTATTACCTGACCCCGCTTTTGTGTAAAAACACTTACAAGACTTACAAAATTTTGATATGAATTATCATAATTTTCTACTGTTGATCTTATGGATTTACCATCTATACTTATCCATTCATCTTTTTCTATTGAAACATAAGCGGATGCCCATTGGCTAAATGCATTATTCAATGCAACAAAATCTACATTCATTATTACTTCTCTAATTGTAACATGTGACGGTATCCTTTTAGATTTAATTTTCAAATATTTTACTAATCCTCTCTGATTTGCTTTCGCATATGAATATAGTTCCCGATAACCATATCGTCCACTCATTATTCCCATTATTACTATCAGCAATACTGTTGTTAAGCTGAAACGTTGGCCTTGCTTACGCCGAAAATCTTTGATTTGGTTGAGCTGTTCAATTAAATTCATAGATTTTTGCTCTAATTTAATATATTTTAATCCGCTTATCAATAGAACTTAACAGCCCTGCCTTGGTAAGGGGGAGACAAATCATCACATGTCCTTTAAATCTGTGAAATTTCTCAGCCTTTTAATAATCATAATATTTCCACAAATTTAGGAATATTATGCCAAAAAATTCAATAGAAGACAATTCACGCAGTGAAATAAACATATATAAGAACCCCGTTATCCGGTGGATACTTATAATCAGCGGGTTTGTGCTGCTTGGCATCGGAATTCTAGGGATGTTCTTACCCGTACTTCCCACAACAATATTTTTTATTCTTGCGGCATGGTGTTTCGCGCGCAGCTCAGAGAAATTCCATCACTGGCTGCATCATAACCGACTCTTCGGCAAGTACCTGCGTAATTTCCGTAACGGGCACGGCATGACCCTTGGCTCGAAAATTTTCAGCATAGCGTTTTTATGGACGGGAA
>JADYYE010000261.1 GCA_020853815.1 Phycisphaerales bacterium
AAACCCGAACAGATGCGCAGAATGATTATTGTGTTTGTTTTGCTTTCACTTGTCACCGGAGTAAGTCTGCTATTGAAGACTTTTGAAGAACTGAATTTACCCTTTTTATTTCTGCTGGCGCTGGGACTCGCGGCCATAGCAGCTGCCATAAAATATACCGTAGGTAAAAAAGCCTATGGATACAAAGGCTTCGGTGATATTGCGGTATTTCTTTTCTTCGGACTTTTTGCGGTGCTGGCCTCGGCTTATTTACAAACGGGTTACCTGAAATGGATCATGGTGTTGCCGGCAGCAGCCACCGGTTTACTTGCAGCAGGTGTATTAAACGTAAATAATATAAGAGATATTGAAAATGATAAAGCGAGTGGCAAAATTACCATTCCGGTGCAACTGGGGGAAAATGCTGCCAAAAAGTATCATCTGTTTCTTATCAGCACGGCTCTTTTTTTCCTGCTGATATTCTCCGTAACCAGATACAGTAACCTGTTCGACTTTTTCTACATTTTAGGATTTCCATTGATCATTGCGAACACCGTTAGTGTATGGAGAACTCCTCCTTCTGCGGCCTATAACAAGTTATTGAAACAACTATCCCTTGGAACCCTGTTCCTCATTCTCCTTTTCGGAGCCAGTAATTTGTTAAGTTTTCTTTTCTTTTCCGATTTGTTGTCTGGCTGGTTATTTAGCTTTTTTTATAAATGATTACCTGCTCGTATCATCCGCATACTTTTCAATTTAAAAAACCGGCAGCTACTTCGCGCGGTGTACTAACCGCACGTACTTTTTACCTCATAAAAATAGATGATGGGGTAAACAGCGGTTGGGGCGAAGCCGGTACGTTACCCGGATTAAGTCTGGATGATAAGCCGGATTACGAATTAACTGTTGCGAAAACCTGCCAACAACTTACCGATAACCCTGCTTTGCTCTCGCTTCCCACCGAAGAACTTGCCGATGCGCTTGATATTCGTTTTTACCCATCGCTGCTGTTTGCCATTGAAAGTGCTATACTCGATTGGAAAAACGGAGGC
>JADYYE010000262.1 GCA_020853815.1 Phycisphaerales bacterium
CAGCACGTAGGTCGTTCCGTTCGTGTCGCCCGCCGGATCGTTCGGCGTGCCGGTCCGGTTCGGCGCGAGCGAGTGCGTGACAACCCCGGCGCGGCCGGACGCCGAGCCCCAGACAAACTCGGAGGCGGCGCCGTCCCAGAATCCGCTCGGCCATTGCGTGAACGGGAGATCCTCGACGGCGTTCGTCGCCGTGGCGGGGCCGATGCGGACGATGGACTGGTAGAGCAGCCCCTCGAACCCCGGGTTCCGGAACAGCAATTCTTTCATCATCTGGCCGGAGTCGTAGTAGTTGACCTGCGCCAGCCCGATGCCGAAGGGCCGGACGCCGGGCACGACGACGTTGGTGGAGAGCGTGATCGTCGTTGCGGCCCGCGCGCCCTGCGCGGCGGCGAGCGCGAGAAAGAGGACCGCAATACGGAAATGGCTCATGGCACGGGCTCCGGGATCAGGCCGGGGGCGGGCGGGCGGCGCGGCGGGCCGCCGTCGCCAGTCGGCCCTGCGCCGTTGCGGATCACGACCTTCAGGAGGGGGACGAGTCTCGACACCTCCGCGGCAAGGTCGCGCGCGCCGCCGGCGGGCGGCTCTTCAGCAAAGAGCTGCAGGGCCGGGGGCGTCCAACCCCCCGCCGCAGGAACCGGCCCGCCGCGGAAGCTGTGGGCAACATAGACGCCGTAGTCCTGGAGCGCCCGGGCGAGGGCCATCGCGGGGCTTCCAGGTTCGAGGCCGAGGGACGCCAGATCGACGCCGGACGGAATCGCAAGCAGTGTGCCGTAGCGCAGGTTCCCGTCCGTGCCCATGGCATCCAGCATCTTCGTCTCCATCGGCATATGCCGCGCCGGCCAGACGAAGGCATCGCCGTTCGGCGCGCGCGAGAGGGCCGCGTGCACGACATGCGCCGACAGCGCATGCCGGATGCCTCCGGTCCATTCCCCGGCGCGGACGATTCCGGCCACGAGCGGAAGCCCGGAGAACGTCAGCCCGCTTTGCGCCGGCGGAACGCCGGGCCCGCGCAGATCCACGGGCATGCAGAGGGCCGCCGCAATCGTCGCCCCGCTTCGGTCCGCAAGAGCCAGTTCGAGGGCGCGGCCGGCGGCGGTCTCGACGATCGTGCACGGCGCGGGCCGCGGCGCTCCCGCCAGCGCCCCCGCGGGCGCGCGGATGCGGGCCAGTTCCCTGCCGGTGTAGCGGTCGACCACGGACGTCTCGGGATCGGAGGGGCGGGCCAGGATCACGGCGCGGTCGTGGGCGGCGGGCAGGAGCACGACCCCGGCGGACGGATCGAAGGCCGCGGCCCGGATGTCCTCGAACACCGCGCCCGCGCCGAGCGCCGTGTTCCATGGGCTGTCCGACGAGAACGGATGAAGCGCAGGATCGCGATCGCCCGCCGTCGCGGTTGCGTTCCCGGGCGCCGGCACGACGGCGGCAAGGCCGGCGCGGACGTCG
>JADYYE010000082.1 GCA_020853815.1 Phycisphaerales bacterium
GCTTGTCGGGATCGACCTGCACTCGGAACTGCTTGAGATCGCCACCCATCGCAGTCACCTGGGCGATGCCGGGAATGGACAGAATCGCTGGCCGCAGCGTGAACTCCGCGACGGTGCGGACATCCATCGGCGTCAGTGTTTTGCTGGAAACGCTGATCAAAGCGATCTCGCCCATGATGCTGGTGGCGGGCGTCATGACCGGCACAACGCCGGGGGGCAACTTCTCTGTGATAGTGCCCATCCGCTCGGTGACGACCTGGCGGTTGTATCTGAGATCCGTGCCCCACTGGAACTCGACGAAGACGATCGAGAGGCCCAGCGACGAGACGCTCCGGACCCGCTCGACTCCGGGCGAGCCGTTGACGGCGGTCTCGATGTTGTACGTGACCTGGGCCTCGACCTCCTCCGGAGCAAGCCCCGCAGCCTCGGTCATGATGGTCACGACCGGACGGTTGAGGTCAGGCAGAACGTCCGTGGGCGTCCGCAGCGTCACGTACATCCCATAGACGGAGACGAGCAGCGCGGCGATCAGCACCAGCACGCGGTTGTTCAGAGATGATCGAATGATCCAGTTGAGCAAGGGAGAGTCCTCTTCTTCGGGGCCGAAGCGCGGAAGCGTCGATCAGTGAGAATGGCCGTGGCCGTCGGAGCTCTGCACGGGCGAGGTCGGCTCCGGCACGCCGGGGACGAAGCCGCGAAGCTGCGAGAGGCTGAACGCGCCGCTCACAGCGATCACGTCGCCGGGCACCAGACCTAGTTTGATCTCAACCACCCGATCATCACGGACGCCCGCGGCGATGTCGCGCTTCTTGTAGATGACGTCGTCACCCTTCCCCTCCCTTACGAACACGTACAGGAGGGGGCTGTCTTTGACGATGGCCGACGCGGGGATCACCACCGCCGAGTCGTTGGCGGCAATCACAATCGACAGGTCCACGAACTGGCCCTGGCGGAGCAGCCCTTTCGCGTTCTCCGCTTCAACCAGCACGTGCGCGGTGCGCTTGGTGGCGTCAATCACCGGGCTGACGAAGCGGACCGTTCCTTCCGCGACCACATCGCTTGCCGCGCCGACGCCGCGTCGGATGCGGACCTTGCTGCCGCTGGCAGCAGTGAGGCGGTCGACGAGGCCTTCGGGCAACTCTCCTTCGATCTGAACCCGGGCGAAGTCCCCGATCGTCAGCAGGGGCTGACCGGCTTCGACGCCCTGGCCGACCGCCGCGCTGCGTGTGGTGACCACGCCGTCGATCGGTGCCAGGAAGCGGATCAAGCCCGGCCGAGTGGGGTCGGCGAGCACTTCGACCGCGTGCGGATCGCTCTCGGCTGGGAGTGTTCCCCTGAGGGCCTCGGCTGAAGCCCGTGTGGTTGCGACCTGCTTCCTCAGCGATACGAGCTCCGCCCGAGCCTGTTCCAGGGCGACCCCGCGCAGACCGGCGTCGGCCCGCAGCTTGATCGCTTCGGATCTGCGTTGAGTCAGCAGGTTGGCGGAGACGTTTTCGCCTGCACTCGTGAGTCTCTGCACCTCGGCCTCGAGCAGCTCCGCGCCCTGCGTGAGGGCGGGCAGCTCGATCTCAAGCGACTGCACCTGCGACTCAGCCCGCTTCAGCTCAGCGTTCAGCCGCTCGGTTTCTCCTTCCAGCCGGCGGACGTCATAGAGCAGCTTGGCCATCTCCGGCGAATCAACTTCGGCCAGCGTCGCGCCCTTCTCAACGAAGTCTCCCGGTTGGACGGCGACCAGGCGAACCACGCCCGCGTAGCGCGGTGAGACGGCCACCAGCGCGTCCGGACGCGCCCGGACCATACCGGTCAGGCGGACGACGTCTTCGACCTGCCCGAAGTCCACCTCGGCAGTGGCAAGGCCAATCGCCGCGGCGGTCGCCTCCGAGACCCTCTTTGGCGCATTCGGGTCGAACGTTGCCCCAGCTGGCTTGTTGTGCCCTTCGTGGGCGTAGACAGGTATCAAGATCGCCGCGGTAGCGAGCGCTAGTGCGCTCAGCCCCACAGCCGCGCGTGAGCGTGCCATGCGAGACCTCCGGTGAGGGGTGCAAGAACAGGTCAGTCAGATGGATGGGGTGCGCCGAAGCGCGTTGGGGGCGCGCGGCAGCCCGGCGACGATTCCGGTGTCTGCAAGCGCACTTTCAGCGCTTCGGCGACTGGGAATCGTCGGAACGGGCCGAATTGCTACACGATGAGCGCGCAGTGCAGGCGCAGAAGCGATGTCTGCGGTCGTTCGACGACGCGCTGCTCCCGGTCCAAACCCCGGAAAAGGGCTGTCGGAAGCACATCAACGGAGAGGGTCCAGTCGAGAACGGCGATGACCACGGGAGCAGGCAACTCGACGGCCGACTTTTCGACCGTGAGCATCATCCCGCTGTTCTTGCCGCAGTCGCAGTCGTGCTTGTCGTTGCCCGGCGCGCACGGCTTGGGGGCGTGATCGTCCCCGTTGTTGGACGCAGGCCCATCCTGGTGCTCGTGGTGGGAGGAGTGATCATGACTCGACCCGTCGGCGTGCACATGGGCCAGCGTCTCGCCTTGGCGATCCGAAGCAGGAGCCTGGCACGGGATGCATCCGCTGAACCACGAGTGGAAGTTGCAGCAGCAAAACGGCACCGCTACCGCGAGCAGCACGGTCACCAGAAGCCGGAATGGACTGTCGCGATGGAGCATGCTTCCTTGGAGTATATCGGTGGTCATGGTACGACGTTGCGGACCCGCGGGTTCGATTTTCGCCGGGCGGTTGGCTCCGGGCTATCGGTTCAGGGAACTTTCCGCCCGACCAGGTGGCTACCCTTCGTGGCCAAAGGGGGCGTTGTCGCGCGTCAACCGGCAAAATTGGCCCACAAGCCCCAGGTCACCTGTGAGAATTGGTTCGCCGAGGTTGTGGATACGGAGTTCAAGGCCCCTGTCCAAACGGACGGGGGCTTTTTCGTTTACAGGGCGGGGCGAAAAAGACCCCCTGCCAGGCCCCAGGAACGGGGTTGGGCGCGGTGCGTTTCGTGACCAGAGAGCGGGGTGGCGATCGGGACGGATCGAAACGGACCAACGGGCCTCCTTGCTCTCGCGCTCTCGCTCTCCGATTGAACAGGGCGTCCGGGTCGGGGTGGCGATCGGGACGCAGGTTCGAAACCGAGCGGCACGGGCCGGATCGCTCGTCGACTTGGCGATCCGGTCCAGACAACCCGGCCGCGATCAGGCTCGGGGCGACAGGACCGCGTGCGACCAGAGCGACGTGGATCTCACCGTGGGCGTCACGCCGTTCGCCTCCCACGAGGCCGCGTCAATCGGCGCGTCGGTCATTGGTTCGCGGCCGCGATGATCTGCTGCTCGAAGGCGGGCTCCTGGGCCTCGAGGCCGAACCACTTGAACGATGGCACGTCCGCCATGCGTTCGATGAGCCACAGGCCGTTGAGGTCGTTCCGCGTGCCGTCGACATTGAGCTGCTGCCAGACGTTGAAGGTCGCAAGGTACACGCGATCGCTCGTGTCGACCAGCACCACCGACATGCCGTTGTTGGCGGTGGAATACGTCGCGCGTGGATCAAAGTCGGTGCGGCTGTTGCCCTGGCTCGTGCTGTACGCACGGAACGGGCCGGGCGGTGCGGCGACCGCGCCGTTGATCGGCGTCAGCGCGTCGCTGATGCTGCTCAGGCTCCAGCCATTGCCGCGAAGGCCCAGCCCCTGGCCGTGCTTGGTGGTGCCGTCGAGGTCGACATAGGTCTCGGCGCTCGCCTCCGGCGACCACCACAACGCCAGAAGCTTGCCGTCCTGGATGCCCTGCACGTTGAACGCGTTCCATCCGGTGGTGATGCCCGAGAGCGAGCCGGGCGCAAAGCGCATCGTGCCGGACAATCCCGCCGCGTCGGTCAGGTTTGTGAGCACCCACCGGTGCTGGCCGGGGAGCGTCGTGCTCTTGTGAACGTCGCCGCCCTGCCACAGCACCCAGACGTCGCCATTCTTGTCCTGGAACCAGTTGTTCTGGGCGCCCCAGTAAGCATCGGAAGTGGCCACGTTGGAGACGGCGCTCTTGAGCGTAGCGACGATCGCGTCGCCGTCGACCAGGCCGTCCGCGTCCTTGGGCGACGCCGTATAGACCTCGATGAAGTGATCCTCCGGCGATTGAGCCATCGCGGAACCTGGACGCGGCGCCGAGGTTCCGCCATTGTTGTCGATCGCGATCGCGAGAAACCTCGCGGTGCCGGTCGGTATGACGCCGGACTGCGCCGTCGTCAGCGTGTAGGTGTAGCCGCCGCCGGGATTGCTGTCGCTTCCCAACTGCTCGCCCGCGTCGGCGACGCCGTTGGCGTTGGCGTCTCGATAGAAGTCGACCCGCGTGATCGTGCCGTCGCCGTCGGCGACGCCGTTCGCGGTGAGCGTCATGCTCTGGCCAATCACGAAAACCGCCGCCGAGGTGGTCAGGTTGGAGACGGTGGGAACGGCGTTAATGATGGTGGCGGCGGCGAAGCCGAAGGCGCTCACATACGCGTCGTTGTCGACGGCTCGTGCGAAGAAGTTCACGTTTCCGAGCGCCTGTCCGCTCGTGTTGAAAGAGAATGTGTAGCCGCCCGCGGGATTGGAATCGCTGCCGATGAGTTCAGAGGTGTCGCCGATTCCGTTGTTGTTGGCGTCGCGGTAGAAGTCGACACGAATGATGGTGCCGTCGGCGTCGGCGACGGAATTGGCGGTGAGCGTGAGGACCTGGCCGCGGGCGATGGAGGCGCTCGAGACGGTCAGGGAGGACAGGCTGGGGATGGCGCTGAACTCGATGGCGCCGATGTCGATGGCGGTGCCGTGGAGTCGGGCAAAGCCGGTGCCGCGCTGATCGGTGGTGAGGTTGGCGGGGTTGAGTCCCTTGTTCACCGCCGGGCTGCCGGCCTGGAGCGCCATCGTCAAGGTGGGCCCGCCGTTGTTGCTCAGGGGCGAAAGCAACGGGTTGACGCCGACGATGTTGGCGTTGACGCCGTTGGTGAGCCCGCCGGCGTGGGCCGCGTCCTGGATCAGGTTGTTGGTAGAGCCCGCGCCAAGAAAGCCCTTCAAGATATCTCCACCGACGTTGCCCGCAACGATGCAACTGACCAGCACGGGCGCGCCCCCATCGATATGCAGACCTCCGTTCCCGAGGTTGGCGGCGATGGTGGTGTTGCGGATGGTGACAGTTCCGCTGCTGGTACCGATTCCACCTCCCGCGGTCGGAGCCGAATTGCCCCAGATGGTGGAGTTCGTGACGGCGAGCGTACAGTAGTAATTATACAATCCGCCGCCGGTGTACTGGGCCGAGTTTCCAGAGATCGTGGAGTTGATGATGCTCGTGGTGTCGGCGGTGCTATCCACGCCACCTCCATACAAGGCCGAGTTTGCCGAGATGGTGGAGTTGGTGATCGTGACGGTGCCGTTGTTGTAGATACCTCCGCCGTACGCCGCCGGATTCCCGGAAATCGTTGAGCCGGTGATGGTGAGCGTGCCCTTGTTCAACACCCCGCCGCCGGAATATCCGGTCGATTCGGAGATGGTGGAATCGGTGATGGTGAGCGTGCCCTGGTTGTAGAAACCGCCGCCGCCCGACAGCGCGTTGCCATGCTTGATTGCCAGCCCGCTGACCGACACATTCGCACCCGCTGCGATCTGGAACACGCGAGAGGCGTTGTTCCCGCTGATGCTCAGCACGCTCGCGCCCGGGCCGGTGATCGTGAGGTCACCCTTCGCCGTGAGCTCGGTTCCTCCGAGCGTGATCGTCTGGCCGTTGAGGCTCGCGGCAAAGGTGATGGTGTCGTTGCCGGGGTTGGGCCCGGCCGCCTCGATGGCCTCGCGGAGCGAGAGGTCGCCCGCGCCGAAGTCGCCGTCGCTCTCATCAACGGCGCTGTCTACCACGAACGCGAACGATTGGCGCTGGTACGCGCCGATGTCGGCGCTCGCGCCGCGTGCGAACAGCCCGCCGCGCTGGTCGGTGGTGAGGTTTGCGGGATTCAAGCCCTTGCCGATGGCGGGGCTGCCGGCCTGGAGCGCCATGGTTTTGGTGGTCCCGCCGTTGTCGGCCAGGGCGGAGAGGAGCGGATCAATGCCGACGATGTTGCCGTTGACGCCGTTGGTGAGTCCGCCGGCGTGGGCGGCATCCTGAACGAGGTTGTTGATGGAGCCCGCGGAGAGCCCGCCGTTGAGGATGTCACCGCCCGTGTTGCCCGCGACGATGCAACTGATCAGCAGCGGGAAGCTTTGATCGGCGTAGATGCCGCCGGACCCGAGGTTGGCGCCGATCGTGGAGTTTCGGATGGTCGGGCTCGCGCCGAGCGCATACAGGCCGCCGCCCTGGACACTCGCGGTGTTGGCGGAGATGGTGCAATTGGTCACAATCAGCGCGCCGTTGACGATGGCGACACCGCCGCCATAGGGCGCCGAATCACCCGTGACAATGGAATTGGTCAGGGTGAGCGTGCCGTCGGATGCGTGCACGCCGCCTCCACGGTTCACCGCGGTATTCCCGGAGATGGTGGAGTTGGTGATCGTGAGCAGGCTGTTGTTGTAGACCCCGCCGCCCTCGGCGTTCGCGGTATTCCCTGAGATCGCGGACCCGCTGATGGTGAGCGTGCTGGAGTCGTTCGTCACGCCGGCGCCGAGCTCCGCCGAATTGCCGGAAATGGTGCAGTTCGTGATCGTGCCCGTGCCATTGCCGTAGTTATGCACGGCGCCGCCGTTCGCGCCGGGCGCCGAGTTCTGGAGGATGTTGGTGTTGGTGATGGTGAACGTGCCGCCGCTGTTGTTGACGCCGCCGCCATAGAGCGCCGTATTCCCGTAGATCGTTGAACTTGCGATGGTGAGCTGCCCAAAGTTGTTCACGCCGCCGCCGCTGTAGGGAGATTGCGCTGTGTTCTGCGAGATGGTGGAGCCGGTGATGGTGAGCGTGCCGGTGTTGTTGATCCCGCCGCCATGGGAGCTCGAAGCCGTATTGCCCGAGATGGTGGAGTTTGTGATGGTAAGCGTGCCGTCGTTGTTGATCCCGCCGGCGCCGCCGCTCGAGGTATGGCCGGACAGGGCCACCTCGACGAGGTTGAGCGTGGCGTTGGCGTTGATGTACACGCCGCCGGCGAGGCTTGCGCTGTGGCCGTCCTTGATCGTGAGTTTGCTGATCGAGACGCTCGCGCTCGACGCGACCTCGAAGACGCGCGTGGCGTTGTTGCCACTGATGCTCAGCGCGTTCTGGCTCGGGCCCGTGATCGTCAGGTCGCCGAAGACCAGCAGTTCGCTTCCACCCAGCGTGATCGTCGTCGCGTTGAGGGACGAGGCGAATGTGATCGCGTCTGCGAGCGAGTTGGCATTGCACGCGCCGATCGCCTCGCGCAGCGAGAGATTCCCGGCGCTGTAATTGCCATCAAGCGCATCGGAGTTCGTATCCACCACCAGCGCGAGGGACTGGCGTTGATACGCGCCGATGTCGACGCTCGTGCCGCGCGCAAACGGCCCGCCTCGCTGATCGCTCGTGAGGTTCGCCTGATTCAGGCCCGTGCCCAGCGCCGGGCTGCCCGCCTGCAGCCCCATGGTTCTGGTGGGCCCGCCATTATCGGCCAGGGCGGAGAGAAGCGGGTCAACGCCGACGAGGTTGCCATTGACGCCGTCGGTCAGGCCGCCGGCATGGGCCGCATCCTGGACCAGGTTGTTGGTGGAGCCCGCGCCGAGGGAGTCGCCAAGCAGATCGCCGCCGGCGTTTCCAGCGACGAGGGAGCTGAGCATGACGAGCGCACCGTCGGCAATATGGATGCCACCGTTGCCGAGGTTGCCAGCGATGGTGCTGTTGCGGACGGTCATGGGTTCGAGTGTGTTCAGGAACAGGCCGCCACCCTGACCACCCGGCTGGGATGTATTGCTCGAGATGGTTGAATTGGTGATGTCGAGCGTTCGGCTGGCGAAGATGCCGCCGCCGTACTCGATCGAACCATTGCCGGAGATGGTGGAGTTGCTGATGGTGAGAGTGCCGGTGTTCTCGATGCCGCCGCCGCTCCCGTAGGAGATGTCTTGCGCGGAATTTCCGGTGATGGTGGAACCGGTGATGGCGAGAGAGCCGACGTTCTTGATACCGCCGCCGGCGAGTTGGGCCGTGTTGCTCGCGATGGATGAGCCGGTGATCGAGAGTGATCCCGCGTTGTACACGGCTCCGCCGCTGTGGGCCCAGTTGCTGGAGACGGTGCAGTTGGTGACCGCGAGCGTGCCGTCGTTGGACACGCCGCCGCCGCCGCTCGCGCTGTATCCGTTCGAGACCGCCAGGCCGCTGATGGAGACGGACGCGCCGGGCAAGACCCGGAAGATGCGCGACAGCGAGTTTCCGCTCACCGTCAGATCGCTCGCGCCCGGGCCCGCGATCGTCAGCTCACCCGCCAGCACCAGTTCGGTTCCCGAGAGCGTGATGGTCCCACGGGCGCCGGCGTCGAACGTGATGACGTCCGCTCCGGCCAGGTTGTTGGCGTCCGTGACCGCCTGGCGCAGCGAGCCCATGCCAGTATCGGCAAGGTTTGTGACGGTGAACGTCACAAGGAGCTGGCGAGATTCGAGCGACTCGAATCCGAACCGGGAGTCCCTCCGACCCTTTCGCCAGCCCGCCGCGACTCCGCTGCGATCGAGCACCATCGCGCGCCGATTCCGCGCGTCGCTGTTCAGCCCGTGCCACAATCCCGCCGGGGAACACATCCCGCTCAGCAACGGGTCGCCTTCGGAGTTGAACGAGCCGAAAGTCTTCATGAAGGTCTCCGGTATGCCGCAAGCTAGGTCGCGAACGATCGGTGCTTTGCCGGCGTCGTCCCGAAAAAGGGCGTTGGTCGAACACAAAACCGTCCAGGTGACACGAACGATCAGAACTCCGCCGATCCCGTCATCAAATGACTGGGGACACCGTCGAGTTGCGATTCGGGTCCATCGTGGTTCTCGCGGCCACGGCGGCGCGGCCATTCAAGAGCCCGTGTCGATATGACCTCCGATAAACGCTCGCTTCCAGGTGCGAGATCGGAGCGACAAACAAAGGAACCGCGGCTGTTGGCATGAATGCGGTCGATTGAGCATGCCCCATGTTCCCGTGCCTCCCTCCAGCCAAAGCGTGCCGCGCATCGATACCAGGTCCCCGTCCCGCACGGCGACTGAAATGCCTGATCCGCGAGTTGCCGAACTTCGCTAGTGTACGGTATTGATGCGAACAGTGATATCCTAACGTGGCGCGAAAATCGCCGCCCTTTCCCGGAGAGATACAAAGACTCGCGCCCCTCCGAGCGCTCCTCAGCTGGTTCCACTTGATCGCGGCGACGATGCTCCACGCTCCGAGGCCCGCGGCGGCGAAGCGACCACCGCCGCGCGGCGGCGATTCGGCGACGGGCATTCACTCATGCTTCACAGCCGCACGCCCTCGTCAAGCCGCGCGGCTTCATCGAGACGCCTCAACACCCCGCATCAAAGCGATCCGCGAACGCGTCGTAGTCATTCCCGTTCACGAAGCCGTCGCGGTTCAGGTCCGCCTCTTGGTTTCCAGCGTCGAAGGCCTCCGCGAAGGCGTCGTAGTCGTCGCCGTTCACAAAGCCGTCGTGGTTGAAATCCGCTGAACATCCGCCAAGACTCGGCAACCCGCGAACAACCCACCCCTTCTCAATGCCGTCGTGGGAGCCCCGGCCAGTGATCGCGCGGCCGTCCGTCGAGATCGCGGTGGCCGCGTTGAGCACCCATCCGGTCAGGTCCACGCCGAAAGTTGGAAGCAGTGCGTTGAGGTCGACCATCCCCAGTTCGGGCGTCCACACAACCGCAATTTCATCGGAAGAGCCGTAGCAATCGCCGACCGCGATGCGGCCATCCGCGGAGACACCAAAGACCTCGGAGTGCTGCCAGCCAGCCGGAACTCCCAGGTCTTCCATGCCTCGCGATTGCGTCCACCGAAAGGCGCGTGCCCCCGGGCCCAACATATAGCAATTCCCGAAGACGACTTCGCCACTCTCGGTTGTTGCCGTCGCCCTCGATCCCAGCCAGCCATCCAAGACCCCGAGGTCGTTCATGCCGCCGCCCGGCGTCCAGCAAAACGCGCGTGCTCCGCTCGAACCGACAACCACCATTCCATCCGCGCTGATGGCCCTGGCGCCAGCACCCGGCTGGCCGACAAGCTCGCCGATGCCTTGCATTCCCGTCGCGGCGCTCCATCGGAAAGCCTGCCTCCCTTCACTCGAATCGCTGGAGCCCGCGACGTACACACCGTCGGGCGTGGTGCATTCCGCAAAGGATGAGGAGCCGCCGCCGAGGACTCCAAGCGACTGAATGCCCCCAGAGGCGGGCCAGGCGCAGGCTCGAAATCCGTCCGCGGAATAACTCCAGCCAACAACCGCCGAGCCATCGCTGGAAACGCCGCGCGCGCTCGCCTGTGGCCCGCCACCCTCAAACGGGTCCAGCAATCGCAGTCCTACCCCTTCGTCCCAGCGGAACGCCCGCCCCGGCACTCCCGGAACCTGGCCGACCACGGTCGAACCATCGGCACTCAACGCATACGCCAGCGGCACATTGCTCCCGCCATCGAGCGATCCAAGGTCCGTGATCGAAGGCTGCGCCACCGTCGGGCGACTGAACGCCGATACGAACGCGCACGCCAACACACCAAGATTTCTTGTGGAATGTCGAGGCACGGAGTGGCCGCTCCTTTCCGCCCCGGCCGCACGACAGGGCTCCAAGACAGCCGGCGTTGGGAGAACCGCCCCGGCTCGCTCGCGCGGCGGGTTGCTCGGCTCCCGCCCCGACGGATCAATACTCCCGATCCGTCAGAACGCCCGGCTGCGGCACGGGGTACCGACCGGTCGCGTCCGGCATCACCGGAGCCACCGAGTCCTTCGTCATCTCCGCCACGCCCGGCGCGAACTCGTGCTTGCACTCCAGCATGTCCTTGAACGTGATCTCGCGCCCCGTGTGCGCCGCCATGCGCCCCATGTTGCACACCAGGCTGGCCTCGATCCCGCGCTTGGCCTCGCTGTACGCCACGCCGTCGCGGATCGCGCGCACGAAATCGTTCCACTCGTTCCGGTACGGATTCTCCTGGCCCGCCGGGGTCTCGGACTGCCAGACAAGGCTGTCGCGCCCGAAGTCCGGGCGGGTGTGGATCCGGCTCGGCGCGCCGCAGTCGCCGTTGGCCGAGACGATCGCCGAGCCCTTCGTGCCGTGCATGAAGCTCAGGAACCGGTCCTGACAACCCTCCATGTTCCGCCCGTCGAACAGCATCTTCGTGCCGTCCGCGTACGTGTACTCCACCGCGTACGAGTCGAAGTTCTGGTCCACCCACGGCACTCCGTCGGCCCGCGCGCGATAGTGGCGTCCGCCCAGCGCCTGCGCCTTCACCGGCCACGCGTTCTTCATCCAGCACAACTGGTCGATGATGTGGATGAAGAAGTCGTTGAACCCGCCCCCGCTCGCCCACAGAAAGCTGTGGAAGCGCCGGAGCTGGTACTCCACCTCGCTGATCCCCTCGGGCTTGGGCAGCGAACGGAAGTTCACGATCGGCCCCTGCATCCGGTACCCGTACTGCGTGATGATCTCGCCCAGTTCGCCGCCGTGCGCCCGGCGCGCGAGTTCCTGCAGCGGGCGGCTGTGGCGCGACATCAATCCCACCGCGACCTTCAGGTTCTTCTGGGCCGCGCGCTCCGCGAGCTCGAGCATCCGCCGGCTGCTCGGCCCGTCCACGCTCACCGGCTTCTCCATGAACACGTTCAGGCCCTTCTCGATCGCGTACGAGAAGTGGACCCAGCGGAACGCCGGCGGCGTCGCCAGGATCACCACGTCGCCGGGGCGCAGGCAATCCATCGCGTGTCGGTAGCCATCGAAGCCGGCGAACCGGTGCTCCGGCTTGACGTCGAGCCCCCGCGCGACGTCGCCCTCGAGCGACTCGGTGAGCGCCTCGTGGCTGGACTTGATCCGATCCTCAAAGGAGTCGGCCATGGCGACCAGGCGCATCGAGCCGCTCTCGACCGAGAGCGCATCGGCCGCCGCGCCGCCGCCGCGTCCGCCGCACCCGACGAGCGCGAGGCGGATCTCCTCCGAGCCGCCCGCGTGGACACCGGCGAATCCTCGCGTGCCGACCATCGCCGCCGCCGTGATCCCCGCCGCCTCTCCAAGGAACTCCCGCCGTGTCTTCGGTGTGCTCATGGCTCTCCCGTTTCTTGCCGTGGTCGGCCGCGACGCGACGACGACCATCCCGGCGATCACATGCCAACCTGCGGCCCGCGAGGCCGCCGCTTCGAGCGCCGCGTCTGGATCGAAGCGTACCGGTCCTTTCGCCATGCCGCCACCGCCCGCCGGCCCGCACCCCCACGCCCGCCGGTGCGGCGCGGCTTGGGTGGTATGCCTGGGGTCGCGCGTCTGGGCGACAATCGGAGTTTGGCAAAGCACGGTGTCGTCGTGACGAACATGGCGCGGGTCGGGCGGCGGAACGGGCGAAGGGATGAGCGAAGACAGGCAAATCGCGACGATGAACGCGAGTACGACCATGGGCACCTCCACCCAGCGGGCGGACGGACACTTTGGTGCGCACAGAAGCGGTGGTAAGTAGGCACTAGCCTTTAGGCACTGGGCACGAGGGGAAGGCGGAAGACAAGGCCGCGGAGGAGGTTGCGCGCGGGGAGCATTCGCGCGGAGATTCTTTTCGGGAATCCGGAAAGAGGGGAAAAAGACGGACACTTTGGTGCGCACCGAAGCGGTGGTATGCGGGGACTAACAAGCGGGCATTGTCAATGGGAGGCTGGCGATGGCGAATGGGGGCAGGTGCGGAGTCTCCGGTTGTCCGTTCGGCGTGCGTGGCCTAATCTATTTTCCGATGCGCCCGGCTCCGCTTCAGCGCGTGATCTCGTTGGTTTGCCTGCTCGCCTTGGGCGTGAGTCAGTGCGTGCTTTCGGTTGGGGGCGTTCTCTGTCGCGACGCGGAGGGGCATACACGCGTTGAGCTGGCGTGTGCCAAGACCATTGAGGGGCGCTGCCTCACGTCGTGCGAGCCGCCGAGCGGCGTGTCTTCCGAGGGAAATCGCGAGGATCGGCCGCCGGGTCACGACGCGCCGTGCGAGGATCAGCCGCTCGGAAAGCACCAGTCGGCGGCGGGCGTGAGGGCATCGGGCGCACCACTCGAATCAGTCCTTGTGCCGGCGTCGGTGGCAGATCTTGAGCCACATGTCTGGCGTGCGCCGTACCGCGTGTCGAGCTGGCGCCCGCTTGGGTCAAGGCTCGGTTGGCGGTCGGATGGTCTTGGCTGGCTGCGAACGGTGATCCGCGTTGTGTAGCTTCTGCTGAGGCGCCGCTCGCGCGCCTTTGCTACGGAGCGTCGCTTCATAGCAATTCATGGCGCTTCATGATGCTTCATGATGCTTCATGATGCTTCATGATGCTTCATGGTGCCGAGGCGCGGAGGGTGGTCTGGTGGGCGCGTCGGTGTCGCGACCTCCAAGGAAACTCAGATTCGACTGTGGCGTGCGCTGGCTCGGAAGTCCGCGCACGGGGCTTGACCGGTGCCCTTTGGGCGCCGGGGCGGCGCGTGCCGTTTCGGTTCGGCCAACAGCAAGTAGGAACACGCATGAACAGATACGTCCGCGGCATGAGGCGGAACTCCCGCGTCGGGCGCGGTGTGGCGCTGGCGTTGGCGAGTTGTGGCGGGTGGTCGTTGCCGGGTTGCGGCTCGTCGCCGCGGCTGGACGTTGAGGCGTCGGAGCAAGCGGCGATGGCGGTGGGGGTTGAAGAGCCGATCGAGTTTCGCGCGGTCGGGCCCGAGGGCGGGCCGCTGGATGAACCCGGCGGCGTGGAGGGTTTGCTTCCGATGGCCGAAGCGTTGCGTCGGGCGGTATCGGGCGATCCTTCTCTGCAAGCGGCGCTGGCGCGGGTGCGAATCGCGATGGCGGACGCGGACCAGGCCCGGCTTCTGCCCAATCCGGTGCTGAGCGTCGTGCTCCGCTGGGGTCCGGGCGAATCGCAGATCGAGGCGTCAGTGGCGCAGGACATTGTGCGCGCGATTCAGAGGCCGCGTGCGTCGAGTGCGGCGGACCATCGCCTGCGGCAGGCCGCCGCGGGCGCGGTCACGGTCGCCCTCGACACCGCGGTCGAGGTTCAGGAAAGGTACATTTCGGCGCAGGCGTCGGCCGCGATTCTGCTGCTGCTCAGGGAGCGATTCGTTCTGATCGAGCAATTGGCGGGCGTGGCGAAAGCCCGTCTGGGCGCAGGCGAAGGCACGCGGAGCGACCTGGCGACGCTGGAAGCACAGCGGGTGGAGCTCCAGGTCGAGATCGAGCGTGCCGTGCTCACGGAGCGTGAGGAGCGAGTGCGGCTGGCCCGGCTCATCGGGGAGCCTTCGTCCAGCGCGGATTGGGCGCTCGACGCGTGGCCGTTGCCGGCGGAGGGTATGGCCACGGAGGTGCGTTGCATCGAGGCGGCGCTCGCGCACCGCCCGGAGGTCCGGTCGATCGAGTGGAAACTCCGTGCGCTTGGCGATGAGGAGGCGCTCGTCGGCGCGCTGGCGTGGGATGGGGTGAGCGCCGGTGTCGACGGTGTGAGCGGGGATGCGTGGGCCGCGGGTCCGTCGGTGTCGTCACCGCTCCCGGTGTTTGATTCGGGCCAGGCTCGTCGAGCGCGCCTGACCGCCGAGCAGTTCGAGGCCCGCCACGAACTGACGCTGGCGCGACGCCGGGTCGTCGAGGAGGTGCGTCTGGCGCACCAGACGATGACGGGGAGCGTGGCCAATCTGGCCCGGATACGAACGGAGCTCATTCCGCTTCAGCAGCAGCGACGCTTGCTGGCCTTGGAGTCGTACCGGGCCGGGCAAAGCGATGTGACGGCGCTCTATCTCGCGGAGCACGACCTGCGTCTTTCGCAGTCCAAAGGCGTCGAGGTGGAGCTCCAAGCCGCCATCGCTCGGGTGCGTCTGCGGCGCGCGGTTGGTGGCCCCGGCGTCGAGGGCGGCATCAGCCGGTCCCCCGCGGCGTTCGATGGTCGAACGCGGGTCGGCGCGCCCGCGTCTTCCGGCTTGATCGACGCGAGAACGACTGTGAATGGCGAATCGACCCATCAAACGAACACGGAGAGACTCCCATGAAGACGCAAGGTCCGAGCGGGCCGCATCACCCCACGCCGTTCCTGCTGGCCGCGGCTCTGGCGGCCGGCGCTCTTTCCGGGTGCAAGGAGCACGCGGAGGGCGACGGGCACGATCACGGCGTGAAGCCCGCGGCGCGGTCCGAAACAAGCTCCGACGAGCGCGCCGCCGACTCGAGGGAAGGCGAGCACGCCGACGAGGTGACGCTGACCGCCGAAGCGATCGGGCGATACGGCGTCAAGGTCGAGGTGGCGCGGCGGCGTGCGCTCACGCCGACCATCGTGGCGCCGGCTCGCGTGAGCTTCAACACCGACGCGATGGCCCACGTCGGGTCGCCGCTGCGAGGCCGCGCGGTGGAGATCAAGGTCAAGCTGGGCGACACCGTGAAGCGCGGCGACGCGCTGCTTGCCGTCGAGAGCCCGGAACTGGGCGAGGCGCAGGCGGACTACTTCCAGAAGCGGACGGCGGTGCTGCTGACCGGGCCCGCGGTCGATCTGGCGAGAGCGGCGTGGGAGCGAGCCAAGGCGCTTTTTGAGCAGACGCAGGGCATCTCGCTGACGGAGGTGCAGAAGCGCGAGGCGGAGTACAAAGCGGCGGTCGCGGCCCAGAGGGCGGCCGAGTCCGTGGTGATCGGAGTCGAGAATCGCCTGCACCTCCTCGGGATGTCGCAGGGCGCGATCGAGACGCTCGCCGCGACCGGCGAGATCGCGCCGCGCATGCTGGTCCAGGCGCCGATCAACGGCCAGGTGGTGCAGCGCGAGGTCACGCTCGGCGAACTGGTGGGGCCGGAGCGCGAGGCTCTGATGGTGCTGGCCGACACCAGCACGCTCTGGGTGCTGGCCGACGTTCCCGGCGCACGCCTTGACGCCATCGCCGGGGACGCAAAGGCGTGGGTAACGATTGGAAGCTTGGGCGTGCCGGGGGCCCGCACGTTTGAGGGGCACGTCGCGTTCGTCGCGCCGCTTGTCGACGCCGCAACGCGCACCGCGCAGGTGAGGATCGAAGTCCCATCCGAGTCGCTTTCGCTGAAGCCCGGCATGTTCGCGGAGGTGGAGATCGCGGCGGGCGGGGGAGCCTTCGCCGACGCCGTTCCCGCGATCGCGGTCCCCGAAGAAGCGGTGCGGGTGGTTGAGGGCGGGCCGGTGCTGTTTGTTCCGGTCATGGGAGAACCCGGCGCCTTTGCGAAGCGAGGGGTGAGAGTCGGCAAGCCCGTGGGAGGCCTGGTCCCGATCCTGTCCGGTCTCGACGAGGGCGAGGAGTTCGTGGCCGCGGGCACATTTATTCTCAAGGCGGAACTGGGCAAGGGCAGCGCGGCCCATGAGCACTGAATCGTCGCGGCGTGTATCAAGGAGAGCTTGCCATGCTCGAGTCCATCCTTCATTGTTCGATCAAGAACCGCTGGGCTGTGCTGCTGCTCACGCTTTTGGCCGCGGGTATCGGCGTGTGGTCGCTCAGGCACTTGGCGATTGATGCGGTTCCCGACATCACCAACAACCAGGTGCAGATCAACGCCGTCGCGCCGAGCCTTTCGCCCGTCGAGGTGGAGAAGCAGGTGACGTTCACGATCGAGAACGCGTTGGCGGGTATTCCGGGGCTGCAATCCACGCGTTCGCTCTCGCGCAACGGGTTTGCGCAGATCACGGCCGTGTTCGAGGACGGCGTGAACATCTACTTTGCGCGTCAGCAGGTCAGCGAGCGTCTGGGCGAGGCGAAGGAGAGTCTGCCCCCGGGCGTCGAGCCGGTGATGGGCCCGATCGCCACGGGCCTTGGCGAGATCTACATGTACACCGTCGAGTATGACCATCCACACGGTCGGGGCGCGACATTCACGCCCGGCGAGCCGGGCTGGCAGCGCGAGGGCGCGTACCTCACGCCCGAAGGGCGCACACTCGCCTCGAACCTCGAACTGGCGTCCTACCTCCGCGAGGTCCAGGACTGGATCATCCGTCCGCAGCTCAAGGGCGTCAAGGATGTCGCGGGCATCGAGGCCATCGGCGGGAATGTGAAGCAGTACCTTGTGCGGCCCGATCCGATGAAGCTCGTGTCCTATGGCCTTTCGTTCGCGGAGGTGATCGATGCCATCGAGCGGAACAATGTCTCCACGGGCGCGGGATTCATCGAGCACGAGGGCGAGAGCTACCTCGTCCGGGCCACGGGGCGGCTCGAGAACCCCGAGCAGATCGAGAGCATGGTCGTCGCCACTCGGGACGGTGTGCCCATCCGCGTGAAGGACATCGTCGCACTCGGTCCCGATGAAGGCATCGTCGGCATCGGGCGCGAACTGCGCACCGGCTCGGCCAGTGAGAACGGCGAGGAGGTGGTGGTTGCCACCGCGATCATGCTCATCGGCGCCAACAGCCGAACGGTCGCGGCGGCCGTGGACGCCAAGATGATCGAGGTCCAGCGTTCGCTTCCGCCGGGGGTCCGTGCCAAGGCCGTGCTCAACCGCACCAAGCTGGTTGACGCCACGATCGCGACGGTTCAGAAGAACTTGGTGGAGGGCGCGGTGCTTGTGATTGTCGTCCTTCTCCTTCTGCTCGGGAACGCACGGGCCGCGATCATCTGCGCGCTGGCGATCCCGTTGTCGATGCTCATGACGGCGACGGGGATGGTGCGGAGCAACGTGAGCGGCAATCTCATGTCGCTGGGCGCGATCGACTTTGGTCTCATCGTCGACGGCGCGGTCATCATCGTGGAGAATTGTCTGAGGCGCTTGGCGGAGAAGCAGCATCATGTGGCCGCCCTGGGGCAGAAGCGTCCGCTGACGCTGGACGAGCGCCTGCACGAGGTGATGATCGCCGCCCAGGAGATGATCCAGCCCTCGGTGTTCGGGCAGGCGATCATCGTGACCGTGTACTTTCCGATCCTGGCGCTCACGGGCGTCGAGGGCAAGATGTTCCACCCGATGGCGATGACGGTCATTTTCGCGCTCGTCGCCGCGTTCGTGCTCTCGCTCACGTTCGTGCCGGCGATGGTGGCGGTGCTCGTCACGGGCAGGGTCACGGAGAAGGACATGTTTCTGGTGCGCTGGGCCAAGAAGGCGTACGCGCCGGTCGTGGCGTGGGCCGTGAGGCTCCGCTACGGCGTGGTCGCGGCGGCGCTGATCGCGTTCGTGGGTTCGCTGGCTCTCTTCTCGCGCCTGGGCCAGGAGTTCGTCCCGACCCTGGACGAGAGGGACGTGGCGATGCACGCCATGCGTATCCCATCGACGGGCATCACGCAGTCGCAGGCGATGCAGTCCGACGTCGAGAAGGCCGTGTCGTCCATTCCCGAGGTGGCGTTTGTCTACTCGAAGACGGGCACGGCGGAGATGGCCACCGACCCCATGCCCCCCAACGTGTCCGACACGTTCATCATCTTCAAGGACACGAGCCAGTGGCGGAGCGAGGCCGAGCTGGACCGCGCGATCTCGGACAGGCAAGCCAAGGAGGCGGGGGGGAGCGTGCGAGCCGACGCACATCAAGGCCATGGCGAGGGTGGCCACCAGGGAGAGGCCGAGTTGAAGATCGAGGGGCGCAAGGGAAGGCTTATCCAGCTCATCCAGCTCACGATCGCCACGGTCCCGGGCAACAACTACGAGTTCACGCAGCCCATCCAGATGCGCTTCAACGAGCTGATCTCTGGCGTGCGCGGCGACGTGGCGGTCAAGGTCTATGGCGATGATTTCGGCGCGATGGAGCGGACGGCGCAGCGGGTGCTGGCGGTGCTGCGGGGCATCCCGGGCGCCGCGGACGCCAAGGCCGAACAGACCGAGGGCCTGCCCGTCGTGACCGTGGGCATTGATCGCGAGGCCATCTCCCGCTTCGGGCTTTCCGTGCATGAAGTGCAGGAGGTGGTGGCGGTTGCGATGGGCGGGCGCCGGGCCGGGCAGGTCTTTGAGGGCGATCGGCGCTTCGACGTGGTCGTGCGACTCGCCGACGCACTCCGAGGGAAGCCCGACACCCTGGCGCGTCTGCCCATCCCGCTCCCGAAGGCCGACGAGTCCGAATCCGCGGTGCGATTCGTCAGCGCCGACACGACGGCCGGCGCCCGTCTCCATCTCAAGTCCCAGACGATGGGGTTCGTTCCCCTCGGCAACGTCGCCCGCATCGAGGTCGCCGAGGGAGCCAACCAGATCAGCCGCGAGAACGGCAAACGCCGCATCGTCGTGCAGTGCAACGTGCGCGGGCGCGACCTCGGTTCGTTTGTCCAGGACGCGCAGGTGAAGCTGGCCGACTTGCAGCTCCCCGCGGGCCAGTGGCTGGTGTGGGGCGGTCAGTTCGAGAACCTTGTCGCCGCCAAGGCACGCCTCATGATCGTCGTGCCCGCGTGCTTTTTCCTGATCGTCCTGCTCCTGTTCTGGACGTTCAAGAGTGTAAAGTATGCGCTCCTGGTATTCAGCGCCGTGCCGCTCGGCCTGACGGGCGGCATTGGGGCGCTATGGCTGCGCGACATGCAGTTTTCCATCTCCGCAGCCGTGGGCTTCATCGCGCTCTCCGGCGTCGCGGTGCTCAACGGTCTGGTCATGGTCACGTTCATCAATCAGCTCCGACGCGAGGGGCTGTCGCGCGACGCCGCGATCGAGCGTGGCTGCCTCACGCGCCTGCGCCCCGTACTCATGACCGCGATGGTCGCGTCGCTTGGATTCGCGCCCATGGCATTGGCGCACGGCACGGGCGCTGAAGTGCAGAAGCCGCTCGCGACCGTCGTGATCGGCGGTCTGTTCTCCAGCACGCTGCTCACGCTTGTCGTTCTCCCCGCGCTTTACCGCATTTTTACGGGCGGGGACCCGAGCGACCCCGCGACGCCGTCCGCCCAGCCGTGGGAGAGGTCCGAGGCTGGGCCGTTGGAGGTCAAGTCCGGCGAGTCCTCCGGTGGCCCATCGACACGGAACAAGTGTTCGCCTTCACTGCTGCGGTCGGAGGCCGCGCGCGACGATCCGATGCCATCTTGAGGGCGCCCGACGGATCGTGGACCCGTGGCGGCGGGATCAACGCACATCGCTCACGACACCCGGCATGTCCGAGGCGTTCACCGCGATCCGGGGCTCGACCTTCGCGCACCATGTGGGTTCCGGGGCCGCGCTCCCGACCGATGGGTTCATTCGCGTCGGCGGATGGCATGGCACGCATCGGAGTGTGGGCGTGATGAGATCGCCGCTCTGGCGGCGGGGTCAGCACCCCGCATCAAACGCCGATGCGAACAGGTCGTAGTCATCGCCGTTGACAAACCCGTCGTGGTTGAAGTCGGCGCTGATGTCGGCCACATCGAAAACCGAGGCGAACTCGTCGTAGTCGTTGCCGTTGACGAAGCCGTCGTGGTTGAAGTCGGCCGGGCAGCTCGGCAGGAGCATGAACGCTCGGGGGAAGCCGAGATAGCTCCCGCCGCCGACGATCACGCCCGAGTCGTTGATCGCCCACGCCTTCTCCAGCGTCCATCCGGCGCTGGGCGGGACGCGCGTGTTCAGATCGACGCAGGAGTTGTTCTCGAAGAGCACGGCGTGAAACTTGCTGGTCCCCACGATCTTGCCGGTCGAGTTCATGCCCAGCGCGTAGCTGTACGCGGTGGGTGTCAGCGCGCCGAGGTCGATGCGCGAAACCACACTGCCGGAGGCGTCGATGTTCCACAGCGTGGCGCGGCGGACGCCCGAGGCGCTCTGAGAGTGGCCGATGATGCGCGTGCCGTAGATCGCGGTTGCCTGGCCGCCCGTTCCGCCCAGGGTTCCAAGGTCGGTCGGCGTGGTGCTCTTCCACAGGACCGGGCGCGACGAGGCTTCGCCGGTGGTGGTGGACGAACCGACAATCCAGGCACGATCGTCGATCGCGAGCGCCTGGGCCGTGGCCCCGCCCAGCGTGCCGAGCACCGAGAGCGTACCGTTGTTCCACACCGCGGCGCGCGGGAGGTAGCGCAGGCCCGTATCGACCGCGTAGGACGTGCCCGCGATCACGCCGGCGCTGTTCGAGGCACGGGCCGCGAACGGCGCGAGCAGCGAAACGCCCGACGAATCAGCGATAAAGCCGGACGGCGTGAGATCGCCGAACGAATACGACGTGCCGTAGACGCGTCCGGTCGCGTCGGATGTGAACGCGACCTGCTCTTTGTAGCCGCCGACGGTCGCGAGGGCTGTCTCGGGTGCGGTAAAGAGCACGCTCTGGAAGTGCGAATCGGGGTTGACAAACGAGCCGAGCGGGATCGAGCCCGGCGCCAGGGCGTATGCCTCGGATTGGCCCGCGAAGGCGCCAAGGTCGACCAGCGTGTAGGCCTGCCCGGCGGCTGACGAGATCGCCAGCGTTGAGATCATCAGGGCCGCGAGGTTCATGTTCGTATTTTTCATGGGTGTGACTCTCTTTGCTTTGTGGCGGGCGATGATCAGCGCTTGTGCTCGAAGGGCTCGTCGGGCTGCGTGGTGTGGCAGACGAGGCAGTCGTTGAGCGGGCCGGTGTGGTTCTGGAGGCGCATCGCCTGTGCGTTGTCGGTCGCGGTCACCGCGGGGCCGATGACGTGCGGGCTCCCGTGGCAGGTCATGCACTGCACGCCGCCGTGCCCCGTGCTGTTGCGGAACAGCTGGCCCGGCTGCTCGAACTCGAACTCCTCGCGCTGGTGGCAGCTGGCGCAGCTGGGCTCTTCGACCCAGGGGTTGCGCGCGGGATTGCCGACCGCGGCCATGTCGCCGTGGCAAGTGGTGCAGGTCACTCCGCGGGCGGCGTGAACGTCACGCTGGCAGTTGGTGCGCACGCCGGGATGGCACGCATAGCAGTTGTTTTCCATGCTGACCTGGCCCATGCGCGGCGCGTGCGCCAGGTGCATCGCGGACGAGAGGTTGGGCACGCCCTGCTGCCCGCCGGTCCCGAGCGCGTTGTCGGCATGGCACGACGCGCACATCACCGGCTGCTGGCTGATGAGGGTTGTGCCGTGCAGACGATCGTGGGACTTCAGGATGCTCGTGGCCACCGATTCGCCGGGCGTGGTGTGGCAGAGGTTGCACGACATCTCCCACGACACGGGGACAACGGCCTGGGTCTGGGCGATGATCGCGCCGGTGCTGTTGAGTTTCACCGTGACAAACGCGAGCGGGTACGGATTCTCCCGCCCGTCGTCGTCGATCGGCGCGACGGGGATTCCGACCGCCTCGAAGTCGTTGCGGGCCGAGTTGCGGATCATCGTTCCGAACATGCCGTGCCCGCCCAGGCCGACGTCGGGCGGGAGCGTAACGCCCAGAAGCGCCGGCGCATACTCCCAGAAGTTGGTCTTGTCGGTCGCGTGCGTGTTGGTCGGGAGTTCGTAGCTGACCGTGACGCCGGTTTCGACGATCGTCGGCTCCACGCCGCGCCGGATCACCTGCGCGTGCAGGGTGTTGTAAGGCGGGAGGATCATCATCTGCGAGAAATCGTTGTTCATGCAGTGCATGCCCAGGTCGTTGTACGCCATCACGACATAGGGATCACGCTGCGGGTCTTCGCTCCGACCGACGATCGACGCCGACGCCACGCCCGAGAGCACCGCGCACGCCGCCGCACCCATCTTGATCACACGGCCAAACTTCCCGGTGTTCATGGAGACTCCATTTCAGGACGCACTGGTCCACGATCACTAAGAGGCGCACCTCGACGCGGCGGATACAAGAAAACGCACAAAGACGCCGCGAAAAGGCAAAGTGAAGCTGGGCAACGAGTCATGCCCTCGCCTTCCGACCCTCACCCTCAGCCCCTCACCCTCGGCCCCTCACCCTCGGCCCCGCCCGGCCGATCCCGGACCCTTGCCCGCGGACCGCGACCCGCCGCCTGCTGCCCGCGGTCCGACGCTCGCCCTCAGCACCCCAAGTCAAACGCCGAAGCGAACAGGTCGTAGTCGTCGCCGTTGACGAAGCCGTCCGCGTTCAGGTCCGCCGCCGGATCGGCGTAGTCGAAGAGCTCCGCGAACTCGTCGTAGTCGTTCCCGTTGACGAAGCCGTCGCAATTGAAGTCCGCGAGGCACACCACGACGAGGGCGGCATCGCTGGTCACATGCCCGCAGTCGTTCTCCACGACGCAGTCGTAGCTGCCGGTGTCCAGGACACTCGCGCTCCAGATCACATAGCTGGACTCGATCGCGCCGAAGATGTCCTCACCGTCCTTGCGCCACTGGTACGAGAGCTCGCCGTCGCCGACGGCGGACAGGCTCAGCGTGGCCATGGTCCCGGGGCAGGTGCGCACGGTGTCGGGTTGGTCGGTGACCGTGGGCTCGCACCCGTAGGAGATCGTGAGCGTCGCGGGCGCGGAGAGATCATCGCCGCACGCGTTCGAGACGAGGCAGGAGTAGTCGCCCTCGTCGCCCTGGGCGACGGCCTGGATCGTGTAGTTCGCCGCGATCGCGCCGTCGATGATCGAACCATTCTGGAACCACTGATACCCAAGGTCCGTGCCGGTCGCGACAACGCTGAAGGTCACGGGCGAGCCGAGCGAGATCGTCTGGCTCGAGGGCTGGCCGGTGATCGCTGGAGCGATGCAGCCCAAGTCGACCGTGAGGGTGGCGATGTTGGACGCGAGCCCGCCGCAGGAGTTCGAGACCATGCAGTAGTAGTCGCCCGCGTCGTTCTGAACGACGGAGTTGATGGTGTACGACGAGGCGTTTGCGCCGCCGATGGTCGCGTTGTTCTTGTACCACTGGTACTGGAGCGACGGGCCGGTGGCGACGACGCTGAACGTGACGGGCGAGCCGAGTGAGATCGTCTGGCTCTGGGGCTGGGTGGTGATCGCGGGCGCGTCGGTGCAGCCAAGGTTGATGTACCAGCTCGTGCCCACGCCGTTGTGGATGCCCCATCCGGCCATGGCGCTCCCGCCCGCGCTGATGATGGCGGTGCGCAGGGTCCAGCCCGAGGTGCTCACGCCGCGGGCGCTGAGGTAGTCGGAGACGCGCTGACTCGCGCCGTTGATCCAGAGAACAGCTTCGACGTCCTGCCCCACGAAGCCATAGCCGGTGATGACCGCGCCGTCGCCCGTGATGCTTCCGGCGATTGAACGCGTGATCCCGGCGGGCGGCGGAAGTTCTTCCATGCTCGTCGAGGCTGACCAGCGGAACGAGCGAGTGTTCTGCCCTTGCATGTCGGCGCAGTAGCCCACGATCACCGAGCCGTCGGCGCTGCAATCGCTCGGCACCGACTCGGCGCTGCCCGCGAGCACGCCCAGGCTGATGATGTTGCCCGCGGCGTCCCAGCGGCACGCGGTCGGCATGACGAGCTGCGGCGCGTTGTGATAGCAGTACCCGAAGAGAAACGAACCGGTGGGAGTGATCCCAAGCGCCAGCGATTGATCGCATCCGGCCAGGATCTGGCCGAACGGCTGCATGCCGGTCGCCTGCGTCCAGCGGAAGGCTTTCTGCAAGCTGTTGCTCAGGTAGCCATCACCGACAACGACCGAGCCGTCCTGGGTCGCATCGAACGCGAAGGACGGCTTGCCGGTCGCCAGCGAACCCAGCGAGACCATCCCCGTCGCCTGCGTCCAGCGGCAGGCGGTGTCATACGCGGCCCCGCTGGCGCCCACGACCACCGAGCCGCTCCCGCTCATGCCATAGCCGTAGGAGTGATCCGCGCCGCCCGCAACGCCGAGATTCACCAAGCCGCCGGCGGCTGTCCAGCGATACGCGCGGGCCTTGCCGCCCGAAACGTCGGCGCTTCCGCAAACCACGCTGCCATCGTCCGAGAGCGTGCTGGCGTAGTTCCATGCGCCGCCCGGAAGCTTGCCGAGATCGACGAGCACCTGGGCGGAGGCCATGCCCGCCATGCCCGCGAGGGCCGCCGCCGAGATCACGCCGCGAAACTGGTTGTTCATACCTTCAACCCTTCTTGAGATCGGTCGCATCGAGCGGCGCAGAACAAGTCCGAGCCGCCCAGCCGGGCACATCGAGTCAGTCATTCGCGAACGCGGCGGACTGGCTCCGCTGGCGCCACGTTCCCATCGTGTCGCTTCACTCAGCAGCCAGCGTCGAACGCCGACGCAAACGCGTCGTAGTCATCGCCGTTCACAAAGCCGTCGGCGTTCAGGTCCGCGGCGGGGTCCGCGACATCGAACATCGACGCGAACGAGTCGTAGTCGTCGCCGTTGACGAAGTGATCGCAGTTGTAGTCCGCGAGGCAGACGGTGAGCGTCGCGACATTGCTCGTGACGCTGCCGCAGGAGGTCGAAGCACGCCCGACGAGGCGGATGACATTCGCGTGCCCGCGCAGCTTGAGGCCCGACACCTGCAGGGTCGCCTGATCCACGCCGCCGGCGTTGAACTCGAGCCCGGTGTCGCCCTCGAAGAACGTCGGGCCGCTGAGCACGACGAAATTGCCGCTGTCGGCGGGCGATTCCACGCTCCACTCGAACGCCGGCGTATCGACCGAATCGACGCCGAGCGAGAAGTTCACCGGCCCCGCGGGGCACGACGACGCCGACGCTGGCTGGCTCGTGATCGTCGGAGCCGAGCCGCCCGCCCACTTGGCGAGGTACGGCGAATTCACCCCACCGGCATTGATGAACCCGCCGCCGGCCCATAGAACTCCGTCGGCATCGACGGTCGTGGTCATCACGAACTGGTCCATGCCCGTGCCCATGGCGCGCCAGTCCGTGCCGTCGAATCGCGCGATCTTCGGCACGCTCGTGATGCCCGAGGTAAAGAAATGCCCGCCCGCGATGATGTCGCCGCTGGGCATCTCGGTGAAGCAGAGCGGCTGGGCGTTGAGCCCGGAGCCCATGAGGAACCAGCCTGTGTCGCGCCAGCCGACGACGCGCGGAGTCGGGGTCGTGAACGTGCCGCCGACGATGACATCACCGTTGGAGAGCCCGATGACCGACAGGACGGTTGAGTTGGTTCCGCCCGACATGCCGAACCATTGGCCGCCGGTCCAGCGAGCCAGGCGGTTGACGGTCTTGCCGCCCGCGGTGGTGAACGAGCCGCCGGCGACGATGTCGCCGTTGGGGCGAGAGGTGATCGCCCAGCCGATGTTGCCAAGGCCGCTGCCGAGCGCCACCCAGCCTGAACCGGTCCAGCGTGCGATGCGATTGGCGGGCGTGCCGCCCGCGGTCGTGAAGAAGCCGGTGGCGAAGAGCTCGCCGGTCGCCTTCGAGACGGTCATGGCGTTGATCTGATTGTCCATGCCGCCCGCCATGCCGACCCACGCCGAGCCGTTCCAGCGCGCGACATAAGGCGTGCTCGTGGCGCCGGCGTTCGTGAACGTGCCGCCGGCGACGAGATCGCCGTTGGGAAGTGCGGCAAGGCTTGTCACCCACGTTCCCGCGCCGCCCAGGCCATCGCCGAGCGTGGACCAGGCCGAGCCGTCCCAGACCACGATGTTGTTGACGGGCGTTCCGTTGAAGGAAAGGAACTCTCCGGCGATGACGAGCTTGGGCTGTTGCGGGCCGCTGCCGTCGGGGTCCCACATGGTCGAGGCCCACACCGTTGTATCGCCGCCCGCCGGGCCGCCGACCGCACGCCACGCGGGATCGCACTGCGCCGTCGCGGCGTGTACCGCCAAGAGCGAACCGGCGGCGAGCGCCAGGCAACGAGCGGGCTTGAGCATCGATGAGTTCCGCGTACGCATTTCACCTTCTCCCCTCGCGGGCCATCGCCCCGCCAGCACGAAATACGAGGGACCGCTGCACCCTTCAGATACGAGCGAGCCCGAGACTTGAACGCCTGATAACACCATCCCAACAAGAGTCATCCACACGCCACTCAACCACGCGTTCGAGAGCACGCGCGGGAGGGCACCAAGCCCTGTCCGGCCACGGCTCTGCGAACACCCCGCGGGCGCCGGAAGTCAGCAGCCCGCGTCGAACGCCTCCGCGAAAACGTCGTAGTCGTCACCGTTCACGAATCCGTCGCCGTTGATGTCGGCCGCGGGATCGGCGATGTCAAAGACCTCCGCGAAGGCGTCGTAGTCGTTGCCGTTGACGAAGCCGTCGGAGTCAAAGTCGGCCAGGCAGGTGTAGATCGCCGTGACGTTGTCGAGGAGGAAGTTGTTGGTGCCATAGGGATTGGTCGCGACCGTGATCGTGATGATGTTGAACGGCGAGGCGCTCGAGAGTTCAACGACGCCCTCGGGGTAGGTCGTCCCGCCGTACGTGCCGCGGGACTGAGCGACCGCGACCGGCGGATTGCTGGTCGAATCGAGGTAGGCGGTGACTTGGACGGGCGATTCAACGTCGGCCCATGATTCCATCTCGACGGTCGCGAAGTCCAGGCTCACGCCGGACAGGCGGCGGCTGAAATCCATTTGCAGGTCATTGCGGAACACCGAACTGGGATACAGGAACTGGTTCTCCATATGGTGCTGAACGATCCACAGGATGGTGCCCTGGCTCTGCACGGAGAAGGACGACATCCCGTCGGGCGAGTGGTAGCTCGCCGTCAGGCCGTCTTTGGTGGTGGAGAAGGGTGTGGCGGTCATGGTCGCCATGGGCGGCGGGCTGCCGCTGTCGGTGTCGAACGTCACCGACTTCATCACGTTGGCGAACTGGGCCACGACGGGGATCGACGAGTCGGCGTTGAAGGTGTACGGGTTGGATGTGCTGACGAGGTTGCCCCAGACGGTCCAGCCGACGAACTCGAAGCCGAGGCGTGGCGTGGCGGTGACGGTCACGTTCGAGCCTTGGTTGTAGATGCCGGCGCCGGTGGTGGTGCCGCCGTAGAGGGGGTAGGAATCGGTGGTGATGGTGTAGGCGGGGACGAAATTGGCAACGAGCGTGCGATCGCGCGTGACGGTGAAGGAGTATCGCCAGTTGGTACTGACCTGCTGGCTGTTCTCGGTCCAGTTGATGAAGCCCCAGCCGGTGTTGGCGGTGGCGGTCAGCGTGGCGGTGGTGTTGGCGGGGTAGTCGCCGGCCCCCTGAATCACTCCCGCGTTGGCGGGCGAGGCGCTGGCCGCGATGTGATAGGTTGCGGCGTCGCTGCTCATAAGCGTGAACGCGCAATCACCCGAAATGCTGTTGTAGTTCCCGCCCGTCACCTTACGGAAGTGAGCGCCGTTGCCTCCCGTGCCCTTGGAGATGCTCCAGTCCGGCGGCCAGTTCCAGCCGTTGATCCCCTGCGACGCTTCGATCTGCACCCAGTACTTCACGCCGCCGGTCGCCTGGAAGGGCGAGGGGAGGGTGAAGGAGTAGTCGCAGTGCTTGATGCCTCCGATCGTAACGACCGGTGTTTCGCCGCAACGATTCCCCGTCCAGTATTTCACGAGGGGTTGCCCGGCGACGTTCGGCTCAAAGCCCGAGGAGTTCGACGGCCAGATCGAGACCTTGAATTCGATGACCGGCGTTTCGATGTTGTCGGCCAAGCCGTAGGCGTACGCGCCGCGCCAGCGGATCTCGGTGATCGCGGTGCTCGAAGCGAGCGTGAAGTTGTCCCAGACGTACTCATCGCCGTCGAGGCCGTCGGGAGGATACCACGAGCTCTTGTACTGACCTCCCGCGGGGTCGGGCGGCTGCGTGTACGCGACCGCGGCGTGGGCGCGTGCGGGCAGCAGCACTCCCATCAGCAGAACGAGCGCACAAATCAGCCACGACCAAGCCTGCCTCATCACGCCGAAGTCTTTCCGCTCACGCACCATGTCCACGCTCCGAAAGCCGATCTCGGTAGAAGGCGGCCGGCCGCTCGATCATGTCCACCTTTGAGGCTCCTCGACCGACCCGAGGCCCCAGCCATGCCCTTCGGCCCGACCCTCGTGTCCGCATGCAGGAGTCTCGAAGCCCCCGTCGCGATACAAACAAGACCACTTTGGGGCCTTTACCTGGGAGGCGCCACGCATCCTTGTGTCTTCCACACGCCGCCAACGAAAAAAGGGGCCGTGCGGCGAGCCACGCTCAACCGCACGCCCCTTTGCGTGGCCTCTAGTCATTTGTCGTCTCAGCAGCCCAGCTCAAAGTGCTCGGCGAAAGCGTCGTAATCATCGCCGTTCACGAAGCCGTCATCGTTGAAATCGGCGGCGGAATCCGCTCCATCAAATGCCTCCGCGAACGCGTCGTAATCGTCGCCGTTGACAAAGCCGTCGGCGTTGATGTCCGCCGGGCACGTCGAGAAAGATCGCCACACCATCGCCTCGTAGCGTCCGCTCCCTGTGTTGTATGCCACGCCGACAACGGTAATGGTCAGGTCAGGACCGACCTCCACGTCATACGCCACCGACCCTGAATAGCCGGACGGAAGAACGCCATCCAGATCGATCAACGAATCGGGAGTCCCAAGCCACAGAGCGGCATGCCCTCCAACATTCCCGACCTGCACCCCCTGGTGCGTCGCGCTGCAGCCGCTGCCCGACGATGCGTTGGGCGTGAGGTCAAGGAACGCACCCCCTCCCGAGGCCCAGATTCCGGCGTGCATCACGCCGCCCATGGACGCGCTGCCCGCAACCTGGCCGTCACGCGCCCCGGACACGCTCGAACTCTGATAGCCCGCCGGGTGAATACTCACGAAGCTCGCCGCCGACCCGCTCCACCTCGCGGCCCTCCATCCCGTGGAGAAGTTGTAGACCCCGCCGTACTGGAATCCCGAATCCACCGCACTGGCCTGGCTGTGCGCGTATCCGCTGGGGTGCAGCGGCATCCAGTGCCCGTCGGTGTCGTACACGTGCGCCGTCGTGGTGTAATTGCCCTCCGAATACTCGTGCGTCACGCTGGCGGCCATGTCGTAGCCGTCCGTTCCATAGAGCGAGTCGTACTCCGCGCCCGAGGCGTGACGCTCCGTGAAGCCCAGCGTGGTCGCGTCCCAGTACCCCGCCGATTGCCACGCGCAGGTCCAGTACTGATTGCCGCCCCAGCACGACCAGGTGTGCCAGAACCATCCGGTCATCACGTTGTCGCGGATGTCATAGATCGTGCCGCCCACGGAGCCGGGCGGCGTGAGGTCCTGGGCCGGCGAGTATTCGTCCGGCCACAGCAGCGGACGCGCGAGCGTGAAAACGCGTTCATCGGGCAGCGTCACGGGCGTCATGCCGTAACCCACGATCCTTCCCGCGTCGATCCCCGTCGCGTACGACGAGTTCTGGATCCACGCCGGGTGGAGCACGCTGACCCGCCAGTTGGTCGTGCTGGGCGGCGTGCGGATCGAGAGTGACATCGAATCACTCGCGACCGAGCCGCCGGCGTTGCTCACCGTGACCGTGTACGAGGCGATATCGTCCTCGTCGGGATTGAGGATCGAGAGCGCGGCGGTCGTCGCGCCGCTCACGCTGCTCCCCGAGCCGGTCGGGCCGTCGGAAAGCGCCACGCCATCGCGCCTCCACTCATAGCTGAGCGGGCCGGCGCCCGAAGCACTCGCCCAGAACAACGCGAGCGTGCCGCGCCACGCCGGCACATGGGTCGATTGCGCCGTGATCGCTGGGCAGATCGGCGTGAACAGCGACTCGCACAGGTTTGTCCCGCCCGCGTCGTTCTCGCCGCCCATCACCAGGATCCGCGTGTTCGTCGTATCGAGCACCGCGCCGAAGTGCTTGCGCGCGGTGTTCATGCTCGGCCCGACGCTCCAGCTCGGGGAGGGCTCGTTCAGATTGAGAGCCCACACCGCCGGCGTCGTCGCGCCCGACGAGATCGCGCCCACCTCGCCGCCCAGTACATACACGCGATTGTCCGCGCCGAGCACCACGCGATGGCCGCTGGTCGGAACCGGCAGGTCGGGCAGCGCGACATCCGACCAGGTGTTGGTCGCGATGTCGTAGCGCGCCACGTTCCCGGTACGGGCGGACTTGCCCGCGTTGATCCCGCCGATCACGAGGATGTGCCCGTCGCCATCGAAGGTGGCGGCCGCATCGCTGACCGCCATGTTCATGGGCGCGATCACCTGCCACGCGTCGAGGGACGCGTCGTATCGGTGCGCGTGCGTCGAGTTCGTACCGCCCTCGCCGTCATTCCCGCCGAACGAGTAAAGGCGAGACTGATCGTCGCTCGCCCACGCGAAGTACGCCGCGGGCCAGGTCTCGGGACGCTCGGCAATGTCTCCGGTAAACCCTTCCACCGGGTCGTACGGCCTGGAAGCGCCGACATCACCGTTCGCCGGGTCCTTGCCGCCGTACACGATGATGCGTGAGAGCGAATCGATGCCCGCCGCCTGGGAAATCTTCGGACCATCGAGCGACGCCGCGGTGATCCAGCTCGATCCGTTGACCGCGAGGTAGTGAACCGAGCCGTCCTCGGCCCCTCCGACCCAGGGAGCTCCGGCGACCGCGAAGATTCGCCCATCGGGGTGGCGCAAGCCGCACGCCCAGGTACGCGGCGCACCGTTGGTCGGGAAGGGCGTGAACGCGACCCAATCAGCGCCCCACGCCGCCGAGCACGCCAGAGCCGCGCCGATCCAGGCCATTCGCTTCGTCGACGAATTCGTGTGCATGACATCCTCCAAACCGAGTTGCTCGACCACAAGGAGGTCGGCAACCCCCGGGTAAATACTTGATCTTCGAGACGATCTTCGATCCCGGGGACACGTCAAGTCCGCCCCCCCTCCCGAGCAAACAGACAAGAACGGAACGGCCCCTCCCCGGCGTCTACCGAGGAGGGGCCCGTGTCGTACCTCGCAAGTGGCCGAGAGTTGCGATCAGCAACCCAGCTCAAAGTGCTCCGCGAAGCCGTCGTAGTCGTCGCCGTTCACAAAGCCGTCCGCGTTGAAGTCGGCCGCGGCGCCGCCCACGTCGAACGCGTCCGCGAAGAAGTCGTAGTCGTCGCCGTTGACGAACCCGTCGCCGTCGACGTCGGCCCAGCACTGCGGGGGCATCTCAAGGCGGCCGACGGTCGAGATGATCGTGCCGCACTCGTTGGTGATCGCCACCCAGTACGCGCCCGCGTCGGCGTGGGTGATGTTCAGCACTTCGAGGGTGTCGTCGAGTGTGGTCGCGATCTCCACGCCCTCATGGAACCAGTGAAACACGGGGTCTGAGGTGTCGCCGTTGTTGGTCACCCGCACCATGAAGTCGATGTCGTCGCCGGGAACGCCGAAAGTATCCATCGGCTGCTGGTCGATCACCAGGCCGCCCTCGTCGCACCCCGAGGTTGTGAGCTGCACCGCGTTCATCACCGTCCCGCCGTAGCTCCCGACGTGATGCTGATTGCCGTAGAAGCTGTCGCGATAAACCTCGTACGACAGCACCGCGCTGGCGATCCCGTCGCCCATCTCCAGCTGGCTGTACGTCAGCGTCTGCCCCGGCCACAGAAGCACCGGCGTCAGATCGATATCCTCCGAGTTGATGATGAGCGGCTCGTCGACCATCAGCTCTTCGAGCGAAACCGTGTACTGCACGTTCGTCACCGAACGCTTCACCCACATCCGCCGCGCCCACGGATCCTGGTTCGTGATCGTCTCGATCACCACCGGGTCGCCCTCGTTGTTGATGCCGGGGGCCGTGGTGATCTGCGGCTGGAGCGGGTTGGGATTCACGCCCGCCTCGACGCCGTTCTTCATCCAGCGGAAATGGGGCGTCGGATCGCCGCTGAAGTTCCGCAGCGAGATGCCGAAGTGCTCGATCGAGTTGGGCATGGTGAGGTGGCGCGGATTGGTGTAGCGCACCAGCGTGCCGTACGGCATCGCGATGATCTGCGGCGAGCCGTAGTTCGGATTGTGGTACGTGTGATACACGTCCTCGGGGTTCGGGCCGTGGAGTTCGATCTCAAACTCGTCGCAGTCGTCGTCCGTCTCGTTCGGGACGTCAAAGTTCGACAGCCCTCCATAGATCGTGACGTCCGCCAGAGCGGACAGGAACGTGAAGCCGGAAGCGGCAAGACCAGCCAGCAACGCCAAGATACGGTGTGTGCTCATCGGAAAAGCTCCTTTCGAGCCAACAGGAGCCGGAGGTCGGGTGCCTGATACATGCTCCGCGAGGAATTCTCGGCCCAGCCCTGCACGCGCAACAATCGAACTCTGATTTCACGATCGGGAACTCCGCGGATAAACTCCGCCTCTGATCCAAGCAGGGGCGAAAGGCCGACCGCCCCCGGAGCGCGGGATGCATCAAGACGACGGAGCCCTCATCGAGCGATGCCTGCAACGCGATCAAGCCGCGTGGCGGGAGCTCGTCGAGAAGTACAAGCGTCTCGTCTATTCCATCCCGCGCGGCTACCGACTCCCCGAATCGGCCTGCGACGACATCTTCCAGAGCGTCTTCTCGCTGCTCTTCCAGAATCTCAGCGGCCTTCGCGATACCCGCACGCTCGCCAAGTGGCTGATGACCACGACCCAGCGCGAATGCTGGCGGGCCGCCCGGTCGAACTCCAAGGCCACGTCGCGCCGAACGCATGGCCCCCCGTCGAGCCCGGCGCCAAACGAGCCCGCGCCCGACGAGCTTGAGCGCTGGGAGCGCCGAATCGCGGTGCAAAGCGCATTGACCAAGCTGGGCGGCCCGTGCGAACGCCTCCTTCGCGCTCTCTTCACGAACACCGACCAAACCAGCTACGCCGAGATCTCCTCGTCACTCGGCATCCCCACCGGAAGCATCGGCCCAACCCGCGCCCGCTGCCTCGCCAAGCTCGGAGCACTCCTCGGCGAGTCCTCCGCAGCCAGCCCGGAGTCCTAAACCAGCACCGCAACCGCCTTTCGCGCCAAACAATCCCCTCTTGTCGCCGTTCAAATCTTGGAATTCGTGTATCCCGGCAGGCCCAGGTGCCCTCCTTTGTGTGACGGCGGCTGGCCGTTTGCCACGGAGGAACGCGTGAATCAGCCTGTTTCCAACGAAGAACTTGTCGCCCTGGCCCTCGACGAACTCGATCCGGCGCGGCGTTCGGAAGTCCAAGCACAAGTCGCGGCCTCGCCAGAAGCCGCCCGCACGCTCGCGTCGGTCAAGCTCGCCGTACAAACCATGCGGACCGACGACTCGGTCGCGCCGCCGGCGGAGGTCGTGCAGCGTGTGCTCGGCCTGATGCGGACCGAGGCGCCGGCGTCGCCCTCGCTCATGGACATCGCGTCTCGGGTCGCGGACCACGTGCAGGAGTACCTCTGCCGCCTGGTGCGCGACACGATGGCCGACCCGGCGCTCGCCGGCTTCCGCGGCACCACCGAATCGCGCCACCTCAGCTTTGAGTGCGACATCGCCGAGATTGACATCCAGGTTTCGCCGAATGGGAACGACTCTCGCCGAATCATCCGCGGCCAGGTCGCGCCGCTCAACGACGACATCGTCGCCCGCATCGCCTGGCGCTCCACGCTCACCGGCTCGCCCGAACAGGAAGTCGCCGCCGACTCGTCGGGCGTGTTCGTTCTCGAATGTCCCGTCGGCGTGTACGAGCTTTCGGCGTGCGTCGGCGCCAGCGTCGTCCGCATCCCCCCCATCAACGTTGCCTGATTGAGACCGCATGACCGTCCCTGCGAGCGAACTCTCGCCCCTGCTCGATGAATTGGCCGGATTGACTCCGAGCGAGGCGATCGCGCGCGTGCGTGCGGCCGGCGATGCGCCGCAGATGCTCGGGCGGCTCTCGGACGACGTCGAGCGGATGGCGATGTCGAACCTGACTCGGGCGCTGGCCGCCGCGCCGGCGCTGGTGAGCGCCGCGGACGAGTTGGCCGAGCCGCAGACCCAGGCCCGCACGCGCCGGGCGCTCGCGCACGCGCTGGCATACGCGAATCGGTTCGATGACGCGCTCGCGACGCTCGCCGACGCCGTGCTGGCCGCGGATCGCTCGAGCGACGTGCTCGAGGGCGCTCGCATCCGCATGGCGACCCTCCACGCATTGGCGCGCAAGGGACGACTGAAAGAAGCGATCGACGCCGGCGAGGCGGCGCTGGCCGCGTTCACGCGGGCGGGCGAATCATTGCTGGCCGCTCGCGCCAACATCAATCTCGGCGTGGTCCGACGCATGTCGGACGAGCCGCGACGCGCGGTGGAGCACTTCGACCGCGCGCTCACGCTCCTGGTCGATCAGCCGATGTTGTCCGCCCAGCTCCAGAGCAATCGGGCCGAGGCGCTGCTGGACCTGCACGAGTTCCGGGCCGCGGAAGACGCGTTCCGCGCGGCGCTTTCGGGCCTTGAATCGTTGAAGGCCTCGAGGGCGGCGGCCATCGTCGAGGGAAACCTCGCCGATCTGACGAGCCGACAGGGGCGGATGCAGGAGGGCCTCGCGTATTTCGAGGGCGCCCGTCGAAAGCTGGCGGCGGACGGCGCGCCGGGCGATGTCGCACGGCTGTGGATCGAGCAGGCCGAGGCGATGCTCTCGCTGGGCGCGGCGACGGACGCCGCCGATGCGTTCCAGACCGCGATCCCCGCGCTGCGCCAGCACGGGATGTCGCAGGAACTGGCCCGGGCGCTGCTTGGGCTCTCGCGTTCACAGAGCGAGCGGAGTCAGTGGGCCGAAGCACGCGACTCGATCGCGGAAGTTCGATCGCTCCTGACCCCCATGAACAACCGAACGGGCCTGGCCAAGGCCGACATGCTCGAGGCCCGCGTGCTGGAGTCGAGCGGCGATATGGCGGGCTCGCTGGCCCTGCTACGCAACGCGATCAGGCGGCTCGAAGATCGTCCCGCCGACGCGGCGCTCGCGCAGCTCCAGCTCGGAGACCTGCTCCTGCGCTCGAGCGACCCGGCGGGCGCCGCCGAGCACATCGAGACGGCGATGACCGTCGCGGAAACGCTCGACCTGGCGCCGCTGAAGGCCGAACTGCACCATGCCCGCGCCCGCGCCCGCGTGGCGGAAAAGAAGCACGACGACGCCGCCGGGGACTTTGCCGCCGCGATCGACCAGACCGAGCGCGTGCGCGGAACGCTCAACGCCGAGGCGCTGCGCGCCGCATTCCTCGGGCGTCGCTCCAACATCTTCGCCGACGCCGCGTCGTTCGCGCTCGACATGGGCGATGTGCCGATCGCGTTCGACCGGATCGAGCGGGCAAGAGCCCGTTCGATGCAGGAAGCCGCGGCCCCGGCCGACTCCGCCCGGGCGTGCGCGCCGAGCAATCAGGATGATCGCGATATCCCGCTCGAGATCGACCGACTGCGCCGCGAGCTCACGGCGATGTACTCGCGCACGGGCGACGTCGGCGCCTCGGCACGCGGGAGCACCGCGGAGCGAATCGCCGGCGTGCGCCAGCGTGAGCACGCGCTGCGACTGGCGGAACAGCGCCTCGCCGCGCTCGCCCCGCGGCGGGTCGTCGATCGCGACCCGGCGCCCGTGCGCGACGTGCAGCGGGCGCTCGCCCCCGGGCACGCACTCGTCGAGTACTTTGAAGAAGGCGACGACCTCTCGGCGTTCATCGTCACGGATCAGGGCACTCGCGTGCGTCGGCGCGTCACGGACATGGCTCAGGTCCGGCGAGCGGCAAGCGCCCTGGCGTTCCAGATCGATCGGGCCGTCATCCGCGGCCTGCCCACCGGCCAAGTCGGCCAGCGCCTGGCGCGTGATGCCGAGAGGGCTCTCCGCGAGCTGCATTCGCTCCTGCTCACGCCGATGTCGGACGACCTCGCGGACATTCACCGCATGACGATTGTCCCCTTCGGCGTGCTCCATCGCGTGCCGTTCCACGCGTTGATCGATGATTCCGGTGAGCCCGCACTTGCACGCCACGTCGTCACCATCGCGCCAAGTTCATCGATCGCCATGCTGCTCCGCTCGCGCAAGCCGATGACGACCTCAAGCCCGCTGGTGATCGGCGTGTCCGATGAGGCGATCCCCCACGCCGAGGACGAAGCACGCGCCGCCGCGAGCACGATCCCGAACGCCGAACTGCTTATCGGAAGCGATGCGACCGTTGAGAATGTGTCTCAGGCGATGCACGATCGACCGCTGATCCACGTCGCCTCTCACGCCCGCTTCGTCGCGTCAAATCCCGGCGCGTCGGGTCTGCGGCTTTTCGACGGCTGGATGTCCGCCTGGAATCTCGGCGAAATCGACCTGGGCGGGGCCCGAGTGGTGCTCAGCGGATGCGGAACGGGCCGAGCGGAAAGCTCACCCGGGGGCGAGCTTCTGGGTCTCGTTCGGGCGTTCCTTGCCGCGGGCGCGTCGTCGCTCGTGCTCACTCACTGGGCGTTACACGATCAATCCGCCAAAGAAACGGTTGCGGCCTGGTATTCCTCGATGTACGATAATCCGACGTGTAATTCCGCATTGCTCGCGGAGACACTCAGGCGCGTCCAATTGGAAATGTTCCGCCAGGGCCACCATCCCGCGGGATGGGCGCCCTTCTTTGTGATCGGAGACGCATGAACCGCTGTTCACTTCGAGCCCGCCTGTCGCCTGTCGCCGCGCTCATGGTCGCGTCGTGCCTCGCGCCGAGCGCGTCCGCGTTCGACGTCGGCGACGCGCTCGAGGACCAGTTCGTGATCCGCCTGGCGCCCAATCAGTCCATCGAGGAGGTGGCCGCGACCTACGGCGCGATCGTGCTCGCCGCGTACGAGCCGCGGGGCCTGTACCTGCTGGGAACCGATCCGAACATCCCCGACGCCGACGAGGACCTCGCCTTCGACTTCGACGACCGCATCGAGGGCGATGAGCAGAACTCCGAGAACTGCGTCGCCGAGGGGCACACCCAGAGCTTTTTCGTTCGCATCGCTGAACAAACCGTCGGCAAGCAGCCGGTCGCGGGCTTCGTCTCGCTTCCCTTCGCGCATCGCCTTTCGACCGGCGTCGGCGTGACCGTGGCGGTGCTCGACACCGGCATCTCACCCCACGCCTATCTCGCAGGCTCGATCGCGCCGGGCGGCTACAACTTCATCAATAACAACGCCGACGCGAACGACACCGGCGCGGGCGTCATGGCGGGGCACGGTACATTTGTTGCCGGCCTCATCCACATGGTCGCGCCCGACGCAAAGATCCTCCCGATCCGCGTCATGGACTCTTCGGGCATGGGCACCTCGTTCATGATCGCCGAGGGCATCTACCACGCCATCGACCACGGTGCGCGGGTCATCAACATCTCCATGTCATCGCCCAAGAACTCGAGCGTTGTCGCCGACGCCATCGCCGAAGCGCAGTCGATGGGGATCATCGTGGTCGCGTCGGTGGACAATCGCGACAGCGATGACAAGGTGTATCCCGCCGCCAACGGGGGTGTCATCGCGGTTGCATCGACGGGCATGAGCGACGTGAAATCCGCGTTCTCCGGGTTTGGCCCCTACGTCGACCTCTGCGCGCCGGGCGAGGACCTCATCAGCATCCTCCCCAACAACCAATTCGCGGTCGCCAGCGGCACGAGCTTCTCGGCCGCCTTGGTCAGCGGCGCGTCGGCGCTCGTCACCGCGCGATTCGACTCCCAGGGCTTTTCCGTGATCAACACCCAATTGCTGGAGTCGGCGCTCGACATCTCGCGATTCAATCCCGAGCGGTTCGAGGACCTTGGCCAAGGGCGCGTCCGCCCGTGGCAGGCCTTGCAGCGCCTCCGCCCGCCGCCGACAAAGGCTCGCTGAACCCGCTTGGCCTTCGGCGCGGTGGCCATGGCAATCCTTTAAGGAGTCGGCAGACCTCGGGAAGCTGATCGAGAGCATCCCAGAGTGTGTGGACAACGGTCGTTCAAGCGCGCCGGGCCTCTCAGGGTGTGAGGCTCATCGCCGTCATACCACGCGTACCTCGCCGCCGCCACGTCGGGCCGGCTTGCTCAATCGCTGCCGCGGGGTCCGAAGGAGCGACCAGGCGGGACGGTGCGCCGCGCATCCATGCCCGGGTGGCCGCGCCAACCCTCGACCGATCCTTCACTTCGGAGTCAGCACCCCGCGTCGAAGGCCTCGGCAAAGGCGTCGTAATCATCGCCGTTCACGAAACCGTCTTGGTTGAAGTCCGCCGCCGCGCCTCCCAAGTCGAAAGCCTCGGCGAACAGGTCGTAATCATCGCCGTTCACGAAGCCGTCCCCGTTGAAGTCGGCGGCGCACGCGCTCGCGCCGATCGTCGCGCACGAGGAGAACTCAGAGGTATCGAGCGTCGAGTGACGCGTCGCGGTCGCGGTGACCACGCCGCCCACCACGGCGTCATCGCCCATAAGCGCCACATCAAACGAGGCGTTGCCCGAGGCGTTGCTATCTAACTCCACGGCGCCGAGATAGAACTTCCCTTCGCCGAAGCCGCTGGGGTCGCACGAGGGCGACGCGAAGAACTCGATCGTGAAGCGCTCGTTGGCCACGCTGTTGAACGTGCCCGTGACGTGCAGCGATTGGCCCGCGAGCTCCGCGCTGGCGACCACCGGGAAGTTCTGGAGTCGATTGGCGCCGCTGTCGGCGTCGCCCGCGTCGTTGGGCGTCGGCCCGTCGGCGCCGGTGTTCTTGGCCAGCTCGATCCCCAGCCCCCCGCAATCAAAGATCGAGTTTCCCGAGATCGTCACGCCGTCGGAGAGCGTACCGACGAGGATGCCGAACGTCTCGACGCCCGAGATGGTGTTGCCCTGGCCGGGGAGCGGCCCGCCGATGGTGATGTTGCCGGTGGTCTGGCGCGCCGTGCCCGGCGAGACAGTGATTCCGCGTCGCGTGGGGATGACCGTCACACCGTCCGCCGCCAGCCCGATGGTGTTGCCCTCGATGACAGTGGTGTCGTTGTTGGCGTTCATGGCGCTGACGAAGATGGCGTCGCCGAAGATCTGGCCCTGGTAGTGCCCGCCGCCGAGCGTCCGCAGGCCCGCCACGAGGTTGCCGCGCACGACGGTGTTGATCGAGTCGGTGACACCCACGCCTGTGGGCCCGATCTGGGGCTGGCGCGCCATGCCGTCGGGCGTGGTGCCGATGTAGTTCCCCTCGATCACGGTGTCCTTGGCCCAGACGACGCTCATCTGGGTGCCGGTGGGGAAACCCTCCTCGCCGTAGTAGCCGTACCCCGAGATGGTGTTGCGCTCCGCGGGCGTGGGCCCGCCGATACGGTTGCCGGTGGGATAGACGCAGTACTGGCTGCCCACGACGCTGCAGCGCGTGAGACGGTTGCCGATGACGACGTTGTCGTTCGACCAGCATGCGATCTCGACGAACGACAGTACGTTGCCCTCGCCCGGGCCCGTGCCGCCGATGATGTTGCCCGTCGCGACCGGCCCGCCGAAGTTGCCGTCGATGCGCACGCTGTCGGTGGTGCAGCCGATCACGCGGTTCTGGTTGCCCGAGATGTGGACCGACGCGCCGAACGCGTTGCCGCCCGTGCCGTCGAGCGCCTTGACGACGTTCCCGTTGCCGAACAGATAGATGAACGCGGCCCCGTTGGGCGGGCCGAAGTACACGAGCCCAAGTTCGTTGCCGTTCGGATTGGTGTCGCCCGTGAAGGCGGTCTGGGTCGAACAATCGATCGTCGTGTCGTTGGCGTAGAGGCTGAGCGGGCCGTCGAGCTCGATCGTTGCGCGATTGGGATAAGACGGATTCCACAGGCTCTGCGGGATGGCGAAACCGATCGTCTGCGCGCCCGGGGTGTTGTCCGCGGCGATCATCGCCTCGCGCAGCGACACCTTTCCGTTGGGCCCGGGAAGGTCGGCGATCGTGCCGCTCCACGGAATATCGACGAGGTCGTTGGCGGAATCAACGGTGATCGTCTGCCCGGCCGCCGTGCCGCAAGCGCAGGCCAGGCCCGCAATGGCCGCCAGCAGGCCCGCCCGAGCCCTGTTCAAGTCGGCGTCGCGGTCGTGATAGATTGCCTGGTTCGCCTGCTTTCTCATGGTGATTCCTCCGGCCGCGCGTGCGGCACGACCTTCATGCGACGATCCGTCGCCGTTTCTCGCAGGTTTTCCGATCCACCGTCTCCGCTTTCGGCCCGGGCCGTGGGACGCGGCGGAAATCCGCTGGTTCCGGCACCTACCGGACACCGATCTAGTTGCGAGGTTCACGGGAGTCCGGGTCGCGCGAAGGGAATCACCCCGAGCGAAGCTCCACGGGCGATTGCGTGGGTTGAGCGGATTTGGCGCGAGAACCGCGCGAAGGTTACTGCGAGGTATTCGACAACTGCCGCCCTGGGCTCTCGACGCCGGTCATCAGCACCCGGCATCGAAGGCGCTGGCAAACTCGTCGTAGTCATTGCCGTTGACGAAGCCGTCGTGGTTGAAGTCCGCCGCGGCGTGGCCGGCGTCGAATGCGGACGCGAAGGCGTCGTAGTCGTCGCCGTTGACGAAGCCGTCGCCGTTGAAGTCCGCCGCGCACATCGTCTCCGTGACTTTCAGCACCGCGATCCCGCGCGAGAGGCAGCTCATCCACAGTTCGTATCCGCCCGGGATGATCTTGACTTCGAGGTCCCAGATCGACGCGTGCGGAAGGCCGCCCCACTGGGGTTCTCCGTTGGGCGGCGCGGGGAAGGTGCCGACATTTGTGCCGTCCCACCAGAGCAGTCCCATCTCGGCCGAGGGATACTCGGCGTCATAGCTCATCCATACGCGTCCATCGGGCGTGACGGCCAGCGGTCGCACATGCTCGCCCGGGAAGGGCCAGCCATTGTCATACTCCCAGGCCTGATACGTCCCGTTGTTCGCGTTGACGCGGAGAAGCGCGCTCCCGGTGCTGGTGAACTGGGCCCACTTGCCGATCCACGCGATTCCGTTGTGGTCGACCGCCAGCCCCGTAAAGAGCCCGCCTCCCGGGAAGTCGTCCGCGCTGCGCGAGAAGACGTAGTTGCCGTCGGTGCGCGTGAGTTGATAGTCCTGGTTCGCCCACACGGTGCCCGGCCGATCCGGGTCGGTCTGAAGCGACATGCCCCAGCCTCCACTGCCGATCGAGTTGAACGCGCCGTTCTGGAAGTATCCGAGGCCGGAATAGTGCCCAATGGCCCAGAGCCTTCCGAGCGAGTCCTCGCGGTATTGGCGGATTGAATCGAGCGGGCCGGGAATCGCGGTCCACGCGTCGGCTTCGGCGTCGAGTTCATGCGTGAAATTGAACATCGGGTTGACCGCGACCTTGCCCGTGGAGGCACGCACGCACAGCGCTTCGCTGTTGTCGGTCGGGAAGGGCCAGTCGTAGCCAAGGCCGTAGGTGTACTGGTCCCAGCATGTCCACCGAATGCCGTCGAAACGGACCATGCCGCCGATTCCCGGGGCGGCATTCGCACAGGCATAGACATCCCCGGAGTTCGGATCGATCGAAAGGTCGCCGTTGAAGAAATCGAACTGGCTGGTGTTGGTCACGCGATAGCGCTGCCACTCACCCGAACTCGCGTCGCGCCGCAGCGCGCCGCCGAGACCCGATCCGCAGAGCCAGATCGTGCCGTCTCCCGCGATGTCGAGATCGTCGATGAAGCCATTGATGTCGGGCACGGGTCCGAGATCGGTCCACGACGTTCCGTTGAAGCGGTGCAGGTGCGCGTAGCCGTCGATCATCAGCCCCTGCATGTTGCCGAATGCGCGGAGCGCCGCAACCTGCACCACGGGGTGCTCGGGCGGGAGCGGCGGCGAGACCCAGGTGCCGTCGGGGCGCAGGCAATCGAGGCGAGATTGGCCCTGATCCCCATACCACCGGGTCATCCACATGTTGCCGGCATCGTCCACGGAGTCGAGCGACGCCAGCGCCGCCGGGTTCCCCGCCGTCGGCGAGAAGCTCGTCCACGAGTTGGTCGTGCTGTCCCAACGCTCAACGGGGCTGAGCCCGCCCAGTGAGGTCCAGATGTAGTATCCGCCGCCAGGCTTGAGCTGGGCCGCGATCTTGCCGCCGCCGCGCCCGTCCATGTGCGTCCATGTGTTCGTTGCGGGGTGGTAGCGACTGAGCCCGCCTCCGCCCCAGATGGTGGACTCGGCCGACACCCAGAGCGTGCCGTCGGGCGCCATTGTCATGTCGCGGGTGAGTCCGCCGGGGAGCGCGGAGTTGTCCGGGCCGTACTTGACGAGCGAGTTTGGCCCGGCCGCGAGATTCATCCGCATGACGCCTCGCCAGGTGCCCAACCACAGGTTGCCCTGAGCGTCGGAGACCATGTCGCTCACGCGCGTCGTGCCGACGTCGTTGGGATGCCCGATGATGGGGTAGTCGACGTTTGAGACGTTGATCCAACGGTTTTCGGCCTGGACGAATTTGGCGATTCCGCCTTCCTCGAAGCTCGGGCTGTAACCGCCGATCCAGGGGTCATTATCGGGCCCGATCCAGATCGATTCGTTCCAATCGCCCTGGATGCCGGTGTTGGTCGGTCGGTAATAGCGCCACGAATACGCGGGCTGGGCGAACGCGGAACCCGAAATGAGCATCAGCGCCGCCGCGGCCGAATAACACACCTTCATCTTCCAGCCTCCTCAAGAAGTGGGATTCCCCACTCTGATCCATGCGGCGCCTGGTGGATCGCTTTGTCTTGATTCGGCCGGATCACGAATCAAATTGTGCCGGTCTCGCGCTAGCAACCCGCGTCAAACGCCGACGCAAAGGCGTCGTAATCATCGCCGTTCACGAAGCCGTCGTGGTTGAAGTCCGCCGCGGCGTGGCCAGCGTCGAAGGCGGACGCGAAGGCGTCGTAGTCGTCGCCGTTCACGAATCCGTCGCGGTTGAAGTCGCCCGCGCAGCGTGGCGGGAGCTCCAGCTTCACCAGCGCGTGCGGCTCTCCGAACGCCGGGCTCGAGTTGATGTCCTGCCCCGCGCCGTTCCGCAGGTTGGCGATGACATACAGCACGCGCCCGTTCGACAGCTCGAGTTCATCCAGCGCGAACGCGGGGAGCAAGGGGTTGCCGCGCCCGATGAAGGCGTCGTCGTCCGCCAGCCCGTTGCCGTCGAGGTCGACCGGGTCGCCCTCGCGCATCACGACTCCCAGCTCGGAATGCACGATCACGTCGTCGCTGGCCGGCGCCCCGGCGGATCGGCCCGCGACCAGCCACTCGCCAAGGCCGCTCACCGCAACGGCGTAGAACGGCGCGGACCACGTTCCGCCCGAGGGAACGATCGCCGATCCGCTGCGCGCCACGACGACGCCGTTGAAGTTGGCGTAGTGTGAAACGCCGTCGGTGAGCAGGCCGTGCGCGATCCACTCGCCGCCCTGGTTCATGGCCGCGTGGGTGATACCGTCGGGAATTTCACCGGTTCCCGGCATGGCGAAGCCCTGCTGGATGACGACGCGCGAGTCGATCGCGAGCACCTCGTCGAAGTCCTTATCCTCGATGATTTTTCCGTTGGCGAGCCAGTGGGCGCTGTCGGCGGTCGTGAAGAAGCCGCGCTCGGTCCACTTGTCCCAGGTCGGGTTGGACAGGCCGTCGAGCGAAACGACCGGCGACACGCCGCCCTGTCGGAACGCGTCGTGGTCATAGATGAGCGCCGACTCCAACGCCGGATCGATGTTCACGATCGATTCCAGGTGTACGCCCACCACGCCGGTGTCGAGCGGATGGGCCGAGTCCATGAACGTGCCGATGACCTCGTCGCCGGCGTCTCCCGCCGGGATGTCGACGAAATTGAACAGAGCGTCGCCCTCGCCGTGGGTCATCGTGAAGCCAAAGCCGTCCCAGTAGATGACCGCGTAGCGCCCGCCGGGGGCGAATCGAGAAGTCGTCGTGAACGCGTAGCGATTCGGCCGATTGAAGTTCCCTCGCCCGATCAGGTCATAGGTCTCGCTGATCCCCCCCTGCGGGAGCGGCTGCCCCTCCTGCGCCAGCACATTCGGCGCTGGGTTGGGCCCGAGCACCAGCACGGACTCCTCGTCCGGGCCTTGCTGCGTCAGCCCGCCCGTCACCCACGTCGAACCGTCCGGCGAGAGCGAAAACGTGTCAATGGACTTGAAGCGCGTCGTTACCAGTTGGCCCGCGAGGTTGCGGGCCCCGGGCACGATCGACGTGGGATGTGTGGGATGCTTGGTGAACACCGCCGTTGCCAATTGCGCGCTCGCACTCCCCGCGCACGCCATCAACAACGCGGCCCCCGCCGCGGTTCCTCTCTTGGTGCAACTCATTGGCGACCTCCACCCCACGCCGCAACAACCATAATCCTACTTCAACAGATGTCGACTCCCGGCCTGCTTTCATGCGACGAACCGAGCTCGGTTCTGTCAGAGCCCGCCGGACGTCCGGCGGGTGTTTGGCACGCGATGCGACTATCGGTCCACGAAAAAGGACGCCGACCCGGCTGGTGGTCGGCGTCCAAGGGAGTGTGGGGCACTCCAAAGAGAGTCTCAGCAACCAAGGTCAAAGGCCTGGGCGAACTCGTCGTAGTCGTTGCCGTTGACGAACCCGTCGTTGTTGAAGTCCGCGGCGGCGCTGCCGGCGTCGAACCAGCTGGCAAACTGGTCAAAGTCGTCGCCATTCACGAACCCGTCGGCGTTCACGTCCGAAGGGCAGGGAGGCGTGAGGTTTTCGTAGATCGACACGATGTTGGAATCTCGTCCGGCCACGATCAGCTCCGCAGAGGGAGAGCCGACCAGATTGCCCATCGCGATGTGCGAGGGCGTGGCGCCGGTCGCGACGATCGCCGGGGCCGCCAGCGTTCCACCGAGGTTCTCGAGGATCGACATCGACGCGCTGTCGACGTTGAGCACGGCAAGGTCGGCGTCGCCGTCGCGGTCCATGTCCGCCGCCACGACTTGCCCGGAGTTCATTCCACCGGTCGGGCTCAGGGTCGGGGCGCCGAACACGCCCGCGGCATTGCGGAACAAGAACACCTGGTTGGCGACCGCGTTGTCCGACGCGACGACGGCCAGGTCCATGTCGCCGTCGCGCTCGATGTCCGTGAACACCACGCCGTCCGGGCGGTAGGGATTCCCGACGTTCAGCGTGCCCACGCCCGCGAACCCGCCCGCGCCGTTGCCGGCCAAGAGCGAGACGTTGCGGTCGCGATGATTGGTCGCGGCCAGATCAACCTTGCCGTCGCCGTTGAAATCGCCCGCCGCCACGCCGTAGGGCTCTTCGCCCGTGGCGACGCTCGACACCGCGAACGCGGCGCCGTTCCAGCTGGCGATCGAGAGGTCGTTCGAGTCTCGGTTGGCGGTGATGAAGTCGGGACGAAGGTCGCCGTTGACATCGGCGACGATCATGGCGCGGGGGTCGGCGCCGATCGCGCCCGACGCCCCCGGCGCGAACACGCCGCCGGTGTTCATATAGGCCCGGATCGTGCTGGTGTTCTTGAGCACGACGACGAGGTCGTTGTCGCCGTCGGCGTCAAGGTCGGATGCCGCGATCGAGTCGGGCCCCGTGCCCGCGCCGGTCAGGAGCGTGGCGGGCGCGCCCAGGCCCACGCCGCTGTTGAGATAGATCAGGATCTTGTCGGGCGTGTCGGTGGTCACCGCCAGGTCGCCGAGGCCGTCGCCGTTGAAGTCGGCCACGACGCTCGAGCTGGGGCGCTGCGCCGCCGCGATGTCGGTGCGTGGGCCGAAGCTGACGCCCGCCAGAGCCGAACCGGCAAGGGCCGCCAGGGCCAGGGCTGAAATGCTGTGCTTCCTCATCATCATCTTCCCTTTCAGTGCGTGGAGTGTGTCGTTCCTGAGCCAGTTCCGAATCACGCCGCCCGATTGCTCAGTTCGGGCTTGACGGCCACCCCGCTCGTGGGTCAAATCAACGGATCGAGCGGGGGACCGCATCCATGCGCCGACGCGCCCCGACGATTGTCATGGTTTTTCCTTTTCCTGGACCGCCTCATGACCTCCCCAGGGAGACACGACATCACCGTCCTCCTCGCCCGCGCGCAGCGCGGCGATCGCCACGCCACCGATGAGCTCTTCCCGCTTGTCTATGAAGAGCTCCGCGTGCTCTCGCAGCAGCACCTCGCCCAGGAACGCCGCGGCCACACGCTCCAGCCCACCGCGCTCGTCAACGAGGCGTATCTGCGCCTGGTCGGCGACGGCGAGGTCACATGGGAAAGCCGGGCTCACTTCTTCGGCGCCGCCGCCCGCGCCATCCGGCGCATCCTCACCGACCACGCGCGCAGCAAGGGACGCGTGAAGCGCGGCGGGGGAGAGAGGCCCGTGCCGCTCTCCGACGACTCCGTCGCCGCGCCCCTCGACGAATCACTCGATCTGGTCGCGGTCGACGCGGCCCTGGAAAAGCTCGCCGCCCTCGATGCGCAGAAGGCCAAGGTCGTCGAACTCCGCTTCTTCGCCGGGCTGACGGGCGACCAGGTCGCGCTGGCGCTCGGCGTATCGCCCAGCACCGTGGCGCGCGACTGGCAGTTCGCACGCGCGTGGCTCCACCGCGAGATCAGCCGGGAGTTGGAGACTTGACGCCGGATCGCCTCAGGAAGGTCGAGCGCATCTACGCCGCCGTCCTCGACGCACCGGAGGTCGATCGCGCCGCCGCGCTCGACGCCCACTGCGCGGGCGACCACGCACTCCGCGCCGAGGTCGAGTCGCTCCTCTCGCACGCCGGCGCGATGGGCGGCTTCCTCGCCACCCCCGTCATGGGCCCCGCGTTCACGCTCGCCTCCGCGCTCGACGACCCCCTGGCCGACGAACTCATCGGCCGGAGCATCGGCGCGTACACGATCCTCTCTCGCGTCGCCTCCGGCGGCATGGGCTCGGTCTACAAGGCCGCACGCTCCGGCGCGGATTTCGAGCAGACCGTCGCGCTCAAGGTCGTCAAAAGAGGCATGGACAGCGAGGAAATCCTCCGCCGCTTCCGCCGCGAACGACAGACCCTCGCCTCCCTCAACCATCCCAACATCGCGCGCCTCTTTGACGGCGGCATCACGCCCGACGGGCGGCCATACCTCGTCATGGAGTTCGTCGACGGCACGCCGCTCGACGCCTACTGCCGCCACCACCGCCTGACGCTGCGTGAACGCCTCGTGATCTTCGACAAGGTGTGCGCCGCCGTCGCCTCCGCCCACCGCGCCCTGGTCGTTCATCGCGACCTCAAGCCCGCCAACATCCTCGTCACCGCGCAGGGCGAGCCCAAACTCCTGGACTTCGGCATCGCGGGCGTGCTCACGCCCGCCGGAACCACCGCCATCACCGCGCCCACCGAGCGGCGTCTCACTCCCGACTACGCCAGCCCCGAACAAGTGATGGGCGGCCCGATCGGAACCGCGTCCGATGTCTACTCCCTCGGCGCGGTGCTCTACGAACTCGTCACCGGCGCGCGGGCCCACGTCTTTTCGGGCCACTCCACCCCCGAGATCGAGCGCGTGATCCGCGACGTGGTGCCCCCAACGCCGAGTGTCCGCGTCGCCTCCGAGAAGGATGACCACGCCAGCCTCGGTGAGACCTCGCTGGCACGCCTCTCGCGCCACCTCGCCGGCGACCTCGACACCATCGTCATGACCGCGCTCCGCAAGGAGCCCGAACGCCGCTACGCCGGTGTGGAGCTGCTCGCGCTCGACATCCGCGCCTACCTCGACGACCGCCCCATCGCCGCCCGCCCCGACACCCTCGCCTACCGCACCGCCAAGTTCATCCGGCGAAACACCGCCGCGTGCATCGCCGGTCTCGTCGTCATCGGCGTCGTGTTCGGCTCCACCGCCCTCGTGTGGCGTCAGGCCGGGATCGCCACCCGCGAGCGCGACGCCGCGTTCGAAGCCCGGGACCAATCCGAGGAGGTCGTCGCCTTCTTCGAGCAGATGCTTGCTTCCGCCGACCCCAGAGAGATGGGACGCAACGCGACGATCCGCGCGGTCGTCGATCAGACCGCGCTCGGCCTGCCCGCGCAGTTCGGCGATCGCCCCGTCATCCTCGCACGCCTCCGCAGCGCCATCGGGCGAACCTACCTGGCGCTCGGCCTGCTCGACGAGGCCGCTCGCGAGCTCGAATCCGCCCGCGACATCCGCGATCGCGAACTCCCGCCCGACCACCACGACCGCATCGAGAGCCTCAAGGAACTCTCCGAGCTCCGCTTCGCCCAGCGAAGGCTCGACGAGGCCGAGTCCCTGGCGCGCGAGACGCTGGCGCGACACCTCGAGCAACGCGGCGACGACAACCCCGACACCGCGGAGGCTTGGAGCAACCTCGGCGCGATCCTCCGCGCCCGCGGCACGCTCGAGGAATCAGAGCGATCGCTCACCCGCGCCATCGACATCTACCGCGCCGTGCGCCGACCACCCTTGGCCCTCTCCGACGCGCTGAACAACCTCGCGGGCGTCTGGCTCGCACGCGGCGACCTCGCCCGGGCCGAATCGCTCCTCGACGAGTCACGAACGCTCCGTGAAAAGTCACTCGACCGCGGGCATGTTCTCCGCGCCCAGTCGCTCCATAACCTCGGGCAGGTCGCGGTCCTGCTGAACAAGATGGAGGAGGGTCGCCGTCTCCTCTCCGAAGCCATCGCCGAGTACGGCCCGGAAGACGCCGCGCCCGCCGTGCCCCTGGCGCGGGCCCACGCCGACCTCGCCAACGTGCTGGGCATGCTCGACAAGACCGCCGATTGCATCTCGCACTTCCAAACCGCGGCTCGCCTCTTCGCCGATCGTCTGGGCCCCGACAGCCCCGAAACGTTGGATACACAGGTCGACCTGGCGGAGGCCCATCGCCGCGCCGGAAAGCCCGACGACGCTCGCGCCCTGCTCGAGCAGGTCGTCGCGCGATGCGAGAACCTCGGACCAACGCTCGATGCCACACGCGCCCGCGCCTGCTTCGGGCTCTCGCTTGTGTGGAATGACCTCGGCGACGCCGCTCGATCAAGCGAGTTCCAACGGATGGGCAAAGACATCGAGTCGAGCGAGGGACACCGCTAGAGAGGCCGCCGCGAGTGTGTCACAAGGGGGCACGGCGAGGCGACCGCCCAGGGAGCCTGCGTAGACGCTCGTCTCGTGCACCCGTTGGTCGATGCACGTCCAGCGTTGGACGTACGTCAAGTTGGCGAAATCCTCTCGCCGGACCTTTCGTTCGATGCCGTTGCCGTCCTCGACGCCGCCATGCGGGTTCGCCGCGGTGTCCCAAGCGTGGACCCGTCAACCACAGCCCGATTCGGATCGCCAGGCCATCGCACGCCTCCCGTGCTCGCTCTATCATTCTCAATGCGCATCATCGCGGGAGAGTTCCGTTCTCGAAGGCTCCATTCGCCGCCGGAGGACGTGCAGACGCGCCCGATCCCCGATCGGGTGAAGGAGTCGATCTTCTCGATCCTCCGCGGGCACACGCCGGGCGGCGTGTTCTTCGACGCCTTCGCCGGCACGGGCTCGATCGGTCTCGAGGCGCTCTCGCGCGGCGCCGCGTCGTGCGTCTTCGTGGAGCAGGATCGGCGCATGGCCAAGGTGCTCGAGCGCAACATCAATGAGTTGGGCGTCTCCGATCGCACGGAGGTCGTGGTGGGGGATGCGTTGGGAGTCGGCGCGCTGGCGCGTTGCCCCCGCCCGGTCACGATCGCGTTCCTCGACCCGCCCTACGTCATCATGCACGAGAAGCTCGGCGTCGCGCGGGTGCTGGCCCAGGTCGGCGCGCTGGCCGAGCGATTGAGCGACGACGGGTTCGTGCTCCTGCGCACGCCGTGGCCGTTGTTCTATGAGCTCGAGGACGAGGCGCAACCCGCCGACGCCGAGCCGGCAGGCCGCGAGGGCAAGAAGGGCGCGTTGAGACGCACGCCGTCGCGCCCCGGGTCGCGTTCGGAGTCGGGCGGCTCGCGCGCCCGCCATCGCGACAAGCGCGCGGGCAACGACTGGACCGAAGTCTGGTCGATCGAAGATGGCGAACTCGATGAAGAAGCCATCGAAGAGATCAAGGCCGACGCCGACGAGGAGACCATCGAGCCCAAGAGCGAGGCGTCCAAGGCGCCGCGCGTTCAGGTCGATCTCGCCGTGCCCGGCACGCTCGGCCCCGAAACGCACGTCTACGGCAGCATGGCCGTTCACCTGTACGCGAAGAAAAAGTAGCGGCGCGAATGCAACGCATGTGCATGGATGGGCCCGAAGCGTCGGCAAGAGACCTCGGTTTCACTGCACATCGTGCTTCGCCGCGTGAGCCCGCTGGTTCGCGTTCGCGCCGATCTCCAAAACGACACACGGCACCGGGTCGTCCCGATGCCGTGCGCTCTCTCCCTCGGATTCGTGTCGCGCCCTGATCGCCGTGTGCGCCTCCGCGCGTTAGTCCTTGTTTCTTACGCCGCGTCCGCGTTTCCGCGCGGATCATCACCCGAATCAACGTGTTCACCGCCGCCGTCGTGCGCTGAGCCCTGACAATCGTCGTGTCCTGGTTCGCCGGATTCCTCGCGCCCGCCGTGTCCCGCGTGTCCCGCGTGCCCCGCGTGCCCCGCGTGCCCCGCGTGACCCGCGTGTCCCGCGTGTCCCGCGCCCGGCGCAAACCGCGGTGTGCTCGATGGCGGCGCCGATGGCAATCCTCGTATGCCGCCGAAGCTTGCCGGGCTCATGCTCTCCTCCTCGCTCGAGCCCTTGAACGCCGGGTGCAGCCCGCCCTCCTTGTCCGCCGCCGCGTCGATGATCGACGAATGCCGCGGGTGCTCGTTCCGTGAGGCGAGCTTGAACGCGCTCACGCCCGCCAGGCCGATCCAAAGGATGTCATACGGGCTCAAGCTCTGAATCAGCGCGACGACCGTGACGGCTTCGGAGTTTGCCTCCATCTCTTGCCGCACTTCGTTCGCCGCCTGCAGTCGATAGGCGTCGCGCTCTGTTTCCGACATCGCCTCCCAGCGTGCGCCCGCGCGATCCAACGCCGCGGGGTCGTATCCCTCCTCGTCGATGGGCTCGGCCTCCGGGTCGTTGCTCGCCAAATGAAAGACCGCGTCTTCCTCCGTGAAGTTCTCGCCGATGTTCGCGATCGCGTCGCTTGCCGCCATCCGCGCCATCGCAACCTTGCCCGCGCCCACCGCGCCGACCGCGATCACGCACGCGAGCAACCCCGTCAGAAGCCCGCCCCGCCGCTCGGTCGAGCCGCTCACCCCGGCGCCCGTCAGAACGCCGACAAACCACGCGACCCAACCGATCTCGTATCCGGTGAAGTACGTGACGGCGGCCCACAGGACCACCCCGATCACGCCCCCGGCCACGCCGCCCGCCAACGCCCGAAAACCCAGCATGGCCGCCCTCCGTGAAGTGACTCTGGCGAACCTGCATCGGCGGCCGCTCAACCACGCGACACCAAGCCAGCGCTCGGCCCACCACACGCACGCCATCCCCGCGTGCGAGAGCGCAGACGTGGAACAACCGCGCGCTGCTAGCGGACGTTGCTCGCTCAATCCTTGATCACAAGGTCCGATCAGCGGGGCGCGACCACCGACTTGTCCTTCAGCCACGCGACCGCCGCCTCGAGCACCGGGTCCGTCGTTGCATCCGTACCGGGCCACGCCACCGCATGATCCGCCTCGATCCCCACGCCCTCAATCTCCCGCCCCTCGCCCGTCAGATCACGCCACGAGGGAAGAAAAAGCGTCACCCCGCTCCCCAGCTCGTGCGGCTTGGGATTCCCCGAACTCCCGCCCGTCGTATCGCCAAAGGTCTCGCGCCGCCCCGGCTTCCGCATCATCAGGATGAACGACTCATTGGAACTCACGCACGCGGGCCCGATCAGGATCGCGACCGGGCCGACGTGGCGCCGACCCGCGGGCTCCACCACGCGATCGAACGGGCCGTCGTACCCATTCTCCGCCTCGGGGTTGCGGATCAGGCTCTTGGCATAGACGAATCGCTCCCCGACAAATCGCGCCGCGATCGTCCGCGCCAGCGCCTCATCGCCGCCGCCGTTCAGGCGAACATCCACCACCAGCGGCGCCGCGGGATCAAGCCCATCCAGGAACTCGAACGCCGGCGCCAGCCAATCGCCGTTCCGACGCGCCCAATCGTCGAACGCGATGTACGCGATCCCATCCGCGAGCTTCGCCGTCGTGACTCCCTCAAACTCGCCCGCGTTCTTCAGAATCCCGGCGAGCCGACGAGCGTCGGCGTTCGGCGTTGCGTACTCATCGCGCACCCCAAGCGTCACCCCGTTCACACGCACCCACACATGCCCGTCCCGCGTCGCCCGCAGCACGTCACGAACCCGCCGCGCGAACATCGCCGGCGTCGTGGCGGCCTCCAGTTCCGGCGCCGCCCTCTCCAGTCGCTGCTCAAAGTCCGCCGGCAGCTTGTCAAAGTGGGAATATCGCTCCAGCAGCGCCATCCGCAGCGCGGCGACCATCGGCTTGGTCTCGCCGGGCGTGAGCGTCGCCGCCCCCGGCTCGCCTTCCCCGCGCGTCCGGAACGCGACCGCGTACGGCACGACCGATTCTCCGTTCGCGCCGCGAAAGTTCCCCGCGCTCGGACAGTTGATGCTGAAGCTGTACAGCGTCGATGGCCTGAGTGAAACCGGCACGACCACCGTTCTGGCGTCGATCCAGCGCAGCTTGCCCGATACCGGCAGCGCCGAAGGCCCGCCGCCGCAGATCGAGCGCCCGCCCGGGCTCATCTCCTGGTCGAAACGAACACGCAACTCGGTGAGTGTCGGATCAACACCCACGTCTCCTATGTCTGGAACAACCTCAACCACCCGGGGTGGCTCGGCCATCGCTCGCCCGGGAACGGACAGGCCGAACGCCTCCAGCCCGCCGAGCCAGCCCAATACCACCGTCGCCGCGCCGACCGCGCCGAGGCCCGTCCCGCGCGCCGGGTTCGCCGTCGAAGATTGAGCCCTTCGCATGTGCATCCCTTTCGCCGAGCTCGCGAATGCATGTCGCGCCCATTCTCTACCGCACGCTCCATACGAGATCAACGGACCTACATATCAACACTACCACCCCGCTCGCGCAGCGGTTGCACCAGGAAAACGCTCGCCGATGCCGGCCCGTCGGCTATATTCCAGGTCGGAGGACCATCCGGTGATCGACGCGATCGTATCAACACAGCTCGAGCACAACGTATGGGCGACTCGCCGCCTGCTCGAAGCCTGCCGCCCGCTCTCGCGTGAGCAGTGGGAGCGGCGTTTCGAGATTGGCCCCGGCTCGCTCGCCGCCACCCTCTCCCACGTCGTCGAGGCCATGGCCTACTTTGCCGATTGCTTCGCAGGCAAGGCCTACGAACGCCGCTCTGACTTTGCCGCGCGCGCCTCCAGCATCGACGGCCTGCTCAGCCTCCTCGACGAATCCGGGCGTGCCCTCGACGACGCCGTCGAATCGCTCGTACTCCGACACGCCGAGCGAGGCTCGGTCTCCTGGCGCACAGCGCCCGGAGGCAAGCTCCCCGTGCCCGTCGCGCTCGCCCAGGTCTTCGACCACGGCACGCACCACCGCGCCCAGTGCCTCAACATGCTCAAGCACCTGGGCGTTGAGCCGCTCCCGAGGCTCGATCCGATCGCGTTCGGCACCAGCGCCTGAAGCCCGCCGCGTTCCCGCGGTTCTGGGACCCGGAATCTCCATCGAATTGAAATCGTCTTCGCGCCCGCGGCATCGCAGATTCGTGATGCATGTGTCGATTGTCCTCGGCGTCCGAATTCTCACTCGCCATCGGCCCGGACGCATGTCCCGTCCTCAGTTGACAGCGCGACGCCGGTCCGCGCCCTGACGACGCCAGCCTTCGACCAAGGCCATCGCTTTCCCGGACAATCTCCGAAGCACTTCGCCCTTGACACGAGCTCGGACAATCACTAACCTAGTGGTTAGTGATGAAGGACGCCGACCTCAACCACCTCTTCGCGGCCCTGGCCCACCCCGTCCGCCGTCGCATGCTCGACCTGCTCAGGGACGCGCCCGGCCTCTCCATCGCCGCCCTCGCCGAGCATTTCACGATGAGCGCCGTCGGCGTGCTCAAGCACGTCCGCGTGCTCGAACGCGCCGCCCTGATCCACTCCGAAAAGCACGGCCGCGAGAAGCACCTCTTTTTCAATGTTGTGCCCATCCAGCTCGTCTACGACCGTTGGACCGACCAGTATTCACGCTTCTGGGCCGCCCGCCTGGCGGACATCAAGGACCGCCTCGAATCACGCCGCTCTTCGCCCGCGGCACGAAAAGGAGCCCGCAGTGCCTAACAAGCTCGAGGTCGATGCCTCCAAGCGCGTCTTCAAGATCGTCATCAACGCCCCCATCCGCGATGTCTGGCGCGAGATCACGCGCACCGACGCGCCCATCGCCTGCTTCTTCAACTCGCGCATGCACCTCTCGCCCGCCGGCCTCGTCCCCGGCTCAAGGCTCGCCATGCGATCCCCAGACGCCCGAACCACCGGAGTCGTCGGCGAAATCCTCGAAGTCCGCGAGCCAACCCACTTCTCGCATACCTTCAAGTTCACCAACCTCGACGACCCATGGTGCAAGGTCAGCTATGACCTCCGCGAAGTACCCGGCGGCACGGAGTTCACGCTCAAGATCATCGACGCCGCCCCGGGCTCCAGAACCGAGAAGCAGATGGTCCAGGGCGGAAGCATGATCGCCAACACCCTCCGCGACGTTATGGAGAACGGCAAGCCCTCGCTCTTCATTCGCCTTCTCTTCGGGCTTTTCGGCCTCTTCCCGGTCCCAAAGAAGTGTCGGAGCGAGCACTGGCCCGTCTGAGCCAACTCACCATTTGCTCATCATCCCGTATGGAGTATCCCATGCTTCGAGTTGTCCTCTCAACCCTGCTCGCCTGCACACTCGTCCTCTTCGCCGCGTGCGCGACCCGCGGCAACGCCGACGCGAGCTACGTATTCACGTACCTCAAGACCGGCCCCGCCAGCGCCACCAACACGCCCGCGCAGAAGCAGGAGATCTTCAAGGGGCACATGGCCAACATGAAGCGCCTCGCCGATGAACGCAAGCTCATCATCGCCGGGCCCTACGCCGACCCCGCGGACCCGACCTGGCGCGGCCTGTTCATCTTCGACACGCCCCGCGTCGACGAGGCCCACAAGCTCGTCGCGACCGATCCCGGCGTGGTCGCGGGCGAGTTCGTCGCCGAGTGCATCCCGCTCCGCGCTACCGCGCGCCTCCGCGAGTTCTACGACATCTTCAAGGCCGAGGACGCCAAGCGTTCGTCCACCCCGCGCGATCCGACGCAGCCGCCGCCCGTCCGCGCCTATGTCATCGTGACGGCCCGCGACTCCGCCAAAGCCGAGGCCGCCCTCGCCGCCGCTTCGCTCGATTCCTCGATCGTCTGGTGGGGACGCTTCGCGGGAAGCGCCAGCCCCGGCGGCGTGTACGTCATCGATGCCAAGGAACCCAGCGACGTGCGCGCCAGGCTCGGCCAGGGCCCGTGGGTTGTCGACGGCTGGTGGTCCGACACGCTCGTTGAAAAGCTGCCGCGAGTTTCGATCGACTGAGCGGCACTGGATTGCATGGATGTCGGGGCGATTACGCGCCCGCGCGATCATCCCATCGAAACACCTTCCACTCCAGCGCCGCCACGAACCCCAGCCTGATCAGGTTGTTGAGCGACGTCGGAATCACGGTGTTCGTTTCGCTGACACACCAGCGCAGGCCCAGCTCCGCGGCACGCGACACGCGCGCCGCGATCAGCGCCGATTGCCCGCCGCGCCCGCGAGAGCCGGACACGGTTCCCGCCCATCCCAGGTGCCCAAATCCGTCGCCCGCGCGGTCGGGGATCAAGGCCGCGAACGCCGCCGGCACGTCACCGTCGAACGCCGCGAACGCCTCCGCGATTCCCGACTCGACCAATTTGCACGCCGCCCGCGCGCTCTCGGGGCTGAACCGCTCTCCCATCGCGCCAAGCACGCTCGGGAGCTCCCGGGCTGACATGCCGCGCACCACCAGTGTGCTCGCTCGCGTCGGCACGCACGTCCCCCCGCGCCGCGCGAGCACCACGTACCTCACATGCGGCACAAGCACCGCGTCAATCCTCTCCAGCGCGCTGAGCCCGCTCCCCTCGCACCCCGCCGCGTTCATCCAGAAGAACGCGCGCCTGACCCCGCGCGACCGCAGCACGCCGACCGTCTCGCGCAGCTCCTCGTCCGTGATCGCCGATTCAAGCGTGAACCAGTGAACTCGATTGAATCCGGTCGACGCAAACTCGTCGCTCTCGCCTCCCGCTCGAACCCGTGCCCAGCCCCGCGGCACATCCGCCACCGTCTCCGGCCGCACGCGGTTGGTTATCCGCGCCGCCCGATCACAGTGCTCCGCCAGTTCCCGCGGCCCTGGAATCTCGATCGACATCCCGCGCAGTCTACCGGCTTGGCGCCGCGCGGTACCATGAACCCATGACCGCCACCGCGCACACCTCGCGAAACCCTGTGCTTCGGAGCGCACGCGCAGGACGCAGCGCGATACAAAGAACGTTGTCGCCACGATCGAGAGTCCCATCGCAGCGAGCCCGCCCGCCGCACGCCGGCCCATTTCTTCTGCTGGTGATCACCTTCCTCACTTCGTTGCTGGCTCCGGTTGCCTCCGCGCAGACCGAGTACAGGCTCGACGGCGCCAACTGGTCCATCACCATCCCGAAGGGCTGGGTCGTCGCGCCGGATGCCGCGCTCAAGGCCGTCAACGACGTCGCCCAGTCCATGGTCGCCCGCGCCGGTGGCCAGCCGCCCGTCTATGTCGTTCAACTCCTCCCCGAGATCCCGAACGGCCGCTACGTCCTTATCCAGCGACAAAACGCACTCCCCGCCGGCCTGACCTTCGCCGAACTCGAACGCCTCAATCGAGCCCAACTCGAAGCCCAATCCCAAGCGATCTTCGAGAAATTCGGCATGAGCGCCAAGCCGCCCACCTTCGACTCCGATCCCGTCCGTCATCGTCTCATCGTTTCCAGTCAGATGCAGGCCGGCGGCACATCGCTCGGCTATCTCAGCGTTAGCGCCTTTGCCCATGACGCACATCTCATCGTCCACGCCTACGCGCCCGCCGCCGACTTCGACGCCGCACTCCCCGAGCTCCGCGCGATCGCGGATTCCCTCCGCTTCGACCAAGGCACCGAGTTCGTCTTCGCCAGCGAAAGCTCGACTCCTCCCCAGACCCCACCCGCCGGGCCCTCGTCCAATCTTGTGCTCAAGGGCGCGATCGTCGGTGCCGGGCTGGGCGCCCTCATCGGCCTCGTTGCCTGGCTCCTGAAGCGTCGCGCCAACCCCTCATAAGTCCTCACTCGCCTGCATGGCCTCGCGCGCTTCGGTAAGCTCCGCACTTCCTCTCGCGGAGCCAGCCGTGAACTATTCCGAACGCACGAAGGGAACGGACTTCCTTGTCGATTGCAATGTCGATAGCTCCGACGCCGCCGTAGCAAGGCGTGCCCTCACCCGCGGAGACTACGACGCCGTCGAACTCTTCCTCGAATCAACCACCGACCCCAACGAGCGCTTCTACGCCTTCGAAGCGATCGCCGATTGGCCCCACGACTTTTCTGGAATCGAGAAGTGGGCGATGTCCCGCGCCAGCGCCCACGCCGTGCTTTGCAGCGGCATCCACGGCGTCAAATCCGCCTGGTCCTCTTGCGGCGGCCGGATCGAATCGGCCACGCCCGCTCAGGCCCGCGAATTCGTCAATCGCCTTACCCACGCCGCCCAGCTCCTCTCCGCCGCGATGAAGGACGATCGCAGCGACGCGACCATGTTCCCGTGGCTGATCTGGGCCGCCCGCAGCCTCGGCGAAAGGGAGCTCGTCGAGCAGACCTTTGACCTCGCTCTGAAGCGAGGGCCCGCACTTCGCGCTCTGTACTCGTCCATGCTCATCTCGCGAACCGAGAAGTGGGGGGGCTCGCGCGAGCGATCGCTCGAATTCGCCCGCGAGCACGCGCGATCAGCGCCACGCGGCGTGGGAGTCGAGGTCCTCCCCGTCGAGGCTCACGTCTACGCGACCGAGCACCTGGAATCCGGCTCCAGCGAGCACCGCCGCTACTGGGAAAGCGACGACGTGACGCGCGATCTCATCGAGGCCGACGACGCGTGCGGCGCAGGCCCACCCGACTCGATGAACTCCCTGCGAAACCGGCACTGGCTCGCGTTCGCCCTGTGGAGCGCCGGCCAGGTCGATCGCGCCCGTGCCCACCTCGAAGAGATCGGTGAGGTGCCAAACTTCATGCCCTGGCGTCCCGCCCGCGGCATGTTCGCCAAGCACAAGGGCCCGTTCCGCGCCGCGCGGAAGGAATGCCTCGAAGCGAACTGATCCCGCCCGCGGCGATTGTCCCCCGGCGTTCGCCACGGGCAGCAGTGCCTTGGCAATCACAAAACGCGAAACTTTCAGAAATAGTTGAAAACAACAAAAGCAAGACCTACGCTCCGCCGAGGAGGTGGTCATGGATACGCCCATCCACGCCGTCACCGGCGCCCTCGGATACACCGGCCGCTCCATCACCGAGCAGCTCTTCGCCCGCGGCCTGCGCGTCCGCACGCTCACCAACTCCCCGCGCCGTCCCAACCCCTTCGGTGCATCCCTCGATATCCGCCCCCTCGCCTTCGACGATCTGCGCTCGCTCAAAACTGCCCTTCATGGCGTGAGCGTTCTCTACAACACCTACTGGGTCCGCTTCAACCACAAGCGCTTCAACTTCGACGAGGCGGTGCGCAACACCAAATCGCTCTTGAGCGCCGCACGCAACGCCGGCGTCTCGCGGATCGTCCACGTCAGCATCCTCCACGCCGATCAGGCCGACGATCTCGCCTACTACCGCGGCAAGCACGAGCTCGAAGACTCGCTCCGCGCTCTCGGCGTGCCGCACGCCATCATCCGCCCCGGCGTGCTCTTCGGTCGCTCCGACATCCTCGTCAACAACATCGCGTGGGCCCTGCGCCGCCTCCCGCTCTTCGGCGTCTTCGGCGATGGTTCATACCGCCTCCGCCCGCTCCACGTCGACGATATGGCCGCCCTCATGATCGACCACGCCTTCCGCGATGGCGATACATCCGCCGACGCCGCCGGCCCCGAGTCATTCACCTATCGCGAACTTGTCGAAACGCTCGCGTCGATCCTCTCGCTCCGCCCGCGCATCGTCCGCGTCCCGCCCTCGCTCGGATACGCCGTCGCCCGCACGCTCAGCCCCTTCCTCCGCGACGTCCTCCTGACGCGCGAAGAGATCTCCGGCCTGATGCGAGGCCTGCTCGATTCCCCATCGCCCGTCCCCGGCGCGATCCGCCTCACCGATTGGGCCACGCAGCATCGCGACCAGCTCGGCGTGCGCTACCACAGCGAAGTCGGCCGGCGCTTCCAACGCGACCTTGCCTACGCCGACGTGCGATAACGCCGCCGGAAGCCCTACCGTCCTCGGCGCTTGCCCAGGAGCCCCGCATGCCCCGAGCCGTCGTCGACGCCTTCGCCGCCGAGTTCCGCCGCTATCGCTCGATGTCGGAGAAGGCCGCGGACCAGCTCACATGGGATGAGCTTCGCGTGCCGCTCGACGCCGAAACAAACTCGGTCGCGATCATCATGAAGCACCTGGGCGGGAATCTCCGCTCGCGCTGGACCGAGCCCTTCACCACCGACGGCGAAAAACCTTGGCGCAATCGCGACGCGGAATTCGTCGATGACTTCAAGGACCGCGACGAACTGAACAACACTTGGCGCGCCGGGTGGTCCGCGCTCGAGTCGTTCCTGGCAGAGGTCAGCGATGCTGATCTCGCCCGAACATTGCTGATCCGCAACGAGCCGCACACGCTCGCCTTGGCACTCGCCCGCTCTTGCACCCACGCAGCGTATCACGCGGGCCAGATCGTGCAGGTCGCGCGCGTTCTCGTCGCCCGTGCCGGCCGCGAATGGAGCACACTGACAATCCCCCGTGGCGGGAGCGTGGCGTTCAACGCCTCCAAGGGCCTGCCGCAGTAATCCCGCCAACCGACTCGATCGAGTCCCGCGAGAAAGAACTGCTCGCGCGATTCCTATCGCTTCTCCTCCACCCGTCCCGGCCCGCGTCGATGCTCGCCCGCGCGCTTCGTCAGATCATCACCCAGGTCTTCCCGGAAGCGCTCAACCTCGCGCGACATCGCTTCCACGATCTCCGGGCGATCCGCGGCCAGGTCTCGCGTCTCATACGGGTCCGCCACAAGGTCATACAGCTCCAGCCCCGACTTCACCTGCTTGTACGGCCCCGGAGTCCCGCCGCTCCCCGCCCGCCCCGCTAGCGTTCGATACGAGTGGGGCAGCACCAGCTTCCATCGCCCGCGCCGCACCGCCTCCAGGTCGTTCGCGTTGTAATAGAACGCCAGCGCCCGCGACTCCGTCGCCGTTTCATCCCCGCCCGTCAAGAGCGGCCAGAGATCAACGCCATCCACCGCCATCTCCGTGCGCATGTTGCCCCGCGCCGCGCCCGTCGCCGACGCCAGCGTCGGCAGCACGTCGATCGTCATCGCCGGCGCATCAATCGTCGTCCCCGACGCCACATGCCCGGGCCAATTCGCGATGAACGGCACGCGCACGCCGCCCTCCCACGACGTGCCCTTCCCCTCGCGAAGTCCGCCCGTTGTCCCCGCGTGATCGCCGTACGAGAGCCAGGGCCCGTTGTCCGACGCGAAGATCACCAGCGTGCGTTCGCGCAGCCCGTAACGCTCCAACTCCTCAACGATCCGCCCCACCGACCAGTCGATTTCCTCGATCACGTCCCCATACAGCCCCGCGCCGCTGCGGCCCGCAAACTCACTCGACACAAACAGCGGAACGTGCGGCATCGAATGCGGCACATAGAGAAAGAACGGCCGCTCCGCGTTGCTCGCGATGAAATCGCACGCGTGCTCCGTGTACCGCTTCGTGAGCGTCGCCTGATCCTCCGCCGTCACCTCCGCGTCCACGATCCGCTCATTCTCATACAACGGCAGCGCCGGATACCCGCGCTTCCGCTGCTCGCTCTCCGCCGGCAGCTTCACAAGGTCCGGGTGCAACGGCCACATGTCGTTCGAATACGGCAGCCCGAACCACTCATCGAACCCGTGCCGAGTCGGCAGCATCTCCGGCGCATCGCCAAGGTGCCACTTCCCGAAGATCGCCGTCGCATACCCGCGCTCGCGGCACATCTCCGCGATCGACTTCTCTCCCGCCCCGATCCCCACGCGGCTCCCGGGTCCGAGCGCCCCCGCCAGCCCGATCCGGTTCGGATAGCACCCCGTGAGCAGCCCCGCGCGCGACGCCGAGCACACCGCCTGCGCGACATAGAAGTTGGTCAGGCGCACGCCCCCGCTCGCCAGCCGATCCAGGTTCGGCGTGCGCCACCGCGTCTGCCCATAGCAGCCAAGATCGCCATACCCCATGTCGTCCGCGAAGATGATCACGACGTTGGGCGGCCCCTGAAAGCTCTCCGCCCGCGGACCGGTCCCTGCACACCCCGCCAGCACCACGCCCATCAACGCCAGCAGCATTCGCAGCATCTCGAACGATATGCCCGGGCCTCAGCGTCCCTACCATCCCGCGTTCGCTCGGGGCGCGGCGGCCATACGGGGCCGAACGCTGAGATGCACCCGTTGAACCTGACCCGGTTCGCACCGGCGGAGGGAAGCGAGTATGACCAGCTCATCGTCCGTCTCACGTTTCAACCCACCACTCCGCGGCGGGCTCAACCCCGGCCAAACGCCCAGCGTCACCACGCCCGGCTCTTTCGCCAACGCCCCCGATGTCGGCGGCCCGCTCACCTTCTCCTCCCCCGACGCGCCGGGCATGCCCGCCCCCAGCACCAAAACCGCTTGGGACTTCATGCCCGACGACTGGAGCGTCGAAATCCTCGACGCCGCCACCCCAACCAGGCCCGTCGCCTCCTCGCCCTGCATGGCCTGCGAGGGTGTTGTCTTCACCGACGCCCGTGGCGTCACCCGCAAGGTCACCCCGCCGCCCGGCTTCACGCCCATCACCCAGCTCGAGCACGCGCGCCTCGGCATCATCACACCACAGATGCGCCGCGTCGCCGAGCGCGAGCCGCACTTCGATCACCTCTTCCCCAGCGCCGACGGCACCCCAAGGGGCAACAGAGCCGCCGCCGCCGTGCGCGATGAGGTCGCCGCCGGCCGCCTCGTCATCCCCGCCAACATCAACCACCTCAAGCACAAGCTCGATCCCATGGCCATCGGCCGCGCGAGCACCACCAAGGTCAACGCCAACATGGGCGCGTCGCCGGTCTCCTCCGGCACCGACGAAGAAGTCGAGAAGCTCAAGTGGGCCGAGAAGTGGGGCGCCGACACCGTCATGGACCTCTCGACCGGCGGCGATCTCGACGCCACCCGCGCCGCCATCATCCAGAACTCCACCGTCCCGATCGGCACCGTCCCCATCTACTCGATGATCATCGGTAAGAAAATCGAAGACCTCGACTGGCCCACCATCGAGGCCTCGCTCCATCACCAGGCGCAGCAAGGCGTCGATTACTTCACCATCCACGCCGGCGTCCGCCGCGCCCACTTGAAGCACGTCAAGAACCGCCTCATCGGCATCGTAAGCCGCGGCGGCTCCCTCCTGGCCAAGTGGATGCTCGTCCACAACCAGGACAACATCATGTACACCCGCTGGGACGACATCTGCCGGATCCTCCGCCAGTACGACGTCACCTTCTCCATCGGCGACGGCCTGCGCCCCGGCGGCCTGGCCGACGCCACCGACGCAGCCCAGATCGCCGAGCTCGAAACCCTCGGCGAACTCACCGAACGCGCCTGGCGCTTCGGCGTGCAGGTCATGATCGAAGGCCCCGGCCACGTCCCCTTCGACCAGATCGAGTGGAACGCCAAGGTCCAGCGCACCCTTTGCCACGGCGCGCCCTTCTACGTCCTGGGCCCGCTCGTCACCGACATGTTCCCGGGTTATGACCATATTACATCGTGCATCGGCGCCACCGCCATGGCCTACCACGGCGCCGCCATGCTCTGCTACGTCACGCCCAAGGAGCACCTGGGCCTCCCCAAGAAGGACGACGTCAAGCAGGGCTGCATCGCCTACAAGATCGCCGCCCACGCCGCCGACATCGCCCTGGGCATCC
>JADYYE010000083.1 GCA_020853815.1 Phycisphaerales bacterium
CGAAGAACTCCTGGTCGACGAGGAGGATTCTGGACTCGACGCTGATCTGCATGGCGCGGACTTCGCGGAGCTGGCGGAGCAGGCCGTTGATCGCCTGGTGGTTCTTTGCGGTGTTGACGATGATGAGTGATCCGTCGAGGCGTTGGATGGAACCGGTGGTGCCGCCGAGGTCTTTCCAGCCCTCGGAGTCGACGTTTTCCTGGATGATCTGGATGAGCTGGTCGATGCGGGCGTCGCGGTTTCGTCCGAAGTCGGTTTGCTGGGTCTGCTGATTGCCGCTCTGGAAGGGGCTCTGCCCGCTGCCGCCGCCTTGTCCGCTGCTTTGGAGGGCGGCGGAGAGGTCGAACTGGGGGACGTTGGCGTATTGAGGGACTTCGATGAGGAGGTCGCGGATGTCGTAGATGACGAGCTGGGTGTTCTTGCGGAGGGCTTCTTCGGCGGCGATGGTGAGCACGCCGTCGTTGACGGCCCAACCGATGCGTTGGGAGATGTCGACGCCGGGGCTGACCTTTTCGCAGACTTTGTCGAGCACGGTTTTGATGGGGACGTTGGTGAGGTTCAGGGTGATGGGCTTGTCGCGTTGGACGCCCATGGCTTCGAGCGAGGCCCAGTCGACGTCGATGTTGAGGAGGGTGACGGTCTGGAGGAAGTTAACGACGCTGTCGAGCGGGCTTTCGTTGAAGCGCGCGGGGGCTTTTTTGGAGGAGATAAGCGAGTTGACGCGTTGGTTTTCGGCGGACTCCGCGAAAGCGAGGGGTTCGCCGCGGATGGCGCTAAGGGCGGGCCAATCGGAGGGATAGTCGATGATGTCGAGGGGAGGGATGGCGGCGCGGGAGTTGTCGACGGTGAGCTTGGCGGCGTTGAGCCACGTCTGCTTGAGGATGTCCTTGGACTGGATGGAGATCATGGTGTCGGTCAGGACATCCTTGAGAACCAGTCCTGCGGGGTTGATGGGATCAAGGTAGAGGAGCTGGTCCACGACCTGAAGGGCTTCGGCGTACTTCATCTCCATCTGAAGGGCGCGGATGCGTGTCAGCGACTCGCGGATCTTGCGTTCCTTCTCGGTGAGGCGTTGCGCCTCGCTCTTGGCGGCCTCGTCGGCGAGCGCGCGGGCCTGGGCGGAGGCGCGCTGGTTGGCGAGCGTGTCCTCCGTGCCGGCGATCTTGGCGAGCAGGTCGGCGACCTGTTGGTTGTACCCCTCGACCTCGGACTCCGCGAAGGCGTTCTTGTTGCTGTTGATGGTGAGGCGCGCGGCGGCGGCGAGGTTTCGAGCCCTTTCGGTGTCTCCGGTGTCGAGGGCCTTGCCGGCTTGGGTCAACTGGTTGTTGAACTCGGCGACGGCGGCTTCCTTCTGCACCTGGGTGCGCTTCATCTGGGCGCTGAGGGGATCGAGCACGGTGCCGTTGGCGTTGAGGCGGACCTGGGCCTCGCTGATGCGGGTGTTCACACGAGCCAGCTCATCCACACTCAGGTATTGAGCGAACGCGCCGGAGAGCTGCTGATACTTCGTGAGCGCGTCGTTGTAAACGCCCTTGTCGAACGAGAGGTCCGCCTGGGCGAGGAGTTCTTGCGCCTGCCACTTGCGGCTCTGCTCGATCGCGTCTTGGCCCTGCGGGGGCTGCCAGCCGCTCGCTGGTTCGGCGGCGGGGGGCGTCGCGGGCTGCTCCGCCGGGGGCTGGGCCGGGGGCTCCGCCGGGGGCTGGGCGGGCGGCTGAGTGGCCTCGGGAGCCGCAGGCTCGGACGGCGCTTCCGCGGCGGGTGCCTCGCCGGGCGTGTCCGAAGGCTTGGCGTCTTCGTTGTCGCGGTAGGGATCGATCGGGCGCTTCTTCACCACGCCGGGCTGCGAATCAAGCACACCCATGGCGGCCTGATCGGCGTTGTTTGCATCGATCTGGTCGATGCGGTCCGTGATCGCGTTGAAGGACGCGAGCTGGTCACCTTCCAGGACAAGGCCGGAGCGGCCGATGCTGGTGAGATCGATCTTGGCGTCGGCGAGGCGTCCGTCGCGGAGGTGGGATTCCGCCGCGGTGAGCAGGCCGTCGACCTTGGGGGCCATGGTGGACTTGGTGCTCTGGCAGGTCGAGCGAACGGCCTCAACGCGGGCGTTCTGCTCGGTGTTGGCCTTGCGCGATCGGACGACGGACTGAAGGTGTGCCTCGGCGGAGCGAACGTTTCCCTGGTCGGCGTCGTTCTCAGCGCGCTGGAGGCTGAGTTCGACGGGGTCCATGGAGTGTGTTTGGCGGGAGATGGACGAAACGAGGCTGTTGAGGCGCTGGCGTTCGCGGTTGGAGAGAAGCTGACCGCCGGCGTCGTCATTCAGGAGCGAGGCGAGGGTGGCGCGAGCGCGGACGACCTGGCCCTGTTCGAGGAGCCCGGCCGCTTTGTCCATGGCGGCGTGGGCGGCGGAAGCGGGCTGGGTGGAATCGGAAGAAGGGCGCGGCGTCGCGACCTGGGCCCAGACCGAAGTTGCTCCGAGAAGCGTGGCGCCGCTGAAGGCGGCGGCGGCGAGCAACATACGGGCGGGGGAGTTCTGACGAGTCTGCATTGGCGTCTCCAAAACCGCGGGTCGAACTTGGTCGGCGCCGGGCGCCGAGAAAAAGGCACGCTCCCGACGCGCCCCGGCGTCGGAACAACAGGTCCATCGGCTTGGCGGGCGGGATTCCTCTTGCGGGCGCGCTCGCTGGCCGGGTGCTTCGGGCGCGAGCCGACCACCGGCCCGTCCCGGACCCCGCACGTAGGGCGGAAAGATAACCACCTTGGCCCGGCGATGCAAACCCGTGCGTCACGGGAGCGGGGTGAAGGGGCGGCCGCGTGACTGGTCCGGGCCGGAGCGTCCGACCCAACTCGTGAACCAGAAGCGCGAACCGTCCCATCGGGTGGTTCGTCGCGCGTCATCCTGCACGCGCGTCCCGCGCGTCCAGACCCTTCGGTCGGGACGCGCCTCGTGGGGGAGGTGACGATAGGTAACCGGATCGCGCCGGGCCCAATTCGAGTCACCCTTTCCGGCCCAACGTCCGACGCTTTTCCACCGCCCGGAGTTCCCGAGCATTCACCAATCGTCGATCCGTGGGGCCGGTCTATTCGAGCCATCGGCTCGAAATGATCCTGGAAGGCTCGGGATCGGCGCTCTCACCCTTGGGAATCTGAAGTTCGCCCACCCGATCCGGCGCCACCCGGTCGATCGCGACCAGAGTCAGGTCCGCGTCGTCCGGCGGCGGCGCCTTGGGCAGGGCTTCGGCGGCGTCCATCGCCATCCGCTCGGCTTCTTCGAGCGCCGCGGCGGCGACGATGACCTCGGCGTATTTCCGGCGTCCCTCATCGCCCATGAAACGGGCGACGCAGTGCCAGATCGTGTTTCCCAAGTCCTTCCCCTCATCGTCAACATTGTTTGTTGGGTCGATGTTCAGGAGCAGGCGCCACTCGTCGCGCAGGTCTTCCACGATCTGGTCAAAGGTGAGGAGGCTCTCGTCGGCGCTGTTGAGAACGCCGCGGTGCTCGTGGGCGGTGGCGTCGGCCCCGGCGGGGTCTTCACGGGGCTCGAGGTCGAACGAGCGGAGGAGGGCCTCGAGCCGCTCTTTCATGTGGGGCTCGGCCCGGATGGTGACGATCTTGTGTTCGTCGACGAAGGCGTAGAAAAAGGGCTCCTCGGTCATGACCCCGAAACCGCACAGGCCGTCCTCATAAAAGAAATCGCGGTATCGGCGGAGGCATTCGAGGAAGCGGTCCATGCCGATGAGGTCGTAGGCGATGTAAGGGTCGATCTCGCGGAAGTCGTCGCGGCCTAGGACGTCGAGGATCGGGAAGACGCGCCCCTTGAAGAGCGAGAAGAGCTGGCGGCAGAAGGGCTCCAGTCGCTGGTGCGACATCACGATGTCGAACACGTAACGGTCCGGCCACTCCTCGAACTCGGCGTCGGCGTCGGCGTCCGCGGGCTCGAAGACCATGGTGTAGCCCGGCTTGGGCTCCATGTCTTCAACGGGGTAGACCCCCAGCGGGAACTGGAAATCGCCGATGAGGTGGCGTTTGAGGGACGTGTCGACGGCGCAACGGGACATGGGGAAATGGTAAGGGCGGCGGGAGCGGTGACAAATCGGCGAAGCGCAAAGTGATGGATCGGCGACGACGAAAGAAGTGGATCGGGCGTGGTCCCTGGATACAGCGCCGCGGGTTGGCCACGTCGGCGCAGGAGGGATGAAGAGGACAGAAAAGCGAGGATACGGCACCGAGGATGGGCCGTGGCAGGGCGAAGTGAAGAGCACCGAAGTCGCCGGGGAGACGGCGGGTGCCCGGCGGGCGCGAGCACGCCCGGGCGTGAAGCGTCCGTTGAGCGTCTTTCGACCCCGACCTTCGCAAGGCCTCAGTTCCGGCGTCCAAAGGCGCGAGATACTGCCGATAATGACCTACGGCGCCCACACATTCGCCGAGGTGGTCTTGGTCTCCGTCGTGCTCGCGGCCGAGGCGCTCGAGCGCGGCGCGGGCATGACGGTCTGCGACACCTCGGCCTTGATGACGTCGACGGGCTTGAGCTCGCGCGGGAAGGCCGCGGCACTCGCGGGCGGGTACGACATGTGCCCGAGGTCGATCTTGTGCGCCGACAAGCCGGGGAAGTGCTCGCCTTCCCAGCTCTTGGGGTAGTTGACGTCGTCGAGCTGCAGGGCGGCCTTGGTCGGGAAGAGCGGCTTGAAGGTGTCGCACATGACGGCGAGCTCGTTGGTGTAGGTCGCTTCGAGGGTGGCTTCGACGGTGCCCGGGTGCGGGCCGTGGGGGATGCCCTGTGGGTGGAGCGTGAGGCTTCCGACCTCGATGCCCTTGCGTGCCTTGTAGTTTCCTTCGACGTAGTAGAGAACTTCGTCGGAGTCGAGATTGCTGTGGTTGTACGGGACCTTGATGGCCTGCGGGTGATAGTCGAGCACGCGCGGCGCGAAGGTGCAGATGACGAAGTTGTGGGCCTCAAAGGTCTGGTGGATGGGCGGCGGGAGGTGAACCTTGCCGGTGATGGGGCTGAAGTCGTCGGCGTTGAAGATGAAGGGGTAGTAGCAGCCGTCCCAGCCCACGATGTCGAGCGGGTGGTAGTGGTAGGTGTAGCTGTGGATGAGGTCGCGGGCCTTGATGCGGACCTCGAAGTTGCCCTTCTGGTCCCAGGTCATGGGCTGCTCGGGCAGGCGGAGATCGCGCTCGCACATTGGTGAGTGCTCGAGGTACTGCCCGTGCATCTTGCTGACGTAGCGTGGCGGCGGGCCGATGTGGCTGCCGTTGGTCGTTTCGATGAGGAGGTACTTGCCGAAGGGGCACTCTTGCAGCGAGGGCCCGGCATCGGAGGCCGTGCCGTCGGCGGCGAACTTGACGGTGTCCTGGCGCTTGTTCCAGACGATGGTGTAGATGACGCCCTTGGGGATGACGAGGTAGTCGCGGGGGCCGAACTTCAGCGTGCCGAGCATGGTGTGGCAGACGCCGGAGCCGAAGTGGATGAAGATGCACTCGTCGCCCTGGCCGTTCTTGTAGTGGTACGAGAGCTGCTCGGCGGGGTTGCAGACGGCCATTTCACAATCGGAGTTGCCGAAGAGGACGACGCGCCCGGTGATGAAGTCGCCCTTGGGTGGGAGCGGCGCCGACTTGACGTGACGCATGCGCATGATGTCGGTTTCGACGTACTCGACCTTGGTGGAGTAGAGCGGTTTCCAGCCGTAGACCTGGGTCGGCGGGTGGATGTGGTACATCGTCGTGGTGGGGCCGACGAAGCCCTCGGTGCCGAAGACCTCTTCGGAGTAGAGGCAGCCGTCGGGGCGACGGAACTGGACGTGACGCTTCTGGGGGAGCAGGCCGAGCTTCGTGTAATAGGGCATCGTGTACCTCCGCGCGGGCATTGTACGGCGTGGGCGGAGGCGGGTCGGCAAGTGGGAGAAGTCGAAGACCTGCGCGGGCGGCGGACGAATCAGACGCGCCGGGTGGAAATGCTCAGGCGCCCCATGACGAAATCGGTGACCGCGGCGGCGGTGAGGCCGGGGATCGTGAGCACGGCGTAGGAGATCAGCTCAAGAGGAAAGAGGTTGTGGGTTGAAGAATCGCGGGCGATCTCGATCGCCATCAGGATCGGGAAGGCGAGCATCGTCGCGGGGCCGACGAGGTGCCACCGCCCGCGCCCGGCGACCAGGCTGCCGATGATCCCCGCGATGAGCAGGAACGCCACGGAAATCGGCTGGAACTGGTCGATGCCCAGTTTCTGAAGCGTGAAGGGCGGGAGCGCGTGGCTGGCGTTCCATTGAACGACCGCGGGCGGAGCGGTGACGGCCGCCAGGCCCAGGACGGCGGCGGTCGCGATCCCGAGCGCGGTCCGGATGAGCCGCGGGTTGCCGGGGCTTTGCGTGTGGGCCATGGGAACCGTGGTGGCTGGCGTATTCATGGTTAGTGTATACTAACAGATCGGACTTGCGGTGTCAAGAAACGCTCGAAGGGGCCGAAGTTTGGTCAAAAAGTCCGTGGTAGACTGCGCGGATGGGCCTGGGCGGCAGCATCCTGACGAAATACGACAACGGGCCGAGCGAGCCCCAACGCCCACCCAGCGGCAAACCGGTGTTGATCGTCGGGCTGGTCGTGTTCGGCGGCCTGTTCGCCGCGGGCTTGGCGGCGATCGAGGGGCGTCAAGCGTGCATCGCGCTCACGATCGTCCATTCGATCGTGCTCGCGATTGCCCAGATGGTCGTCGGGTGGAGGCGGGACGGGCTGGTCGGGCTGTTGTTCTCGATGCGGTTTCCGCTGGGGCTGGCCCTATTTGAGGAGCGTGCCGTCACGCCGCGCGAGCGGGCGTATCGCTGGGTGTGGTGGATCGCGATCGGCGCGTCGGTCGGGCTGATTCTGTTGCGAGGCTGGCCGTTCTGACGCGGTTGAAATTGTGAATCACGCGAGGCCGAGGGCCCGCTCGATCTGCGCGACGAAGGCGTGCAGCGCCATCATGTGCAGTTCCTGGATGCGATCGCTGGTCTGGCCCGGGAAGACGAGCGGGTACTCGGCGTGGGCTTTGCACGGGCCGCCGGACTTGCCGAGGAGGGCGATGGTCGCGAGCCCCTTGTCCTTGGCTGCGTCGATGGCGTGGAGGATGTTGGGCGACTGCCCGGAGGTGCTGAGGACGATGAGGGTGTCGCCGGGCTGGGCGAGGGCCTCGACCCAGCGGGAGAAGACGAACTCAAAGCCATAGTCATTGGCGACGCAGGTGACGTGCCCGACATCGGTGCAGGCGAGCGCGGCGAGCGGCTTGCGGTCGGCCTTGTAGCGACCGGAGAGTTCTTCGGCGAAGTGGGCGGCGTCGCAGGCCGATCCGCCATTGCCACAGATCAGGATCTTGTTCCCACGCCGGAGCGTGGTGGCGAGCAGGTCGGCGGCGTCGTCGAGGGCGGCCAGGAGCGCGGCATCGGCGAGGAAGTCATCGAGCACGCGCCGGGCTTCGAGAAAGTCGTCACGCATCGGGGGAGTTTAGCGGGACGCCGGGCAAGTCGAGCGCGGTACGATGGTCGGCCCGGATCATGGGTGAAATGGAGCGATCATGCCCCCACAGACCGCCGTGAACATGCAGCAGATCGTGAACGCCGTCCGTTCCATGGAGGGCGGGCTGCGCGAGCTCTTTGCCCAGCTCCTGCGGACCCGTCGGCGCGTGTACGCACTCGATGCCCGCGAGCGTCTGCGTGACGCGGGCCGCTCGCCCTCGATGCCGGTCGAGTTCCGCTCGCAGTTCGGCGAGGACATCATGATCTGGGACCTGCTCGATGGGCAGCTCGAGGGCTTCTTCATCGAGGTCGGCGCGTTCGACGGCTATTCGTGCGCCGTGACCTACGCGCTCGAGGCGGTGGGGTGGAAGGGCCTTCTCATCGAGGCGATCCCCGAGCGGTTCGAGCAGTGCAAGGCGCGCCGGAAGAACAGCCGGGTTGTCCATGCCGCGCTGGGCAAACGGGGGAGCGTTGGAACGACGACGTTCCAGGTCGTCGAGGACCAGCACGGCGGGATGCTCTC
>JADYYE010000084.1 GCA_020853815.1 Phycisphaerales bacterium
GGCGCGGTGTAGAAGTGCGTGACACGGTGGCGCGCGATGATGTCCCAGAAGCGATCGCCCTTGCCGCCCTCGAGCGTGGGGAAGTTGGGCGCGCCCTCGTACATGAGCGTGGGGATGCGGTTCATCAGGATGCCGTAGAGCACGTAGCTGTGCCCGGTGACCCAGCCGATGTCGGCGCTGCACCAGAAGAGCTGGCCCGAGTCGGGGATGAGGTTGAAGGTGAGGCGCGCGGTCATTTGGACGAACGCGAGGTAGCCCGCCGTGGTGTGGAGGATGCCCTTGGGCTTGCCGGTCGAGCCCGAGGTGTAGAGCAGGAAGAGCATGTCCTCGCTGTCCATTTCGGCGCAGGGGCACGCCTCCGAGGCCCGCGCCATCTGGTCCTGCCACCAGTGCCAGGTCGTGGAGCCCTGGTGGAATCCATCCGCGAAGCGCTGGCTGGGCGGCACGTGGCCGGTGCGGCGCAGCACCACGACGTGATTCACGATGTGCCCGTGATTCGCGAGGTGGTTGATCGCTTCTTCGACGTTTTCCTGGAGCTTGACGACGTCGCCGCGACGAAACCCGCCGTCGGCGGTGACGATCACGCGGCACTTGGCGTCCATCACGCGTTCGCTGATGGCCGAGGGCGCGAAGCCGCCGAAGATCACGCTGTGGGCCGCCCCGATGCGGGCGCAGGCGAGCATCGCGATGGCCAGCTCGGGCACCATGGGCATGTAGATGGTGACGACGTCGCCCTTCTTGACGCCCAGCGACTTGAGCACGTTGCCGAATCGCGAGACCTCGCGCTGCAGCTCGCGGTAGGAGAGCACGCGGACCTCGGGCTCGCGCGCGTAGTTCGAGCCGGCGGCGGCGTGGCTGGTTCGCGGGCCGAGGGGCTCGCCTTCCCAGATGATCGCGGGCTCCTCGGCGTGGCCGCTCTGGACGTGGCGGTCGACGCAGTTGTAGCAGGCGTTGAGCGTGCCGCCGACGAACCACTTGGCGTCGGGCGAGTGCCACTCAAGCACGTTGTCGAACGGGCGGAACCAGTCGAGGCGTTTGGCCTCGTCGCGCCAGAAGTCCTCGGGGTCCTGGACCGAACGGGCGTGCAGCGACTTGTACTCATCGAGCGAATCGACGTGCCATTTCGGGAATCCGAACTCCGACGCGGGGCGCGGCGGAAAGGTGCGGTTTTCCTGGAGCGTGGACTCGATCGCGTTCTGGCTCATCGCGGCCTCCCAAGGCGGAAAGCCGGATGATACCACCAGGGGTGCGTGGCGCAGGCCGGCGGCGAGGGGCACCGGCGGCCGAATGATCGCGCGGCCGGGCGGCTCGCGCTCTACCGCGGCTTCTTCTTGGCCTTGGACGTTCCGCGTCCCGCCGGGCCGCCGGCCATCGGATTGCGTTCGAGCATCGGGGCGGCCAGCACGCCGGCGTCCGTTGCGCTCGCCTTGCGCGGCAAGTCGCCCTTGGGATCGGACTTGAGGGTGATGCGGCGCGCGCCCTCGGGAGTACGCTCGCGGATCGCGGCGCGTTCGGCGATGCTTCGGCGCGAGCCCGCGTCGAGGTGGTGCTTCCACGCCCGGATCGCCGCGCGATCGCCGTCCGCGGACGCGGCGAACCGCGCCAGCCCGAGCTGCGCGCTCGCGCCCCCGGCCAGTGCAAGCATCAGAATCGCCGCCGCAATCGCCGACGTTCGCATGATCCGCCCCCACGCCGCCCGATCCGCGGCGTGCTTCAACGGTACGAAACAACTCGTCGAAATACCCGTCGGCGCGGCACGCCGGTGATTATCGAACCCGGTTCAGTCGTCGCGGGCGGCACCTTCGCGCCCGTGGGTTCGTGCCACGGACACGCCTTCGTATCCGCGCCGCCCACGCGCCACCAACCGGCGAGTCGGACGAGGCATATGGAAGTGCTTGTTCGGATCGGCGCCGATATCGCAAAGCCGACATCGATGGCACGCCCAAAGCACCGACCCAACGTCGGGTCTGTGCCACCCTCCGCCTTCACGCCGCCTCAGTGCGCCTCGGTGACTCGGATGACTTCCTGCACCGTCGTCAGGCCCTTCTTGACCTTGCGCATCCCGTCGTTCCGCAGGCTCACCATCCCGCGTTCCAGGCACAGGCGACGGAACTCGGCCACGTTGGGATTCCGCGCCACGATGTCGCGCAGCTGGTCATCCACGACCAGCAGTTCATAGATGCCGACGCGACCCGAAAAGCCCGTCTTTCGGCACTTGTCGCACCCCTTGGACACCCACATCTCGCCCGTGTCCATCCCCTGCATTTCCAGGAACTCCGTCATGTCCTCCGACGGCCGCTCCTGAGCCTTGCAGTGAACACACAGCCGCCGGATCAGCCGCTGCGCCAGCACCGCGTTCACCGCCGCGCCGACCAGGAAGGGCTCCAGCCCGATGTTCACCAGCCGCGTGATCGAGCTCGGCGCGTCGTTGGTGTGCAGCGTCGACAGCACCAGGTGGCCCGTAAGGGCGGCCTGCACGGCGATGTGGGCCGTCTCCATGTCGCGGATCTCGCCCAGCATGATCACGTCCGGGTCCTGACGCAACAGCGCGCGCAGAGCGGCGGAAAAACTCATGCCGATCTTGTCGTGCATCTGCGTCTGCGTGATGCCGTCGAGGTGATACTCCACCGGGTCCTCGACCGTCGAGATGTTCATCGACGACTTGTCCAGCTGGCGCAGCGACGCGTACAGCGTGGTCGTCTTGCCCGAGCCGGTCGGCCCGGTGACCAGGATGATCCCGTGCGGCGCGTCGATCTGCTTCTTCCAGATCTGGAGCGAGTCCTCGTCAAAGCCGAGCTGGTCGAGGCTGACGCTGATCGACTTCTGGTCGAGAATACGCATGACCGTCTTCTCGCCGTAGGTGTTGGGCAGCGTCGACATTCGAAGATCGAGCTTGCGACCCTGCACCGTGCATCGGATGCGCCCGTCCTGCGGCAGGCGACGCTCGGAAATGTCGAGATTCGCCATGATCTTCAGGCGGCTGGTGATCGCCGCCGCCATCGACGCCGGCGGGTTCATCATCTCGAACAGCTCGCCGTCGATGCGGAAACGCACCTTCAGCTTCTTCTCGCCCGGCTCGATGTGGATGTCCGACGCCCCCTCCTTCACGGCGTTCTGGATGATGTAGTTCACATACCGGATGACCGGGCTCTCGGCGGCCTCCTTCTCGAGGTCCACCTGCTCGGACTTGCTCTTCTCGACCTGGACGTCGCCCTCGTCCACCTCGGAGAGGATCTCCGTCAGGTCGACGCCCTGCTCCTGGGCCGCCCCCGCGCCGCCCACGATCTCGATCGCGGCCCGGATGTCGAGCGCCGGCGCCAGCACGACCTTCACGCCCTTCACGCCCAGCTTCTGCGCGATGTCGTCGAGACGCAGCACGATCTCGTCGTGCCTGGCGACGCCGATCACGACGCGCTGCCCCTCGCGCCGCAGGGGCGCGATCATGGCCTCCTTGCAATACTCGGGCGTCAGACGCTGGAGCATCTTGCCGTCGAACCCGCCGTCCAGACCCTTTTCGAGATCGACGCGCTCGAACGCGATCCCGCAGGCGTCCGCGACCGCCTGCTGCAGCAACGCCTCGTCCGCCCCCTGCTCGCTCAGCACCTCCGCGAGCCGCCGTCCGGGCGACTGCTTGAGCACGTTGGCCGCGATCGCCAGCTTGTCGCCGGGCAGAATGTTCCGCTCCAGCACCAGCTGCTCGAGCCGCGCCAGCGAGTTCCCCTCGCGCTCCGTCGGGTCGGGCATGTAAAAATCGGCGAACACCTTGCCCTTCTGGTCGATCGCGCGAAGGTCCGGCAGCGTCGCCACCGCCTGGTGCGAAGGCATCGTCGGCAGCGGGCCCGCGCTCGGCTTGGCCTCGCTTTCGCCGGGCGGGGTGGCGGCCCGCCTGGCGCGTGCGGCGTCGGGGTTCATCCCAAGTTCGTTCAGGATGTCGTCGATCCGATGCTTGCCCACGCCTCCGCCCCCGTTGTTCACTTGCCGCCCTTCTTGCCCCGACCCTCGCCCTCGTCCATCACAAGGTTGTACGTTTCCCCGTCCACCGTCAGCGCCACGCTCCGCCCGCCGATCGCCGTCACCGTGAACAGCTCAGACACCACGTCGCCGACTTTCACCGTCTGATCCCCAAGGCGCGCCACCGGCACCCGACCGCCCACCACGCTGTGAAGCTTCAGTTGCGACAACGCGCTCTCGATCTTGCCGCGACGTTCGGCCTTCTGCTTGGCCGCCAGCTCCGCCGCCCTCTTCCCGTCGTCCGCCGGCGCCTCGGCCTCCGACGCCGGCTGCGCGCCCACCAGCTGGAACGGATTCTTCTGGAGCTTGTCGGTCGGCGTCTGCGCCTGCACCGCCGCCGTGCTCCGCTCCAGCGTATTGAGCACCCGCTCGTGGTCGGCCTGCAACGCCTTGGCGTTGGCGGGCGCCTGGTAATCAACATCCACCTTGGCCGACGCCGCCACCGGACCCAGCCCGAAGAAGCGCATCGCCACCAACACGCCCGCGCCCGCCAGCACGCCGCTGAAAACCAGCGCCGTCGAGCCCGAGGGCTTCGATCGCTTCTTGGCCGGCGCGCCGTCCGCTTCGCCCGCGCCGCCCCCGCCGCGGATGTCGCTCAGGAACGACGAGGTCTGCGTGCGATCCGCGCCCTCGGCGCCCGGTCCCGGTCGGTCGTTCATGACTTGCTCCCCTTGGCTTCCTGGAAGTAGATGCTGAGCGTGAAATCGGCCTTGATCCGCCCGTCGCCCTCCTCGTTCCGCTTGATCTTCATGTCGCACACCCGCGTGATCCGCGGGAGCTGCTCCAGCTTGATCAGGAACTCGTAGAACCCGCGGAAGTCGCCCTCCAGCGACAGCTCCATCGGCTGCTCCATGAAGAGCGCCGCCGGCACCGGCTTCAGCGACTTCACCGAAGGCGAGTCCAGCCCCGCCTGCACCGCCAGGTCCGACACCTGACGCACGATCGCGTCCACTTCCTTGGTGTTGGGAAGACGAGCCTCGATCGCGTCCACGCTCTCCTTGATGTGCGCGTTGGCACGCACCAGGTCGTCGTTCCGCGCCGTCTCCAGACGCAGCTTGTCCAGCATCGACTTCATGTGGTCGATCTCGCCACGCGCCGCCTCCATCCGCGCATCCCGCGGCCTGAACACCAGCCAGTAGCTCGACAAGGGCACCGCCAACAGAAGCACCATCAGCACGATCATCCGGGCGCTGAGTTTCATTCCCGACCCTCCTTCTCCACGCCGCTCACCGCGTTCCCCTTCACACCGCCCGGAACCGTCGCCGGCAGCGTGACGCCCTTGAGCGGGTCGCGCTTCCGCGCCGCCAGCACCTTTTCCCGATCCTCCGCGCTCAGCACGTCGATCCAGTCGGCCTCGGGCTTGAGGCGCGCCGTGATCTCGAACCGCCGCAGCGACAGGTCGTTCATCATCGCTTCCTTGATGTACTGCAACTCCACGCTCTCAAAGAGCGGGCACGCCTGCAGGTTGCCCAGGTACGACGCGATGTCGTTGTTCACCCCCGCCACGCCCCCCAGGGTCAGCGTGAACTCGAACCTCGGCGCCACCACCTTCGAAGGCTCGGGCGCCCCGTCCTTGGCGTCCTTCCCCTTGCCCTTGGCGTCGCCCTTGGCCTTGGGGTCCGCCTTCTTGGGCGCGTCCTTGGCGTTGCTCGAAAGGTTCTTTACCTTCGACGCCGCCGCCTTCCCCACCGCCGCCGCCGATTCGCCCGCCGACTTCTCCTTGTCCAGCCGCTTGCTCTTGAGCTCCATCTCCAGGAGCGTCACGTCCTTGGGCATCCGCTGCGTCAGCTCCGCCATGAGGATCGAACGCGGCACCTTCTCGATCAGCGCCGCCACCACCCCCGCCTTGTCCAGCATCTGCCCGCGCTGCGACTCCAGCTGCTTGAGCTGCTCGATCTTCTGCGCCTCCTGCGTGTAGTGCGTGTTGATCAGCTCCCGCTCCTGGCGGATGTTCGACCACCGCCGGTTGCTCATGAAGAACGCCCCCACCACCCCCAGCATCACCAGACCGAACAGCGACAGCCCGATCAGGCTCGCCCGCGTCTCGGCCTTCTTCACCACGTACTCGCCCGGGAGGAAGCTCCCACCCACGCTCGCCGTCCCCGACGCCCTCTTGAACGGGTTGTTCATCGTCCTGGCTCCTTCGCTCACCGATCACAGGTCCGTCGGCGACAGACACACCCCAAGCGCCACGCTCCACCCCGGCTGCGGCTTCGACAGGTCCACGCCCATCGACGGCTCCGTCCCCGTCCGCGACACCAGCGCCAAAGCGTCCCCCAGCTGCGCCGGCAACCGGAGCTGCCGCGCGATCCGCACGCACAACGCCCGGCAGCGCGACTCGCCACCCGTCAGCACCACGCGATCCACGCTCCGCGACGGGAACAGCGTCTCGTGATACCGCAGGCACAGCCGAACTTCCTCGCACAGCATCGCGATCGCCTCGGAGAGGTCCGGGCTCCGAAGCTCGGTCACGATCGCCCCGCCCGACGCGTCCGCCGCGTCGACCTCCAGCCGCGCGTTGTGCGCCGCCACATGGTCGTACCCCAGGCTCTCGCCCGCGAACTCGTCGAACAGCAGCCCGCCCGCGGGGATCGTCCGCGCAAACGCCAGCTGCTTCCCGTGCGCGATCACCAGCTCCGTCGCCGCCGCCCCGATGTCCAGGTACGCCGTCGTCACCCCCGAGTCGTCCACCGTCGGAGACGCCGCCGCGAACGCACGCAGAAGCGTTGTAAACTCGTCGTGAATGCCCACCAGCTCCAGCTTCGCCGCCCGGCACGCCCCCAGCAGCCGGTCCACGATCGCCCGCGGCACCGCCGTGCACAGCACGTCCGTCCGCGTCGCGTTGCTCGAGGGCAACTCCACCGAACGGCAGATGATCGCGTCCGGCGGGCACTCCAGCGCCGCGCTGGCCGTCATCGCCACCTGCTCGTCCAATGGAATCCCGTTGTTCTTGGGCACCTGAAGCAGCTTGCAGAACGTCTCCGCCGCCGGAACCACGCACGCCACCCGCGTCCCCTTGAACCCGCCCGCCTTGATGGCGCGCGGCAGGGCGTCGAGCTGAAACGCGAATCGCTTGGCGTGATCATGCAGCAGATGCTCGGGCGTGGGCACGATCGCCGCCGCCACCAGCGCCGGGGGCGACCCCTCCGAGATCTGCAGAATCTTCAGCCCCGTGACCCCGAAGTCCAGACCGATCGCCGGGCTCGCCGACCCGAAGATCGTCCGCGATTGCAGCGAGCCCAGCTTCTTGAACTTCGAAAGGTCCATGCCTTGCACGCTCCCCATCGACGCCGACTCGACCCATAACCGGGCCCCATGACCCGCACGCCACGAGCCCCGGCGCCAGACCTCGTGCAACATCGGCGCGGCGTCCAAGGCGATTCACCGCCCCACGCCCGGGAAGACCCATGCCGAGGATTGTGAAGGCGTCACCCTCGCGCCACGCGGCACAGGCGTCGAACACCGCCCGCGATGAACCCGCCGCGATAACCGCCGCCACGCACGTTCACCACCAGCCCACCGCGAGCACGCGCCGTGACCACCCTTCATGCATATCGCCGCGCGCGATCAGCGTGCCGCGCGCATCGGTCCGAGAACTTCGCCCAGGCGCTCGAACGCGCCGGCGAGATTCCACCCCTGCTGGTCGCGCCGTCCCGTGCGGTTGCTGATGACGCGCAGCTCCGCGAATCGAACGCCCGCGCGGGCCGCGACCAGCCCGCACGCCGCGCCCTCCATCCCTTCCGCGATCGCCCCCGTGCGCGCCCGAATCTCCGCCGCCAGCTCGTCGGTGCCCGAGCACACCGACACCGTCGCGATCGCGCCGACACGCATCGCGTCCCCAAGCCCAAGCCCAAGCTCGCGCGCCGCCCCCGCCTCGCTCGCCACGCTGTCACGCCGCCCCGCCATGCACGGGAACCCGACCTCCGACAGCGTCAGGAACCGCTCCGGCGTGCGCACCCCTTCATCGCCGAAGACACACTCGTCGGCGACGACCGCGTCCAGGACCGACAGCCCCGATCCCGGCAGCGCCCCGCCGATCCCCACGTTCATCACCAGGCGATGGCGCGACGGATCGAGGAACTTCGCCGTCGCCCCCGCGGCGTTGGATTTCCCCACGCCGCTCCGCACCACGTCGATCCGCCCCAGCGACGCCTGCTCCCACTCGCCCGGCAACCCGACCTCGCGCTCGCCCGCCGACCCAACCCCAACCCCATCACCCGCCCCGAGCGCCTCCAGCACCGCCCGCGCCTCGCGCTCCGCCGCCACCACGATCAAAATCCGATCCGCCATGATGCACAGCGTACACCCGCTCACGCGGACCCACGTCAATCGGCGCGGTCGCACGCGTCAGCGCGCGGGCGGCGGCTCGAGGGGCAATGGGCAATAGAGAACGGGCAATGGTGATGAAAACCCCCGCACCTCGATCGTTCAGATGCCAAGGCCGCTTCCTTTGGCGTCGAATGCCCGGGTTGCAAGGGTGGGCCACTCGAACACTTGGAGGTTGCGCGCCCGCGAAAAACTCTGTTGTATCCGCACGCCTCGCCGAGAACGACCTCACCTCATGTTGCTCGCCTTCCCATTCCCCATTCCCCATTCCCCATTGCCCATTGCCCATTCCCCATTCCCCATTCCCCATTGCCCATTCCCCATTGCCCATTCCCCATTGCCCCACCTGACCCCTCATCCCCCACTCCGCCGTAACATCTTGCCATTTGGCGCTTTGGCCATTTGGAATCCACCCCCTTCCTAGAATCCCCCGCGGCCGGGCGGGCGAACCAGCGGTACACCTCTTCCGTACCCATCCCATCCACCGCCACGCGCGCTTTGCGGAGCCCCTCATGCGAATCGACCAAGCTCTCCAGGGTGTGCGGGAGACCAGGCAGCCGGCCCGGCGCGGCTCGTCCACAAAGGTCGGTGTCGCCGTCGTCCTCCTGGCCATCGTCGGCTCGATCGGGTACTTCGCCCTCAAGCCCGAAGCCCCCGCCGGCCCCAAGGCCGGCGCCACCTCCGATCGCGCCCCGGTCACCAAGGCCGCCTTCGACATCACCACCACCGCCAGCGGCGAGCTCGAAGCCCGCAACCAGATCGAGATCCGCAACAAGCTCGAGAGCGAGGCGATCATCACCGAGATCGTCGCCGAAGGAAAGACCGTCAAGGCCGGCGACACCATCGTCCTCTTCAACAGCGAGAAGATCACCGACAGCCTGAACGACCAGCAGCTCGCGGTCGAATCCGCCAAGGCCGAGTTCGTCGCGGCGGAAAACTCCTATAGCATCCAGGTCATCGAGAACACCTCCAAGACCCGTCAGGCCCAGCTCAAGGTCGATCTGGCCGAGCTGGCCCTCCAGCAGTGGCTCGAAGGCGACGTGAAGACCAAGCGCCAGAAGCTCCAGACCGCCCGCGAAAAAGCCGACCTCGAGCTCCAGCGCCTGGCCGAGAAACTCATCCAGAGCGAGAAGCTCCACGAGCAGGGCTTCCTCTCCAAGGACGAACGCGACCGCGACGAGGTCTCCTATATCGAAGCCTGCTCCGCCTGGGTCACCGCCGACCTCGACGCCAAGGTCTACGAAAACTACGAGTTCCCCAAGGACCAGAAGAGCAAGCTCTCCGACGTCGAAGAGGCCAAGGCCGACCTCGAACGCGTCAACCTCAACAACGGCATCGAGCTCGCCAGCAAGGACGCCGCCCGCTCCAAATCACGCCAGCAACTCGCCCTCCGCGAGCAGCGCCTCGCCAAGCTCAAGACCGACCTCCAGAACTGCACCATCAAGGCCCCGTCCGACGGACTGGTCGTCTTCGCCACCAGCCTCGAACGCGGCCGCGGCAACATGATGGGCGGCGGCGACGGCGTCATGCAGATCGGCCGCAAGGTCTATCCCAACGAACTCATCATGATCCTCCCCGACACCAGCGAGATGGTCGCCTCCGTCCGCGTCCAGGAAAGCCTCGCCGGTCGCGTCCGCCCCGGCCAAGCGGCCCGCCTCAAAATCGACGCCGCCGGCGGAAAAACCTTCGTCGGCCGCGTCGACTCCATCGGAATCCTCGCCGAAACCGGCGGCTGGCGCGACCCAAACCTCCGCGAGTACACCGTCAAGATCGGCATGGCCACCGAAACAGGACACGGCCTCAAACCCTCCATGCGCTGCGAGGCCGAACTCACCCTCGACCAGGTCAGCGAAACCCTCACCATCCCCGTCCAGGCCGTCTTCAACGACGGCGCCGTCAACTACGTCTACACCGAGTCCGGCCCGCGCTTCAAGCGCGTCCCCGTTCAGCTCGGGCGACGCTCCAGCAAGGTCGCCGAAATCATGAAAGGCCTCACCGAGGGACAACTCGTCCTGGTGCGCGATCCTTCCCCCGGCGAGGTGCTCGCCCAGCCCTGGGCCAAGGCGGATCTTGAGGCGGTCGGATACGCCCTTGGCGAGGACGGCCAGCCCATCGCCCCGCAATCCCCCGCCATGCGCGGGCGAAATCCCGGTGGCCAACGCCCCGAGGGCCAAGGCCGCCCCGAAGGCCAGGGCCGTCCCGATGGCCAGGCTCGCCCCGATGGCCAGACTCGCCCCGAAGGCCAGGGCCGACCCGAGGGCCAAGGCAAGCCCGCCGCCGCCAAACCCGGCGAGAAGCCCGCGGAATCCAAACCCACCGAGACCAAACCCGCACAGACCGAACCCGCCGAAGCCAAGCCCGCCGAAACCAAGCCCGCCGAGACCAAGCCCGGCGAAACCAAGACCGGCGCTCCCCTGAGCGCCGACAACGCAAACCCAAAGCCCGCCGAGCCCGCCCCCGCGAGCACCGACAAGGACGGACATAAGAAAAAATAAGTTGACTACCGACCCAGCAGCGTGAACGTCCCGGGGATTTTCGGCGTCAGCACCAGCACCACCCGCGCCCGCATCGTTCCCTCGCGGTTCACGTCCGTCAGCATCGCCTCCCCCAGCGTCGGCGCGCCCTCCACCCGCCCCTCACGCGACATCTCCGGCCCCGGCGCATCGTTCGACCGCTCGCCGTCCGCCACCCACTCCATCTCCGGCGCGTCGCCCGTGATGAAATAGCACTCGCCCGGCCGCGCCACAAACTCCACCGCCATCCGCCGAAAAACCATCCCGCGCTGCTCCGCCTTGCCACCCCCGCGAAGCTGCCGCGACAGCGCCCGCGCCGAGCCGTCCGGCTCCTCGTGCTGCGGCACAAGCTCGATCGTCAGCCGCGACTCCAGCTTCTCTCCCGCCAGCGTCGGCATCACGTACGCCCGCGCCAGCAACCGAATCCGCCCCGCCGACAGCATCACCGGCTCACGCTCGCGCAGCCCCGCCCCCGACGCGATCGAAAGCTCCCGCTCCCCCTCCCACGACGGCCCGGCCAGGATCGGAGTCCACTTCGCCAGTTCACCGTTCCACCGCTGCTGCAGCGGCCCGATCAGCGACAGCACGCCCCGAACCTTCGGCACGTCCGCCTCCGGCACCGCCACGATCCGCAGACCCGCCGCCCGCCACACCCGAACCTGCTCCGCCTTCCCCGGCCACTCCCCCGCCCCATACCCCGCCAGGGCCCGCCCCACCTCGCCGGTCGTGTCGTTGACCACCCAGGTCTGCGTTTCCAACCCCGCGATCGTGCCGCGCAAGGACGCGGACCCCGCCACTTCCTTCGACGCGCCGTCCGCGCCCGCTTCCGGCACGGCGCCGTCGCTCCCGCACGCCGTCAGCAGCACGCACCCGCACGCGATCAACGCCGCGCGCACCGCCACGAGGAGCGGCGTCGAGAGAACCGTACACCCACGCCCGAATGGCTCGCTTCCCTCGCGCGTCATCGTCACTCCGAAACCTCAGCCGGTCAGACGCTCCACCCGCCCACAAGGTTCGCCCAATCAGGCTCACCGACCGATCACCAGGCCCAACGCGGACTCAGTCCAAACAGGACGATCCGCCATTGCCTCTTCCCCATTCCCCACTCCCAGCTCCCCTCCGCGTCCCTCCGCCCTCCTCTGATTCCTCCGCGTTCCGCCTTCTCTTCCGAATGCCGAATCACGAATGCCGCAGATTCCTTTCACGCCCGGCGCGTTCCCTCTTCTTCTTCCCCACTCCCCATTCCCCATTCCCCATTGCCCATTCCCCATTGCCTTCATCTCTCACACCGTCGCGCACTCATTCACCCGATCGATCAACCGACGGATCAGCCCGAAGTGCGACTTCGTGTGCGTGAACGCCAGCCGCGGCAGATCGAGATGGTCCGTCTCCACGTCGTACGGCCCGCGCAGGCTGATCGTCCCGCTCTTGATGATCGGCTCGAACTCCTTGCCCAATCGCTCGATGTCCGACGCCCCGATCGGCTTCTTCAGCCGCATCACAAAGTCGTCGCGCACGTACCGCGACGAATGGTAATTCCGGTAGAACGCCCGGATGTGCTCGGCCGCGTCGCTCGGGCTCTTGGCGATGTAATAAATCCCCGTGTCCTCCGCACAGATCAGCCCGCGCGACATCAGGTGCTCACGCACCCACGCGTCCCACCCCTTCCAATAGCTCCCGCCCTCGCCCTCCAGCATCACGATCGGCATCGGCGTGTTCTTGCCCGTCTGCACCAGCGTCAACGCCTCGTACGCCTCGTCCATCGTCCCGAATCCGCCCGGGAACAGCGCCACCGCCTCCGCCTGGCTCATGAACATCAGCTTCCGCGTGAAAAAATAGCGGAACGTGATCAGCTTCTCGTCCCCCTTGATCACCTTGTTCGCGTTGGTCTCAAACGGAAGGCGGATCGCCACCCCGAACGACGCGTCACGCCCCGGGCCCACATGACCCGCCTGCATGATCCCGCCGCCCGCACCCGTGATGATCATCCAGCCCGCCTCGGCCATCAGGCGGCTGAACTCCACGCACATCCGATAGTCCGGGTGCCCCTCCGGCGTCCGCGCGCTCCCGAAGATCGTCACCTTGTGCGGCTCCTTGAACCGCCCGAACACGTCGTACGCGTGCCGCAGCTCACGCACCGCCGACGAGAGCAGCTTCAACTCCCCCGTGTCGCGACCGTCGGGAATCAGCCGCAGACCCGCCACCAGAAAATCACGCACCAGGCGCGTGTCGAACGAGCCCGGCACCCCGCCCGTCCGCTCGATCAGGGCGTCGAGCTGGTCCAGAATCGCGGGATCGTCCGGCCTGAGAACGTCGGGATTCGTCGGCAAAGCTCGCTCCATTCCTTGTTTCGTGTTGGATGCCCATTGTTGGCGCACCGAGCCGCCGACGCGCGCCTCACCTCCAACCTCAACCCCCCTTGCGCCTCACGCCTTTGGACAGCGGCCCCGATCGGACGCCGGTTCAACCCCGCTCCGATCTCGTCCTTTCCAAAGCAACAAGGATCGTTCCCACCACGGCGCCGGCCCATCTCATTGGCGCTTCCTCAACCCGACCTTCGCCGCTCGACCACGTCCCTCTCACCCCGCCATCCTCCTGAACACCGCCTTGTACGCCACGCTCCACGCCCGTCCGCGCGCCACCGCCGTCTCCGTGTACGAGATGAACGTCATGTTCAGCCATGTGCGCCCCGCGTTGTCGACCAGCGTGCCCGCCGACGGCGGGTGCGCCAACTCCGCCGTCACCGCGTCGCGCAGCGCCCACAACGCGCCCTCGCTGGCCGCCACCAACCGCCCCTCCACCGTCACGTTCAGCTCCAGCAAGCCCAGCAGCGTCGACCCCGAGTCACCGATCCCCAGCGAAATGTTCAGCGGCGCCAGCTCCCCCTGCACGCCCATCCCAAACACGTTCGGCCCGCTCCCGAACAAGTTCTTCGACTTGAACGAACTCGCCATCACTCACCTCCACAACTCGCCCCGCGCCCCAAACCGCGCGCCATCCACTTCCGTATGCCGCCTCTTCTCTTTGCTTCTCTTCACTCCGTCTCTTCGTCTCTTCGTCACTTCGTGACTTCGTGTCTTCGTGACTTCGTGACTTCTCCTTTTCACCACTCCCCACTCACCGTGATCGGGTCCGAATGCCCGTCCGCCGAGATCGCCACGAACTCCACGGCCCGCGTCGCGCCGCGCCCGCTCACCTCGTGCCGCACGCTCGTCACCACCGCCTGCATCGAAACCGTCTTCTTCCTCGCGTCCGACGCGCCCAGCGACGCGACCAGCACCAGCACCGCGCTCTGGCCCGGCCGGGGCGACGACAGCTCGCTGTCGTGCATCTCGCGCACGACCTTCACGTGTACGCGCGCCGACGCCACATCCGCGAACACGACCTCCGCCCCTCCCTCGCCGCGCTCCGCGATCACCTCCTCGGCCACGCGATCGATCGCCACGCTCCGCACATGGCCCCACACCTCGCCCGCGAACACCACCTCGCTCGGATTCAGCACCAGCATCGCTCTCTCCTCACCGCACACACGGCCTTGCACTCTTCTTCGTGACTTCGTGACTTCGTGACTCCGTGACTTCCCGTCAGCCCCTGACGAGCCACACCACATTCATCCGCCGCGTCGCGTCCGCCACGCCGTCGCCGTCGGTGTCCACCCGCGCCGCCGCCGTCTGCCGCTCGGCCGCGAAGCGCCGCCGGTACATCTCCGCGCGCTCCCACAGCGCCGAGCCCGGCCCCGACAGCGATCCCGCCGCCGCGTACACCAGGTGCAACGCGCCCAGCGCCTCCACCCGCGAGAGCGCCGCGCCGTTCACCACCGCGCCCGCGCCCACCGCGCCCGGAATCTCCGCGCTCTCAAGGCCCAGCAGGCGCAGCACCAGATCGTGCGTCATGCCCACCTGCGGCCCGAACGTCCGCACTTCCACGCTCGCGCCCGCCGCATCCGCCGGCCACACCGCCGCCGCGTCCACGCTCGCGCGGCAGCGCGACACCGCCACCTCCGTCGCGCTCACGCGTTCGACGATCTCATACGCGACGTTGTTGACGACCACGACGTGCCCGACATCCACGCCCGCCACGACAAAGTCGCGGTCGAACGTGGCGAGCGTCAGCACGCCGTCGTCGAGGTCGCCGGTCCCCTTCACCAGCCTCTGCCCGATCCACGAGACTTCATGGAACACGTTGGGCTCGATCGCCAAGAGATCACGGTCGTGTGCGAACATCGGAGAACTCCTTTGAATGTCGCGCGCCATGCGCGAAACGCCGGGAGTCGGGAATGGGGAATGGGGAGTCGTGCGGATTCGCCTCCTTCACCATTCCCCTTCCCGATTCCCCACTCCCTATCTGTCCAATCCCGGCCCGGGACTCTCATCCCGGGCCGGGCCTCCCTTCGCCGGGCGACGCCCTCACGGGCCCGGCGTTCCCACGTCAGGTCGTCGACAGGCCGCGGACCAGCCCGTGCGCGTTCTCGTTGCGGAACTCGAGCGTGTACTCGCCGACCACCAGGCCGGCGCTGCGGTCGCCCGCCGCGCCCAGCGGCTGGTACGCGAAGCTGCGCCCGCGCAGCGGCATGACCTCGATCCGCGAGCTGTCGAGGAAGAGCACGGTGTCCGCGGGCACCCAGCGGCTCACGATCACCTTGCACACGCCGAAGTCGCTCTCGTAGACGCTCACCAGGTCGCGGACCTTGGTGTCCTCGGGCGCGTAGGCGCGGCTCGAGCTGATGAGCTGGTTGATGCGGCGCTTCTGCATCCCGCCGCACACGATGGTGTCGATGCGCCCGGCGCTCTGCTCCCACACGCTGCGGAGCGCGGCGTTGAGCACCACGTCGTTGAGATCGGTCCCCGCGCCGCCGCCCGAAGGGAACCCGTTCTGCCCGGGCACGAACTGGTTGGTCGAGACCTGGCGGACGATGCCGTTCATCGAGCGGCGCACGCTCGCCGAGCCCTGCTGGCCCGTGCTGGGCGCCGTGCCGTTGATGACGGTGTTCTCCAGGTCGCGCAGGAGCTCGCGCATGCGCTCCTGCTTCTGGAAGTCGAGCTCGTCGGAGGCGCCGAAGACGCGGGCGGCCCGCATCGAGCCCGACACCTCGACCGACGCCGCGAAGATCTGCGTGAAGTTCTGCTTGCGGTAGCGGGTGGTGAAGCGGGAGGCCGGCGCGTCGGCGCCCTCCAGCGCGGCGTTGCCCACGATCGTGAGCTTGAGCCCGTTGGAGAGGTTCGACGCCGGGGTCCCGCCGTAGCGGCGCACCACGGTGAGCGTGTTGGTCGCGATCGCGGTGACCTGCATGATCTCCGACGCGTTGCCGGGGCGCACCAGGTCGCCGACCTGGAAGCGCGACCCGTTGTTGACCGTGACGCTGGTGGCGTCCTGGGCGTTGGGCGTGAAGGTCGTCTGGTTGACCGCGTCGGTGTTGGGCAGGAGCGTGTCCACGCTGCTTACCCGTCTGACACGCGTGTACTTCACTTGGGGATCGGGCGGCGTCGAGATGCGGTAGAATCGGAGGATGGGCCGAGTGTGTCAGCCCATACAAAATACGATCAACTACGCGACAGCCGTCTGCTTGGATTTGACAATCCGTCGCGGCTGCGTTAGGGTTGGCCCGAACGAGAGGCCTACCCATGACAAGACTCCAGTCGAAACCCGCGTCCAAATCACGTCGAAAGACCAGCGACGCTGTCAGCGATTCCGCTGCACTCGCATTCGCGTCAGGGCATCTGGGATTGCCCGTTGAAGCCCGGCGCGACCGGGTTGCTCCCCTGTCCCTGGACGGAATCCCGGCTCATGAAGCAGACGGGATATCGATCCTCTCCGCGAGTGGAGCGCCGTTCTTGTGGCTGCTGCTTTCCGAGTCGAAGAGCCTTCGTGAACTGGCCGCGACCGTCGAACCACTGCTTGCAGGCCAGTCAATCGTCACGACGGCGGTGATCACGAACGGTGACCCCGACGCGACCATTGTGCTGCGCAGAAAGCCAGGGCATGACGGCACGCATCGACAAACGGGCATCGGTTCTGTCCTGCTACGTCGACCCGACCCCACACTCCAACCATTTGTGCGAGCGGGAGCGACCGTCGTGTCCGGCAGATCACAAGTCGCACTCGCACAGCGTGTTGAAAGGTTGCTTTTTGAGGTTCACAGTGATCTGAGGGATATCGATGGACTGCACCCCGACGCCGCCCTCGACGAACTGTGCAAAATTCTTCTGGTCAAGACCTATGACGAGTCAACGACCGCTGCTGGCGAGGCGATGCGACTGCAGCGATGGGTGTGCCTCAGCGATGACGATCTCGCCGCGACCGCGCGATCGCTATATGAGAGTGCCGTTTCGTCCGGCCTGCTCGGGCTGCTCGAACGTGGGCCGGCTCCGCGCGGCGTGTTCTCCGGTCCAATGATGGCCAGCACGGCGGCGCTTGCCAAGGTACTCGCCCAACTTGAGCCGTTCGCGTTGGTCGATTCAGATCTCGACATCAAGGCGCGGGCATTTCAGCAGGTGCTATCTCCTGTGATGCGAGCAGGAATGGGGCAGTTTTTTACTCCGCTTCCTGTCATTCGCTTCATGGTCGATGTTGTTCGTCCACTGGCGAACGAACGGGTTCTCGATCCGTTCGCCGGATCGGGGCATTTCCTCTCTGAGTCACGAGTCAGCAGCGGTGCACGTGTGACCCAAGACGGGACCGCCGAGCGTTTGCACGCGATAGAGAAAAGCGACCGCATGGTCCGCATCGCGCTCACCGACATGGTTCTGCAGGGCGGCGCACATATGACGTATCACTTCGCCGATTCCCTCTCGCCATTTGGGAGCCTGTCGCCCCTCGCGCCCGAGACTTTCGATGTGGTGTTGACGAATCCGCCATTCGGTTCATTGCTCAAAGATGGAGCGATCAATCGCCTCGGCCCATTCACTATCGCTCCGGGGCGGCAGAGCGTACCGCTTGAAGTGCTTGGGCTCGATCGATCCATTCAGTTTCTGCGTCCGGGTGGCAGGATTGGCATCGTTCTGCCCGACGGCATTCTCGCAAATCCTGGAGCGCAATATGTTCGCGACTGGTTGTCGCGTGCGGTAGTCGTGCGAGCGATCATCAGTCTCCCAATCGAGACGTTTTCGCCATTCGGTGCCAATGTGAAAACGAGCGTGCTCTTTGCCCGGCGACGAATGCCGGGAGAGCAGACATGCGACGGGACCAACGTCTTCCTTGGCTCCGTGTCTTCTGTGGGCTACGACGCCGCAGGACGGGATCTGAACAACTCAGAACTCGCAGCGATGGCTGAAGCGTGCCGCACATTCCTCGCAAAGGAGGGTTGGTAAATGTGGATGGAAACAGTTGACATGCCGACTTTTCTGGCGAGCGGTCGCTGGAAGGTCGAGTTCTTCGAACCGACAACACTCCGACTCGCCGAATCTGTGTACGCCTTGAGTCGGATCGGCGATCTGGTTGCAGAGCGCGGCGAGGCGCTCGACCCTCAGGAGTATCCCGACCACACGTTCCACTTCTTGGGCCTCGAACACGTCGAGTCCCACACCGGCGATCTCGTTGGCTACGCCCCCGCAAGGGGAAAGACAATCAAGTCACGTTCGAAGGTCTTTCGGGAGCACGATCTGTTGTATGGACGTTTGCGTCCATATCTGAACAAGGTCATGGTTGCTGAGTCGCCACTTTCGACTGGCATCTGCTCCGGCGAGTTCTACGTGCTCGTTCCTGATCGGAAGCGGATCGAGCCCCGTTTCCTGCGGGAACTGCTTGCTTCACATTTCGTGTCCGGCCGGACGGCCAACCGTCAGACGGGCTCCGCGCTCCCCAGGCTCCAGATTGATGACCTGTTGGAGATTGCGGTGCCGGTGCCCCCACTAGAGGTTCAACGGGCCCTGGCGGATGTCGCAACATCTCTTGCGAAGGCGAGGCGGGAGTTCCGGTGCCGAATGGCTACCGATCACCCGCGGTTCTTGGAGGGCCTTGAGACGGTGCTCTCGGAAGGTGGCCAGGTCCCCGGCCTGGACGAACTTTGCCTTCCAGATACCTCGACACCGTTGGAGGATCTGGGTCTTCCTGATGCGCACCGCTGGCCAATCAGGTCTCGAGGCTCGCCCCAACTCTTCTGAGGATTATTTTGCAGGGGCAAACAAACGGACGATCTTCGACTGGTATTGAGGATCGCTCTTTCGAACAGCCTCGGCGATGGCGGCCTTTCCGAGGCCGTCGGCGACGATACCGCAATGCGCGGCGATCTGTTGCCATTCCGCGGTGGAGAATTGGTTCAGTTCCTCGCCAGGAAAGAACGTGTGGATAAAAGACACGAACGCGTTGATGTCGGCATCCTCGGCCCGGAGCCTGCGCAGAATGGCCCGGGCTCCTGAAGAGTCCGTCTTGAGCATGCGGACCATCCCCCCGAAGTTGGCAGCGAATGACACCTTGCTGGAAACACGGCACGCATCCGGCCCCGTCCCGCGCTCGCGTTTGCCGCTCGCGTTCAGGGCCTCGCCATGATGTCGGCACGCCGTGGCAACGCACTTGTCCGGGCACTTCGTCTGATCCACAAAACTGCCGCCGCGGGCAACGTGTAGTGCATCCCTGACACGAGCCACGGCCCTCGCCGGCGACAGACATAGCCCCTTGATGACGGGCTGAACGCGGTCTCCCTCTCGTTTTTCCCAGGCCCACACCAAGATGAGCAACAAATCAAACTCGCCGAGGTTCTCTTTGATCTCGTCGAAGTGTGCCTTGGACTCGTCAGCGCCCACCACCATCGACTTGGCTTCGATGCGAAACAATTCGCCATCGCGTGTCGCCGAGGCCCAAGGCGCATTTCGCGTCACGACGGCGAAGTCGTTGTACTCGTGATCGGCCAGCCATGCCAATTCGATGGTGTCCCCGAAGCGATCCTTGAGTTGCCTGTTGACGGAGTACCCCCAGAGTGACTCCAGCAGCGTCCCCATGCCGCTTCCCATGCGCCCGCCCCGAGTAACCAGGACCTTTCGGGTGAACCGATTGATGTCGGTGACCGCGTGCTGTGAAGCACCGATGATTGCCGTCTGGGCGGCCATTGCGGCCTGATTTGTACTCGTGGGTGCAGCCATGGTGAGGGGTGGGGGACCAGAACGTGCATGGTATCCCGGCCCGTGATGAATCGGGGCTGAGGCATGCCAGCGGTTCGAGAATTGCGTCTGGCCCGTCGTGACATCCCCCTCCGTCCGGCGAGATGCCTGATAGATGCACCATGTCCCCCGAGATCGCAGATTTTCCAGATTTTGCGGACAGGTCGCGCCCGTTTGGCATAAGTATCCAGAGGGAGGACCGCTGCATGCAAACCGACCGACCGGAATCTGCGCCAAAATCACCGATCGACTCGTGATCTCGGCTTCGGACGGGTTAGGTGCCCTATGGCGGGACGCTGCCGCACCGGGTGCGGAATCTCGGGGCGTCGGCGCAACAACTCGGGGCGTCCGGCAGAGGGGTACTCGGGAGGCACATGCGGACGGCAAAGGAATCTCCTCGGTGGGCGCGACACTTTTCCGGCGGCGCGCAGATGTAGAGGGCACCGGATGACCGAGCCCTGACCCCGCCGATCTGCCGAATGTTCCGCCACTTAGCGGCCCGTTCGCGTAGAGGTCCTCTGGGGGCGCTTCGCCGCCCCAAACAATCCAGCCAGCCAACCAGCAACTGATCCATCCACGTGCCCGCCGTGACGCATTGTGCGGTCGCGGTCCGAGTCGCTTTGCGCCCGCGTGGCGGGCCGGAGGTTCAGTCATGCCGTTGTCGAAGTACCTGTCGTCCCGCGAGCAATACGACGCCCACTGCCGAGAGCAGTTCGAGGAGGCGTCGCCCAATGATCCCGTCGCTGTGGACCGTGCGATGGCCCGGCGCTATCCGAAGTCCACCGAGCAGGCGGCGGAGGAGTTGAAGCGCCGAGGCCTGCGCATCGACGTCGACCAGTTGTCGCGCCGGGCCACGCCGGGGTGCCGCCAGGTCGGCCGCAGTCTCCTGTGGTTCGCCGACGACATCGACGCCGTCGCTGAGGACCTGGATCAGGCCAACCGCCTGACCTACGACGCGCACTACCGCCGCGAGCAGGGGCTGTCCTACGCCGAGCACACAGCGATCCAGAAACAGGTGCGCGCCAAGCGCCTAGCGGTCATGCAGCGTGTCGCCGACGCTGCGGGCGGCACGATCCCCGACGTGGCCGACGCGTGCAACCGCGCCATGCCGGACGCCCTCGAGTGGGACGAGGCGGCGCTCGCCAAGGCCGTCACACTCTCCCGCGAGTACATCGCCTCTCAGGGGGTGGCGCGATGAGCACGCCCAACGAGATGATCCTGTCGGCCGCCGAGGTCGAGATCGAGGCCGCGGCCAAGGACGCCCGCCCGAAAATCAGCGTCGTCGCGTACACCGGCCGCATCATGCGCGTGCCCGGCTGGGGTGACATCGCCATCGACCTGGCGGGCCTCGAGGCCGGGGGCCAGGTGCCCCTTCTGGCCGACCACAACGCCAGCGTCGGCAGCGTCGTCGGCCACGGTGAACCTGCCGTCGCCAACGGGCGGCTCGTCGTCGCGGGCGTGGTCAGCGGCGCGGGCGAACCGGCGCGGCACGTCGTGGAGATGGCCAGGGGCGGCTTCCAGTTCCAGGCGTCGGTCGGCGTCGCGCCCACCGAGCACGAGCGGGTGAAGCCCAATCAGTCAGTCGAGATCAACGGGCGGTCGCTGTCGTCGCCGAGCGGATTCACGCTCGTGCGGCGAGGTCGACTGCGGGAAGTCAGCATCACGCCCGTTGGAGCCGACGCGGAAACGTCGGTGGCCATCGCGGCATCACGCCAAGGACGGTCGAACATGCCGAATAGCACTGTGGACGAGAACCAGATCCGCGCCGACGAGCGCGATCGCCTCAAGCAGATCGAGATCACCTGCACGCCGTGCATGGGCTCCGACTGGGGCACCGCGCAGAAGCGCGTCGATGACATGAAGGCCAAGGCCATCTCGGGCGAGATGACCGTCGATGAGCTACGGGCCAACGTACTGGAAGTGCTGCGGGCCTCCCGGCCCAAGTACTCAGCCGGGTTCGCCGAGTCGGGCAGCATCCCGCGAGCTCGCATCCTCGAGGCCGCCATTCTGAAGCGGGCGGGCTTCGCGGTGCTCGCTGAGATGGCCCTGGGCCCGGCGTGCATGGAGGCCGCCGATGGCCTGCCAGTCGCCCACACGCTGGACCTCTGCCGAGCGGCCCTGCACTACGAGGGCGTCGAGGCCCCGACCGATCGCGAGGGCATGGTGCGAGCGTCGCTCACGACGCACACGCTGTCCGAGGCGCTGGGCGGCGCGGTGAACAAGGTGCTGCTCGATGGGTATCAGGAAAGCCCGGCCACATGGCGGGCGTTTGCTGGCGTGCGGTCCGTGCCAGACTTCAAGACGGCAACGGCGATCCGTCCGTCGTTCACCGGCTCGCTTCAGCAGGTCGCTCCCGGTGGCGAACTGAAGCACGGCGGCGCTGAGGAGGCGACGACCCAGTACAAGGTGGACACGTTCGGCAAGATCTTCTCGATCGACCGCCGCGACCTCATCAACGATGACCTGTCGCTGTTCGACAGCGTCGCCCGCGCGATGGGCCAGGCGGCGATGCGGAAACTCTCCGACCTCGTCTATGACACGCTGCTCACGAACGCCGGCGCATTCTTCGCGGCGGGCAACGGCAACTTCATCTCGGGTGCCGACACCAACCTGAGCGCCGACGGGCTCACGAAGGCCATCACCGCGATGCTCACGCAGCGGGACGCCGAGGGCAACGACCTGGACCTGCGTCCGACCCGGCTGGTCGTGCCGCCGGAACTCCAGACGGTGGCCCGCGCCGTGCTCGAGAGTGAGTACATCGCGGCGCAGACGAACCTGCCGACCGGCAACAGCCTTCGCAA
>JADYYE010000085.1 GCA_020853815.1 Phycisphaerales bacterium
CCTCGCCTCTCCTCGCCTCTCCTCTCCTCTCCTCTCCTCTCCTCTCCTCTCCTCTCCTCTCCTCTCCTCTCCTCTCCTCTCCTCTCCTCTCCTCCTCTGCGTCCTCTGCGCCCTCTGCGTTGAATCCTCTTCCGTCTTCTCTTCCCCATTCCCCATTCCCGCTTCTCCACGGTTAGTAACCGCTTATCACCGCCCTGGTGCGCACCAAAGCGTCCGTCTTTTTCGCCTCTTTCCAGATTTCCGAAAATAATCTTCGCGCACCTGCTCCCCGCGCGCAACCCCCTCCGCGGCCTTCACTTCGGCCATGGCCCATCACCCACGACCCTCCGGCTAGTGCCTGCTTACCACCGCCTCCGTGCGCACCAAAGTGTCCGTCCGCCCCTTGTTCGGAGAGCGCGTGCGTACACCCCGCGCCCTCACCGAGGCCAGCGGGCGGCCCATCACCCGTCGCGCAGCCCCGGCGTCTTTGACAAGTGAATACGTCGGCCAGGAGGGGGCTCCAGATGGCGTGACCAATCTGTCGCCCACGCGCTGGGTCGCTCTTTATTTGGTCGTCTGGCGTTGCTCTACGCCCACCCCAAAAAACGCCACGCCGCCCGCGTCGGCCCGATGATCTCACCCGCGTGCCCGGCATCGAACGCCCGCACCTCATCGATCGGCAGCCACAGCGTCTCCGACACTTCCCAGTTCAGCTCGCCGCCGCTGGTCGCGTCGAGGCGATGGCGCAGGTGCGCCCGCATCAGCACGTCGAACCCGCCACCTTCGCGATCGTCGAGGAATCCGAGCGGCACGAACCCGTCCGCCTCGATCCCAAGCCCCGCCTCTTCGTGCGTCTCGTCGCGCAGGTGCTCGCGCAATCGATCGAGCGTCAGCACGCCGCCTCGCTCCGGGTCGTCATCGGGGGGCGGCACGCCACCGGCCGGACCGGACTCCCACATGTTCGGGTACACCCGCGTGCGCGCGCCGCGCCGGCCGAGGAACACACGATCGCGCCCGCCCGCGTCGGTCGCCGTCACGATCGCGCGCACCGCGACCTGCACGATCCGCGAGCCCGTGTGCTCGCGCACGGCCAGGCGGCGATAGCGCGACCGCACCGCGCGAACAACGCCGCTCGCTCCATCGAGCCCTCGCACTTCAAGGATCGACCCGTCGAACAGGCGCGGGTTGCGTGCGCACATCTCGCCCCACGCCTCGTCGTCCGCGGCGCTCCGCGATTCGCCCGGCTCGATCTCGACTCGGATCGAAGAATGCACCGCCGGCGCGGGCCACAAGCGCACCAACGGCGCGGCCTCAAACACCACGCCTCCCGGCGCCGCCCACGAAGCCCCGCCCGATGATCCGCCGGCGTTCGGCGCGTTCACCCGAGGAACTCGCTGATGCTGCCGAGGACGCGTCCGAGCTCGGTGCCGCCCAGGCCCAGCTCCTTGGCTTCCTTTTCGAGCTCGCTGGCGAGCTTCTGGTTGGCGGCGGTCATCGCGTCGTTGGTCGCCTCGCGGACTAGCTCCGCGACGCGCGAGCGGGCCGCCGCGTCGCCGCCCGGGAGCGAGACGCCCGACGCCAGCTCGACCGCGACGACGCGCATGCGTCCGTTCACCGTGACCTTGACCGCGCCGTTGCCCGACTGGCCGGTGCAGCGCATGCGGTCGGCGTTGTTCTTCAGCCGCTCTCCCGCCGCCGCCAGCTTCTCCTGATTGGCCATCAGCCCCGCCAGCGCGCCCAGTGACTTGAACTTGTCGAACATCGTGCGTTCCTCTCGTGCCACGGGCGTGTGTCAGGCCCGCGAGTTCTTTTTGGTGCCACCGACCACGTCCTCATGGTCGGTGCGCTTGGCCATTCTCTGCCACCGCTCCGCGGCGGTCATCTGTACCATTCCAGCCCGACTCAGATTCGTTCATCTTTCCGGTCATGCGCTGCCCTGCCCCGCCGGTCGCGCATCCACGCGAACCAATCGCGCGCCGAACAGCTCTTCCGCCGCTGTCACGAGCGGGTGCTTGCGCATGTCCTCCGCGCTCGGCGCGCCGCGCTCGCCGTTGACGCCCGAACCCGTGCCGTCCGTCCCTTCGCCCGCGACCTCCGAGGCCCGGAGCGAGATCGAGATGGTCCGCCCGCACGCCTGCTGGAACGCGGAGGCGAGCTCTCCCTGCACCGCGCGGGCCGCGCTGACCGCCAGCGCGGAGCCCTCCAGCATCGCGCCCGTCGCGTCGAGGCTCGCCAGCCGAAGGTCGCCGAGCACGGCGCGGAGTCGACGGCTCGCCGCCGCGATCCGATTCACCTCCGCCCACACCGCCGCGACATCCAGGGGCATGGACCGCGGCGCGGGCGCACTCGGCACAGGCGCCCTGGGCGTTGGTTCGTTGCTCGGCCCGCGCACCACCGCCGGCGCGAGGTTCGTGATCGGCGCGAGAGAGCCCGCTTCGCTTGCCGTCGCATTCCCGGCGCTCGGGTTCATCTCGCCGTGGGCCCCGCGTCCGCGCATCTCGCTCGCGCGTGACTCGCTCTTTCGCGCGGCTTCCTCGCGGATCGCCGCGAAATTCGGGCGTCCGCCCGTCGGCGCGGCATCCATCCGGGCGTTCGGGCTCGTTTCATCGGGGCGCGTCGATGTCGGCGTCGGCGGAAGCGCGGCGGAACCCGCGTCCGCCGTCAGCGTTTTTTTGCGGCGGACTCCGACCTCGCCGTCGTCACGGCTCCCGAACCCACCAGCACCGAACCCGCCACCACCGCCGTCACGTCCGCGATCTTCTCCGTCAGCGACAGGCGGACGATCAGCGCATCCAGCATCGCCCGCGGCGAGGAGCTGCTCTTGCACGCGCGCTGCAGGTTCTCGCACAACGCGATCATGTGGACGAGGCCCGCGGCGTCGAACATCCGGGCCCGCGCCGCCTCGCTCTTGCGCGCCGCGTCGGAGAGATCGACGAGCGTCGTGTCCGGGCCGCACGCGCACATCACCATGAGATCGCGCACGCGCTCGGTCAGCGACTCGATGATCTGATCGATCGAGATTCCCTTGGAGAGGAGCGCATCGGTGCGCGTGAGCGCCGCGCCCGCGTCGCCCGCCGCGATCGCGTCGAGGAGGGAGCCGACCAGCTCGCTCTCGGGAAGCCCGAGCAGTTCCTCCAGGAGCGCGAGCTTCAGCTTCTTTTCGCCGGTCGCCATCACGCGGTCGAGCAGCGACAGCGCGTCGCGCATCGAGCCGTTGCCCGCCTTCGCCACCGCGTGGATCAGCTCGGGCTCGGCTTCGAGGCCCTCCTGCTTGACCACCGCGCGCAGGTGCTCGCCGATCAGCGTCGGGGGGATGGGCCTGAAATCAAAGCGCTGGCATCGGCTCTGGATCGTGGGCGGAACCTTGTGCGGATCGGTCGTGCACAGGATGAACTTCACGTGCTCGGGCGGCTCTTCCATCGTCTTGAGGAGCGCGTTGAAGGCGCCCTGCGACAGCATGTGGACTTCGTCGATGATGTAGATCTTGAACTTGCCCCGCAGCGGGCGGTATGCCGCGTTGGCGATCAGGTCGCGCACGTTGTCCACGCCCGTGTTGCTGGCGGCGTCGATCTCGATCACGTCCGAATCGCGCCCCGCCATGATCGCCGCATCGACCTCGGGCGTCCCGCCGTTGAGCGCCACCGCGAACAAGCGCGCGCTCGACGTCTTGCCCACGCCCCGCGTCCCGCAGAAGAGGTAGGCGTGCGCCACCCGCCCCGCCGAGATGGCGTTGCGGAGCGTGCGGGCGATCGGCTCCTGGCCGATCAGCTCGTCGAAGCTCTTGGACCGATAGCGCCGGGCAAGGACGGTGTACGTCATAGGGGCGATTGTAAACCCGGCCGGGGGAGCGCGTGCCGCTTCCCGGAAACATCCCAACCGCTCCCCGCGAATCGGAGGGCGGCTCATTCGTGCTTTGCAGTTGATCTCCCCGGGGTCGACGGCCAGGACACCGGCGGCACCGGACGACGGCCGCTTATGGCTGCTGCGGTCAAGCCCTGACCAGGTTCACGGGCCATCCGTGCACCGGGCCCGGCCGTCGACCTCGGGGAG
>JADYYE010000086.1 GCA_020853815.1 Phycisphaerales bacterium
ACGACGCGGCGCTCCTCTTCGAAGTGATCCAAGGTTTCGATCCTCGTGACTCGACAAGTCGCCAAGTCCAAATCACCGAAGCTCCGAGGCGCGGCTTTCTTGAAAAGGCTCGGGTTTCCCAAGATTCTCACCATATGGCACCGAAGCCTCGCTTGGGACTCGTCAGAGAGTTGATGGGCGACGGCCTCGGAGCGGAGACGCGCGCTGTTTTGGACCGAGCGGTCGCGAAGCTCAAAGACCTCGGATTCCAGATCGACTTTGTATCCGTGCCATCGCTCTCTCACGCGATTCCAACCTACTACGTCATCGCGATGGCGGAAGCCTCATCCAACCTCTCCCGCTTCGACGGCGTGCGCTACGGGCTTCGAGCGGACGAAAAGGGGCAATCGCTTGGGAGCATGTATCAGAAGTCGCGGGCCAGGGGCTTTGGCCCTGAGGTGAAGCGTCGGATCATGCTCGGAACGTTTGCGCTCAGCTCCGGCTATTACGACGCCTATTACTCACGCGCACAAAATGTGCGAGAGCTCCTGCGCCAAGACCTCGAAAAGGCTTTCGCGAACGTTGACATTCTTGTCTCCCCCGTCGCGCCTGAACCAGCTTTCAGATTCGGCGAGAAGTCGCTAGATCCCGTCGCGATGTACCTTGGCGACATCTGCACGATCGCCGCCAATCTCTCCGGAATTCCCGCTTTAGCTGTGCCTGCCGGATTCACGACGGGAGCGATTCCTCTTCCAGTGGGCATACAGTTGATGGCGCCGCACGACGAGGAAGCGCGGCTTTTCCGCTGCGCCAAAGCATTCGAGACGGCGATGCGCGCTGACTTCGCTGGCAAGCATCCCGCGTGGGCGCCGCCCGCATGACGCAAACGCCCCTGGAAATTGCCCTAGCAGCGTTCGAGCCCGTGATCGGCCTCGAGGTGCATTGCCAGCTGATGACCAAGACTAAACTCTTCTGCGGCTGCTCGACCGCCTTCGGCGCCGAGCCGAACCACCAGACCTGCCCGGTGTGCCTGGCGATGCCGGGCTCGCTTCCCGTTCTCAATACGGCCGCTGTGGACCATGCGGTCCGGTTCGGCTTGGCGGTCGGTTCTAAAATCGAGTCGGCCAGCCTTTTCGCGCGGAAGCAGTACTTCTATCCAGATCTGCCCAAGGGCTACCAGATCAGCCAATTCGATCTCCCGATCTGCAAGAACGGCAGCCTCGAGATCGAGGGCGGCAAGGTCGTGCGGTTGACGCGCGCTCACCTCGAGGAAGATGCCGGCAAGAGCACGCACGGCGGGGACGCTTCATTCGTCGATATAAACCGCGCCGGAGTGCCGTTGATCGAAGTCGTGAGCGAACCCGCCATGCGCTCGGCGGCCGAGGCGGTCGATTTTCTGCGGCGTTTGCGCGCGCTCGTCCGGCACCTCGGCGTCTGCGACGGCAACATGGAGGAAGGGTCGTTTCGCTGCGACGCCAACGTCTCGCTCCGGCCGCGCGGCACGGAGGCGTTCGGCACGCGCTGCGAGATCAAGAACCTCAACTCGTTCAAGAGCATCGAGCGGGCGATCGAGTACGAGATCGTCCGCCAGGCAGAATTGCTCGAAAACGGCGCGAAAATCGTGCAGCAGACGCTGCTCTTCGACGCCGGCACGGGCCGCACGGCGCCCATGCGCTCGAAGGAAGAAAGCCACGACTACCGCTATTTTCCAGACCCGGACCTGCCTCCCGTCGTCGTGGACCGCGCGCGGCTCGAGCGCCTGCGCAAGTCGCTACCCGAGCTCCCGGCGGCGATGGCGCGGCGCTATAAGGAAACATTCGGGCTTTCCGACTATGACGCCGGACTCTTGACCGCTGACAAGGACCTGGCGGTCTACTTCGACGCCGTCGTCGCGGCCGCCAAGGACGTCCCGGCCAAGGCGGCGGCCAACTGGATTGCCTCCGAGTTCCTCCGGGAAGCCAACGAGCGCGGCTGGGCGCTCAGCGAGCCACCGGTCACCGCCAAAGACCTCGCCCGACTGCTCCAGTTGGTCCAGTCGGGCGCGATCTCCGGGAAGATCGCCAAGACCGTCTTCGCCGCGATGGCGGACGGGGACGGCGGGCCGGATTCCATCATATCCAAGCAAGGGCTCGCCCAGGTCAGCGACGAGGGGGCGATCGCCGCGCTCGTCGACAAGGTGCTCGATGCGAGCCCGGGACAAGTTCAGCAGTACCTTTCCGGGAAGACCCAGCTGATGGGATACTTCGTGGGACAGGCGATGAAGGAGTCCCAGGGGAAGGCCAACCCGGCGGTCCTCAACCGGCTCCTCGCCGAGCGACTCCTCGCGCGCAAGGGGTGAGCGGTGCCCGATGCGGCGATCATGGGCATGCGAGAGATCCTCGAGCGTTACCAACGCCAGGGGCTCTACACGCACGCATGGTGGGGCTACGGGCGCCTAGACGAGGCGAAGCCCCTGGCCGTCGAGGCCGTCCTTCCAGACGGGCGAACGGTCTTCGATCTGGCGAGTCTGACGAAGGCGCTCGTGACGACTCCCCTCGTCTTCGCCGGCGTCGAGTCTGGAGTGATCGGTCTCGATCGAACGGTCGGGGCGTGCCTCGAGGCGGCTCGGATCGACAGAAGGCGAGAGCTCGACCCTCGGCTTCTAGGCCTTTCGGTGCGGTCGCTCCTCGCCCACCGCTCCGGGCTCCCCGCTTGGCGAAACTTTTGGGTCCGATGCGGGGGCGGGCAGGCGACCGAGACGGAGCTCCGCCTGCCGCCGGCCGAGGCCGAGCGGGCCCTGATCGCCGGACTCAACCGGGCGGCCGCGGCGCTCGCGCCGGGACCATCGCCGGAGCAACGCTACTCGGACGTCGGGTTCCTTTTGATGGGATTGGTTCTCGAGTGGACTAACGGCCGGCGCCTTGCCGATTCGTGGGCCGACTTTTCCCGCGATCGACTTGGTATCGAACTGAAATCATTGGGCCTCGGTTACGGTGTGCGGTGGCCCGGACTCGCAGCGACCGCCGTACCCACAGCCTTCTGCCCCCTGCGGCGACGGGATTTGATTGGTGAGGTCCACGACGAGAACTGTGCCGCGCTGGGTGGCGAGTGCGCCCATGCCGGCATCTTCGGGACAGGCGAAGCGCTCGGCGCCTACCTCCATTACCTATGGAAGAGCCCGACCGGGGCCAGACTCTGGGCGGCGAACGCGGAGGCCCGCGCCACCCCTACAAGCGGCGAATCCCATCAAAAGCCATCACCCAACGAAGGCCTGTGCGGCTGGCGGCAGGGCGGCGACCCGAGCTCCGAGCCTTTCGGCGACGGGATGGCAATGGGGCACATGGGCTTCACCGGAGTGGCGTTCTGGGTGCGACCGGAGCGGAAGGATTACTCCGCTTTTTTGACCAACCGCGTCATGAGTGGTCGCATGCGCCCGGGCATCGCCGCCGCGAGGCGCGAGATCTTCGCGGCGACTCAGAA
>JADYYE010000263.1 GCA_020853815.1 Phycisphaerales bacterium
AGCAGGCCGCCGCGCTGGCCACCGACGTCGACGGCAACCCGGTGTTCCTCGCCACCAACAAGTACAACCTGCAGGTCACCCAGGAGCGCTGGCCCAAGGTCGGCTTCCACACCACCCGCGAGCACGGCCAGCGCGTGACGCACCAGTAACTCCCTCTCCCGAGAGCGGGAGAGGGCTGGGGAGAGGGAAAAGTCAGTCCCCGCGGCACGGCGGCGCGGTGGTCTATTTCGAGCGGCTACGCACCAGCCCCAGCTTCTTCCTGGCGCTGCCCGACAGCAGCGGCGGCGTGATCATCTTCCGCAGCCACTTCAGCGTGGTCATGGTTTTTTCGACGAAATAGCGTTCCTGCAGCGCCGCGAAGCGCCGCTCGAATTCCGCCAGAGACGGCTGGGCTCCCTTGAATCCGATCCCGACCACGGTATGCGGAAACTTCTTCACGCCGACATGGCCGACCCAGGAGTGCGCGAACGGCTTCAGCAGCGAGCGAAAGGCCTCGGGCGTGAAGCGCCAGTAGTCGTAGGGATAGTCGTGGATCGGGAAATCCATCACGCTGGTGATGATGGCGATCCCCTCCGGCGCGAGGATGCGGTGGATCTCCTGCACCGCCTTGTGCGGATATTCGACATGCTCCAGCGTGTCGAGGCAAAGCACCGTCCCCGCCGTCGCATCCGGCAGGGCGACGTCGTGCAGGTTGAGGATCATGTCCACGCCCGGTCCCTCGCGCATGTCGGCGCCGACGTACTGCTTGCCCGGAAACAGCGGCCGCAGATCCGCCAGCTGCTCCTGGCCGGGCACCAGGAACGCGCCGAATTCGTATATGGGCCCCTCCAGCGGAAGGGCTTCGCAGGCAAGGGAGACAAATTCCCTGATCAGTTCTCGCATCGGATTTCCAGTGCAAATGGGTGGCCGGTCGAACGGGTGGCGGTACGAACGGGGCGTAGTATAAAGCGTTGCCCCGCCCGGCCCGGGATGAACCGCCCAACGGGGAAAAGCAGCCCTGGCAGGCTCACCTCCTGAGCCAGCAACGGCCCGACAATGTGCCCAAACCCTGGAGGACAGGATGGGCGCCGATTTCACACGGAATGCA
>JADYYE010000172.1 GCA_020853815.1 Phycisphaerales bacterium
AGCTTGGCCATGGCGCGGAAGGCGCCGACGTCGTTGAACACGCGCACCGTGTCGCCGTCGCGGATGCCGCGCGCGGCGGCGTCCTGCGGGTTGAGGTTTACGTGCGGCACGCCGCGCTGCTGGCGCAGCATGTGCTTGTTCGTGCGCCAGGTGGAGTGGATGCCCCAGCGCGTGTGCGGCGAATAGAACTTCAGCGGGAACTTCGCCGGGGCGAGCGGCTCGCGCGCCGTCGGCACGGCGCATTTCAGCCTGAGGAACACCTCCTGGTCGACGTAGAACTGCTGGCGGCCGGAGAGCGTCGGATACGGCTTCTTGAGATGGAACTGCTCCTCGAAGGAGCGGTAGGGCTTGTCATGGTAGAGCGGCGAGGTGAGGCCGGCATTGGTGTTGAGCGTGAGGTAACCGTTCCGCACGACGTCCTCGAACGTCCACGGCTGGAAGGCCGGCACGTTCTCGATCAGCCAGCGCACCACGTCCTGGTCGGTGTTCACGCGGCCCAGCAGGGTGAACTCGTCGAGCAGGATGTCGAGGTCGCGCGTGACCGGTTCCTTCCTGCCCTGCCGCTCGACGGTGAACTCCGGGTCTACGATCGGGCCTACGCCGCGGCGCTTCGCCGTTTCCTGGATCTTCTCCGCCAGCAGGCGGCAGATCTCCCACTCGGACTTTGCCTCGCCGATCGGCTTCAGGCCCGGCGGCGGCATGGTCAGGTTGGCGTAGCGGTGGTAGCCGACCTCGCCGCGGAGGTCCCAGGCCTCGTAGTGGCTGGTCGCCGGCAGCACGTAGTCGGCGTACTCGGCCGAGGAGTCCATGCGGAAGTTGACGTTGACGTAGAGCTCGGTGGCGTCCAGCACCGCCTTGCGGTAGTGCGCGGTCGACTTGTTGCGGCGGAAGATATTCTCGGCGAAGAGCAGGCGCACCTTCGGCTGGCCGTGGTAGGCGGTCCACTTCTTCTCGCGCGCCGTTTCGGCCAGCTTCACCAGTTCCTCGGGCGCCAGGCCGGCGCGGCGGGCGAACTCCGGCCCGTTGCCATAGTGGCGGCGGAAGGTCTCCCACATGCGCCCGGCCATCCACTCGCCCTGGAAGCCGGAGCCGAAGCGCGCCGGTTTCGGGTTGGAGAGCGGGCCGATGCCGCCCAGGCTCCACTGGTGCTCGGTGTCCACCACGTCGTGGCCGGTCAGCGCGCAGAACAGCGCCTGGCCCCAGCAGGCCAGTATCCCCCAGGCGTACTTGTGCAGCGAAAAGCCGATGGTCAGCCCCGGGTCGTGCGCCGCCGCGTACTCGCGCGCGAGGCGCCGCGCCACGTCGGGGTGGACGCCGGTGTGCTTCTGTGTCGCCTCGGGCGCGAACTTCATCGCCTCGGCGCGCACCTTCTCGAACACCGTGGTGACGGGGATCGTCCTGCCGTCGGCGCCCTTCACCTCGTAGCGGCCGGTCAGCGCCGGTTTCAGCGCACCCAGCCGCAGCGTCTTGCGGAAGTGGCCGCGCGTGCCGGGCATGGCCTGGTGTTTGCCGCCCGCCTCGTCCCAGCAGTAGAAGACGTCGTCGCGCCCGCCCTTGCGCAGATCCGACAGGCGCAGGAGCTGTCCGTTGTCCTCGCGCACAAGAAACGTGAGGTCGGTCTGCTCGCGGATGAAGTCTTCCTTGTAGAGTTTCTCGGCGAGCGCCACCTGCACCAGCGACATCGCCAAAAAGCTGTCGGTGCCGGGCTGGATCGGAATCCACAGGTCGGCGTGGATGGCCGTCGGGTTGTAGTCGGGCGAGATGACGACGATTTTCGCGCCGCGCCACTTCGCCTCCCACAGGTAGTGGGCGTCGGGGATGCGTGTGGCGTTCGGGTTGAAGCTCCACAGCACAATGTAGTCCATCTCGAACCAGGCATCGAGCGAGGTGCCGACGTTGGGGATGCCGTAGGCGAGGCTGGCCCCGGTGAACATGTCGCCCACGGCGCTCGACGGATACAGGCGCTGCGCGCCGAGCAAGGAGCCCAGCCGAAGCGGCCCGGCGCGCTTGCCCTGCGAGACGATGCCGGTGCCGGCGTAGACCATGATCGCGCCGGGGCCGTCCTTCACCAGGGTGTCGACCAGCTTTCCGGCGATGTCGCCGAGCGCCTCGTCCCAGGTGACGCGCTGCCACTTGCCGGCGCCGCGTGCGCCGATGCGCTTGAGCGGATGCAGCAGGCGGTCCTTCTCGTGCATCGCCTGCGAGTGGATGGTGCCCTTGTTGCAGCCGCGCGGGTTGGGATCGGGGAGGTTCGGATTCAGCTGCGGATACTCGGCCAGCTGTTCCTCCCGCGTCACCACGCCGTCTTTCGCATGCACGCGGAAGGCGCAGTTGCCCTGGCAGTTGGAGCAGTGGAAGGCGAAGCCCTGGCTGTCGCCGCGCGTCTGCGCCAGTTCCTTGCGGTAGAAGTCCTCCCACTCGCGATAGGGGTAGGACGAGAGCGGATCGCCGGGGTCCCGGATGCGCGCCAGCAACTCGTCGGGCAGCCCCGCCACGAGGCCGCAGGCGCCGCCGCTCTTGAGGAAGTCGCGCCGAGAGACCATTATTTCCCCGCCTCGTCGAGCAGCAGTTCTACGGCGCTGTGTGCCTCCCTGCCGTCCCAGTCGTATTCGCCGAGCACGCGGTAAGCGAGCTGGCCGTCGTGGGCGATCAGATAGGAGGTCGGCACACCGGGCAGGCTGTAATGGCGCGCCGCCTCGCGCGCGCGGTCGTGCCAGACGGGAAAAGTCAGTCCCAGCGAGACGGCGAAGCGGCGCACTTCCTCCAGCGGCGCCTCGTCCTGAGACACCGCCAGCACCACCAGGCCGCGCTCGCGGTAGGCGCGGTGCAGGCGCTCCATCGCCGGCATCTCCTTGCGGCAGGGCGGGCACCAGGTGGCCCAGAAGTTGAGCAGTACCACCTTGCCGCGAAAGGCCGCGAAGCGCACCGGCTTACCCTGCAGGTCCTGCGCGGCAAAATCGGCGACCGTGCCGGAATACGGCTTCAGCTCGTTCGCGGCGATGCTCGAAGCAGCGAGCAGCGCGAGCATGGCGCCGGCGATGAAAAGGCGTGGCGGACTCATCGCTCCAGCGGCAGCCGCGGATCGGCCGACCACTCCTCCCAGGAGCCGGGATACTCGACGACGTTGTCCCAGCCGATCAGTTTCATGGCGAAGGCGACATCGGTGGAGCGGCCCAGCCCGCCCTGGCAGTAGGTGACAACCTTGGTCTCGCGCGTGATGCCGCGCTTCTTCAGTTCCGCCTCGATCTCGGCGGCGCTGCGGAAGGATTCCGTCGCGGCGGAGAAGTTCGTCCATTCGAGGTGGATGGCGCCGGGG
>JADYYE010000087.1 GCA_020853815.1 Phycisphaerales bacterium
CGAAATCTGCCACCGCTCTATCGTGCACGCCGTCGAGGCCGCGGGCTTCGAGGTCTTCCGCTACAAACACCTCTCGGTGACTGACGCCACCCGCCTGGCCCGCGAGCATGAGGCCGATGGTGTGACCATCTGGACCGACACGGTCTTTGCCGCCGACGGCGCGATCGCGAGGCTCCCCGGCCTCCTCGACGCCCTCCCCCAGGGCGGCGGTGCCCTGATCGCCGATGACTGCCACGGTTTCTGCGCGATCGGCCCCTACGGACGCGGCGCCGCGGCGTACTTCGGCCTGCGCGATCCGCGCCTCATGATCACCACCACGCTTGCCAAGGGACTGGGCTGCTACGGCGGCTGCGTCGCGGCGACTCGAGAACGCATTGCCAGCGTCCGCGAGCACGCGGGCATCTACCGCGGCACGACCCCGGTTCCCCCGCCCTACGCCCACGCCGCGCGGGCCGCGCTGCGGGTCATGCAGCGCGAGGACGGCCCCGCCGAGCGCCTCGCCGAGAACACGCGCCTGGCCCGTGCCGGGCTCGAGGCCCTGGGGATCAAGATCCACAGCGACCCGGTCCCCATCATGACCTTCACGCTTGACCCACGCGAGTTCCAGGAGAAGGCCCACGAGGGCCTCCTGCGCGACGGCATCCTCGCCCCCCACATCGAGTACCCCGGCGGCCCCGCCGACCGCTACTTCCGCGTGACCGTCAACGCCGCGCACACGTCCGAGCAGATCCAGCGTCTGATCGGCGCCTTCGCGGGGCAGATCCGCGGGTGGCACGCCCAGTCCACTCGCCCCAAGACCGTCCGCACGGGCAAGGCCGGTGTCGCCGCGGGCGCACCGTGACGATCCATCGACGTACCCGATAGGCCCCGCCGAATGTGTACCATCGGGGCGATGGCGTCACACCCCGGAAGGGCCGCATTCAACTGGCGCGTGTTCCTCGAGAAGTACGGCGCGATCTTCGCGCTGATCGGCCTGTTCGTGGGCACGGCCGTGCTCGAGCACCTGCGCTTCCCGGCCGATGAGCGTGCCTTCCTCAAGCCGCAGAACCTCCTCAACATCGTGAGCCAGTGGTCGTTCGTCGGCATCGTCGCGGTGGGGATGACCTTTGTGATCATCCTCGACGGGATCGACCTGTCGGTTGGATCGGTGGTCGCGCTCGCTGCGGGCGCCGGCATGTACACGATGAACGCCGTCGCCGCCGACCACGGCTCGGCGTGGGGCATCCTTGCGGGCGTCGGCGTCTGCGTCGCCGGCGGGACGGTGCTCGGGCTGATCAACGGGCTGGTGATCGCCAAGGGGCGGATCGCCCCGTTCGTCGCGACGCTGGGCACGATGGCGATCTTCCGTGCGCTGGTCCTGGCGTGGGCCCAGGGCGGCGAGATCCGCTCGTCCGTGTCGTACACCGCCGCGGAGAGCTTCAAGTTCACGTCGATCGGCGGCGGTTCGTTCAAGCTGCCCACGTGGCTCGGCGGTTCGCCCGCGACGACGATCCCCGACGGCTCCGAGGTCTCGGCGGTGCAGTTGGTGCTGCGGTACCCCGTGCTTGTGTTCGCGGGGGTCGCGATCCTCGGCCACCTGTTGCTTTCGAAGACCGCCTTCGGCCTGAGCGTGTACTCGATCGGCGACAACCGGCGCGCCGCGCGCTACGCGGGCGTGAAGATCGCGACCGTCACCACGCTCGTGTACACCATCGCGGGGCTGTGCTGCGGCGTCTCGGCGCTGCTCAACAGCAGCCGCTTGAACTCGGTGTCGAGCTCGTCGCTCGGTTTGTTCTACGAACTCGACGCGATCGCCGCGGTCGTCATCGGCGGCACGCGCCTTCAGGGCGGGGCGGGCCGGATCCTGGGGACGGTGGTGGGGGTGCTCATCCTCGGCGTCGTCAGCAACATGCTGAACATGCTGCAGGTCTCGAACTTCTATCACGGGCTCGTGAAGGGGATCATCATCATCGCCGCGGTGCTCGTGCAGCCGCGAAACAGCGAGGCCTGACCGGGCTTGCCTTCCGGCTCCGCGTGTGCGACCCTTTGGCTCCTATTTCTCGGAGTAGTCCCATGCTCAAGGCGATTGCGTGTACGGCGGCCGCGGCTTCCCTCGTCCTGCTCGCGGGCATCGGCCCGGCCCCTGCGCCCCGCGCAGCAGAATCCCCCGCGCCGGCCCGCGCAGCCGCCAAACAGGTCAAGATCGGCGTCTCCGTCCCCGCGGCGGACCACGGCTGGACGGCGGGTGTCGGCTGGTGGGCCAAGAAGGCGATGGAACTGCACCCGGAGATCGACTGGATCTACGCGACGGCCGACCGGCCCGAGAAGCAGATCGCCGACGTCGAGGACATGATGGTCAAGGGGATCGACGGCCTGGTGATTCTCTGCACCGAGTCGGCCCCGCTCACGCCTATCGCCAAGCGCGCCCACGACAAGGGCATCTTCATCGTCAACGTGGACCGCGGCTTCCTCGAGCCCGTCGCCGACATCGTCCTCGAGGGCGACAACAAGGCTTTCGGCCGCAAGAGCGCGCAGTTCGTGGCCGATCGCATGAAAAAGGAAGGTCGCAAGAACCTGGTCATCCTGACCGGCATCCCGTGCACCGTGGACACCGATCGCGTCACCGCCGCCAAGGAGGTCTTCGCCGGCTACCCGGACATCAAGATCCTCGACACGCAGCCGGCGATGTGGAACCGCGAGAAGGGCCTGCAGGTGATGGAAAACCTGCTGAGCAAGCACCGCAAGATCGACGCGGTCTGGGCTCAGGACGACGACATCATGCTCGGCGCGATCCAGGCGATCAAGGAATCCGGGCGCGACAACGAGATGTGGATCGTCGGCGGCGCCGGCATGAAGGACGCGGTGCAGATGGTGATGAACAAGGACCCGATGGTCCCAGCCGACATCACCTACCCGCCCAGCATGATCGCGACCGGGGTGCACATGGCCGCGTCGGTGATGCGCGACGGCCACAAGGACGAGGTGCTCAAGTTCATGCCCAGGCACCTCATGATCGACGTCGAACTGATCACCCCTGAGAACGCCAAGGACTACTACTTCCCCGAGAGCGTGTACTGAGCGCAAGTAGAGAGGCATGCAAGAGCCGCTGTTGTCGGGTGGCACGGCCAGCAAGGCGAAGCCCGAAGGGCCGCCAAGTCGGCCGTGCACGATCAGCCAAGGTTTTCAAGAGAAACTGCCCCCATGCACACCCAGGTGGGCATCTATAAGTGCCTCCAGCGCCGAGAAGTTCCCGGCAGCGCCCGCCTCCTCACCTTCACCTGCTACCACGACCTCGACCTCCTCCGCAACGACGGTATCAAGCAGGTCTTCATCGACGCTCTCGCGTGGTCACGCCAGGAGTTCGGCTTCCAACTCTGGGCATGGGTGATCATGTCCAACCACACGCACATCCTGATCCGCCCCGACGTGGCCCGCGGAACCGTCCGCCAGTTTCTGCAGGCCTTCAAGCCCCGGATCTCCAACCAGGTCCTCGCCCGCTGGCGCGATCTGCGCGCCGGCGTTCTTTCCCGCCTGAAAGACTCGCGCGGCAAACTTCACTTCTGGCAACCCGGCGGCGGGCACGACCGCAACCTGCGCTACGGCGACCCGATCTGGAACGCCATCAACTACGTCCACAACAACCCCGTCAAGGCCGGGCTGTGCAAGAGCCCGGCCGATTGGCCATGGTCCAGCGCGCGGGAATTTGAACGCCGCGGCAGCGGCCCGCTCCCCATCGACTCCGCCTCGATTCCCCGCAGGAAGATGCTCTAGAAGGGTGGCACGTCCAGCAAGCACGCCGTCCGTGTGTGGCACGTCCAGCAAGCACGCCGCCGAAGGCGGTGCGAGTCGGACGTGCCGATGCGGCCCCAGGCGCTCATGGCCACGCAAGCCCGCCGCGGCACGCCCGACTCGTCGGCCCTTCGGGCAC
>JADYYE010000088.1 GCA_020853815.1 Phycisphaerales bacterium
ACCCCACAGCGCCCTGGGCAACCTGGCCCCCAGGGAGTTCGCTGCTTCAACCGGCCAGGCTAGCCTGGCCGGTTGAAGCGAGAAAGCTCACTCTGCAGTTGGTACAGCTTCGGGTACAAGCGCACACTGATGTCCGCTTTGAGACATCGGTGCTCTTCATCATGCTCTGACGTGCGCGATACGCTGTCGCGCATGACGCACGATCTGCTCCGACCCGTCGCCCGCGCGTGCCTCCTCGTCGCCACGCTTTCGCTCGCCAGCTGCGCTTCTCGGCCGTCCTCCCCCACGCCTCCAGCGCCCGCATCCCCCGCGACGGCACCCCCCGCCGCGCCCGCTCCCTGGTACGAGCCCGAGATCCGCGCCTTCGAGGCCGCCGACCGCGCCGCCCCGCCCGCGCCCGGCCAGGTTCTCTTCATCGGAAGCTCCAGCATCAAGTTCTGGAAGTCGCTGGCGACCGACATGAGCCCGCTCCCCGTGCTCAACCGCGGCTTCGGCGGCTCAAAGACCCGCGAGGTTCTCGCCGTCTTCGATCGCATCGTCACGCCCTACCAACCCAGCGTCATCGTCTACTACTGCGGCGACAACGACCTCGCCACCGACAACACCGATTCTCAATCCGCCGCCGACGGCTTCATCGCGTTCGATCGGCGCTGCCGTCAAGAGTGGCCATGCATCCGCGTGATCTATATCCCGATCAAGGCGAGCATCGCGCGATGGTCGAACTGGCCCGCGATGCAGCGGGCCAACGCGCTCGTCCGCGATTACTGCTCCCGCACGCCCGGCGCGGTCTACGTCGACACCGTCACGCCAACGCTCGGCCCTGACGCCAGGCCCGATCCATCCCTCTTCGAGTCCGACGGGCTGCACATCAACGCCAAGGGCTACGAACTCTGGACGCGCACGCTCAAACCCGCCATCGCCGACGCCTACCAGCATCGCAACACCCCGCCGACACAAGCTCATTGATCCGGCGTGCCACCGATGTCGTCCGCGACATAGGTGCTCATCACCACACCCAGCTCATCTCAACGCCCTCACGTCACACGCGTCCTCATCGCCTCCGCGATCTCACGCTCCGCACACGCCAACGCCTCGCCCGTCAACTCGAGCCGCGGCGGGCGCACCCGCGCCGATCCCATCCCCACCCGCTCCTGCACCAGCTTGATCAGCTGCACGAAGTCGTTCACCACGTCCATGCGGAGCAGCGGCAGGAACCAGCGATACAACTCCTCCGCCTTCGCCTTCTCGCCCCGCATCGCAAGTTCATACAACTGCACTGATTCCTTGGGCATCGCGTTCACGAGCCCCGCGATCCAGCCCGTCGCGCCCGCCGCGATCCCCTCGACGATCAGATCGTCCACGCCCACGAAAATCGCCAGGCGATCCCCGAGCAGCGACTTGATCGCCGTGATCCGCCGAACATCCGCGCTCGACTCTTTCACCGCGTGCAGGTTGCCGAACTCGCGCGCCAGCTCCGCGACCTGCTCGGGCGACACATCGGTCCCGTACGCGATCGGGTTGTTGTAGAGCATGCACGAGAGGTCCGTCGCGCGAAGGATCGCCGCAAAGTGCGCCCGCGTTTCGCGCCACGTCCCCTTGTACACATAGGGCGGCAAGACCATCAACCCCTCGCACCCCGCGTCCTTGGCCTCTCGCGCCAGCCGCACCGCCTCCGCCGTGCTCGCCGACGCGATCGCCGCGACCGCGTGCCCGCGCCCCGCGACCGCCCTCACGCACGCCCTCCACAGCTGGACCTTCTCTTCGTGCGACAGCGTCGCGCCCTCGCCCAGCGAGCCCGGCGCCACCACGCCGCGACACCCCGCGTCCAACATCCACGCCACGTGCGTCGACAGAAACTCGAAATCGATCGACAGATCATGGTGGAACGGCGTCGTCGCCGCGGGAATCACTCCGTGCCAGTCGCTCCGCTTCATGCACCCTCCATCGCGCCGCCCGTCGCCGAAAGCGCGTTCATGCTCACCGGGAACACGGGCGGGCGCACGTCGCGCACCGCCCAACCCATCATCGCCTCCACCGCCGCTCCGCACACGCGCCCCTGGCACGGGCCCATCCCGCACCGCGTGAGCAGCTTCGCGCCCCGCCAATGATCGCACGACGCGATCCTCGCCATCGCCACGTCCTCGCAGCGGCACACGATCGTCTCGGGCCGCGCCAATCGCAGCACTTCCTCGCGCAACGCGAACGCACGCTCCATCGCCGCCGCAAACGCACGCTCGCGCCGTCGCCGCGGGATCAGCCCCCGCGCCAATTCTTCTCGTCCCGCGGCCGAATACCCCGCCATCGTTCCCTCGACCAGCGATGTCTCGACGCCGCCAATCCCGAGCGGCTCGCCCGCGCACAGCACGCCGCCAACGCTCGTCCGCATCAGGTCATCAACGACGACTCTTCCCTGCCACGGACCGGTCTTCAGGTCCGCAGTTTGCACCATTTGCGCTCCAGTCCTTCCTTCCCCAGTGCCTAGTGCCAAGTGCCCAGTGCCTGCTCCTGCCCTGTCTCGCTGTGTCGCTACCTCGCTGTCTCGCTTCTCATGCCCGATGCCTGCTCCCACCACCTGCGCCAGCTGCGTATTCCCAACCAATCCGAATCCGCACGCGACCGCGTCCACATCGATCACGCGACCATCGTTCATCACGACCTGTCGCACGCGATCTTCGCCCCGCGCCTCGGTGATCCACGCCCCGAATCGATACTCGACATCGATGATCGACGCGCGCAGCTTCGCGCCCTGCCACAGCTTGCCGGGCTGTCCCAGCACGGCGCCCGCGAACCCGAGCAGGCCGGACCGCTCCGCCTGCTCCGCGATCAACTCCACCTTCGCTTCGCGCTCGTTCAGGAACGCCGCGACCGCCAAGAGCAGCGGCCCGGTTCCCCCCACCACAATCCGCTTCCCACGAACATCAAGCCCGTTCTTCGCGAGCGCCTGCAATCCGCCCACGCCGAACACCCCGGGCAGCGTCCATCCCGGGAACGGCAGGAACAACTCGCGTGCTCCCGTCGCCAGCACGACTCGCTCCGCATCAACCACGCTCGGACCCGCGGCGCTGTCGCATCGCAGCCGCACGCACCCGCCGGTTCTTTCCGCGTCGAAGACCGTGACGCCGCTGCGAATCTCCGCGCCGCTCTGCTTCACGCGCTCGCGCCACACGCCCGCCGGTCCGCCCTGCACACGCCGCCAGATCTGCCCGCCCACATCCGGGTTGTCATCCAGCAGCACGACCGGCGCCCCGCACGCGCGGGCCGCCACCGCCGCCGCGATCCCCGCGGGCCCCCCGCCCACCACCGCGATGCCAACCCGCTCAGCCCGCATCGACCGTCCTCACCCGCATCCCCTCGCTCGCCTCGATCATGCACGAGCGCTCGTGCAACACTCCGTCGATCTCCACGCGGCATTCAAAGCAGATCCCCATGCCGCACACCGCCGCGCGACGTTCGCCCCCCACCGACGCGCGGCACGCCTTGCCCGCGTTCAGCACCGCCGCCGCCACGCTCGCGCCCGGCGCGACGCGCACCGATCGTCCGTCGATGAACAGCTCGATGACCTCGCGCGTCTCAGTGCCCACCGTGCCCCCCAAAGTCGCGCGACGCCGCGTACGCGCCCGCGTCCAGCGTCGTCGGCGCGCCGGTCAGGATCGCCGAGATCAACTCCGCCGTTCCGAGCGACGCCGTCAGCCCCAGCCCCTCGTGCCCCGTCGCCACGACCGGCTCGTCGACTCCATCGCGCCCGCCGATGATGGGCAAGGAATCAGGCGTCGCCGCCCGGAACCCCGTCCACGCCCGCACCACACGCAGCGATCCGATCAGCGGCATGTACATCTTCGCGCGCTCGATCACCCACGCGACCATCCGCGCCTCGACCTCCGCGTGCTCGACTCCATACTGCCGCGACGAGCCCAGCAGCATCTGTCCCGTGGGTCTTGGCTGCAGATTGAACGCGACGGACTCCGTCGCGTGCGAGTGCGCGTTCTTCAGGTACCCAAGTTCGACAAGCTCATGCCGACAGAAGCCCGGGTACCGATCCGTGATGACCAGGTGCCCCTTCCTCGGGCGCACCGGGAGCCACGGGCAAACCTTCGCGGACGCATCTCCGCCCGCGAGCACCACCACGCCCGCGTCGATCGTCTCGCCGCCCGCGAGTGTCATGCGTGTGCGCGTCGCGTTCGCCACGTGCGCGAACCTCACCGCCCCGCCCCGCCGCGTGACCTCCGCCAGCATCCACTCGCACACGACGGGCGGATACACGATGGAATCGTCGACGATCCGCAGCCCGCCCGCGAGCCCCGATCTCAGGTTTGGTTCCGCGTCGGCGATCGACTTCTCGTCGAGCACCTCGGTCCGCACGCCGCGACTTTGGTAGAACGCGTGCTTGCTCCTGGCCGCGTTCAGCTCTTCCTCGTCCGCCGCGATCCACAGCGTGCCGCAGTAGTCGACCGCCGCCTCGGGCGGAAGTTCGTCACGCAGCGCCATCCACAATTCCGCGGATCGCGCGGTCAAACGGAACTGCGCCTCGGAGTCATCCATGATCGCGACGTGCCCCATGCCCGCCGCGGTCGCGCCGCCGCCGATCGGCGCATCGCCGACCGCGAGCACGCGCAGCCCTCGCCGCGACAGGGCCCAGGCGCACGAACACCCCACGATTCCAAGGCCGATCACGATCGCATCGAACTTCGTGCTCATCGCGCGCGGATACCGTAGCGGAACGGATCGCTCGGGTCCAAGATCAGCGTCGCCTCGCCCGTAATATGCGCGCTCCCCGAAATCGACGGGATCAGCCGCTCGCCCTCGCGCCGCACCGAGCCCGTGAACAGGCTGCCGATGATGCTCTCCTGCCGCCAGGCCTGGCCCTCTTTCAGCTTGCGGTCCGCGAACAGGCACGCCATCTTCGCGCTCGTCCCCGTGCCGCAAGGCGAGCGGTCATACGCCTTGCCCGGGCACAGCACGAAGTTCCGGCTGTCCGCGTCACTCCGCGACGCCGGCCCGAACAACTCGACGTGATCGATCTCTCCCCCATCATCGCCGCGAATCCCGGCGCGGGTGAGCGCCGTCCGCACGTCCCATGAGTAACGCGTCAACTCTTCCGCGTTCTCGATCGCCAGCCTCTGCCCGTGCTCGCCGACGAGAAAGAACCAGTTGCCGCCCCACGCGACGTCGCCGACAACCTTGCCGCGCCCCGGCACGTCGACCGCGACATCCTTGAACCCGCGACGTGACGCAACGTTGTCGATCCTGATCTGTCCAGCGTCATCGAGATGGATCGTCACCTCGCCCACCGGCGTCTCGACCACATGCGAGCCCGCGCCGACCTTGCCGAGATACGCGAGCGTGCGTGCCACGCCGATCGTGCCGTGCCCACACGCACTAAGGAAGCCGACGTTGTTGAAGAAGATCACGCCGCACACCGCCCGCGCCGTGGTCGGCGGGGTGAGCAGCGCGCCGACCAGGATGTCCGAGCCGCGCGGCTCGTTGATGATGCCCGAGCGCAGGTCGTCGAACCTCTCGCGGAAGATCGCGAGCTTCTCGGCCATCGAACCACGCCCAAGCTCCGGCCCGCCGTCGATCACGACGCGCGTGGGCTCGCCCTCGGTGTGCGAATCGATGACACGGACCTTCCGAACATCGCTCACCACACACCCCCCGACCGCTTCGCCAGCGCGATCGCGCCCGCGATGACCGCCAGCGGGATCAGGAGCGCGAGCAAGCCCAGCAGCGGGATGATCGCGTCCGACAGCACCGGGTCAAAGAAGGGCGGCTCGCCGGGCGGTGTGTGCGAAGGCGGCGCCCACGGACCGCCCGTTGGCGCGGCGCTCGACGCGCCCGACGCATTCGTCATCGTCGCCGCCTGTTCGCCCGCACGCCCGACCGAGGGGTCGAACAGCGTGCCAAGATACGCGGCCAGATCGCGCACGTCCGCGGGCTGAAGCAAGTGCGTCATCTCAGGCATCGCCGACGCCTGCCCGAATCCCTGCACGATCACCGCGTTCGGCTCCGTGATCGATTCGATGATCTGCTCGGGCGTCGCACGCGATGCGATCAGGGACAGATTCGGGCCGGCCGTACCTCCCACGTTACCGATCGTGTGACAGCGCACGCACTGGGCGGCCTCGTGGTGCAGGAACACGCCCTTGCCCCGCGCGGGGTCGCCGCCCTTGCTGAGCAGCGCGGTCGAGAAGCCCGGAGGACGCTTGGCGCTCGCGCCGGCCTTCTCGACCATCGCACGCAGGCCGGTCGCCTTGGCTCGCATCGCGGCCTCGTAGATCTCGAGCGCCACCGAAGGGTCCTCGCTCCCGTCCGAGAGTTTCATCGCCAGCTCGCCGATCGCCGCCAGTGCGCTGGCATGGTCGATGGAGGCGAGCAGCTTGATCGCGTGCTGACGTTCGCGGAGATCGGCCGCCGTCGCACCCGCCGCCGCCTTGTCCGCGCCCTTGGCGGGATCGACCGCCGCGAGCAACTCGCGGGCACGCGTGCGGAGCGCGGGCGTGGAGGCCTCGATCTTTTCCAGCAGCGACGAGGCCGCCTTCGGCAATTGGTCCTTCGAGGCCGACGCAATCTGTTCGAGAATCACGGCGCGATAGGACTCCGAGCGTCCGGCATCGGCGAGCTGCGACAGCATCTCCTCGGGCGAGAGATTCGTGGCGATACGCGCGGAGAGCGCGTCGGACTTCGCCCTCAGTTCGGGCGTGCTCGCCGCGGCGGCGATGGCGGCCTGGTGGCGGGCCAGCGCGGCGCGGAGCGTGTCGGCGCTCCGGGCGGGCAGGTCGATCCAGTGCCCCCACACGCCGTCACGCTTCAGGGGCTTGTCCCAGTTCTCGAGTTTCTCCAACGCGAGCAAACGCCACGCGGCGTCTGCGCCGGAATCCGTCGCGAAGCGGGCGAGGCGTTCCACGGCGGCGTCATCGCCGATGATCGCGCTCGCCTCGATCACGCGGCGCATCAGGGGCTCGATCGCGCGGTCCCTGGCGATCGGCTGGTCCAGCATCTTCGCCAGCGCGGGAAGCCCCGCGCCGATGTTCATGTCGTACACGGCGCGGGCGGCCTCGATCGCGACGACGGGGTCTTCATCGGCGAGGTATGCGGCCGCGCCGATGTTGGCGCTGCGACGCAGCGAGAGCACAACTCCGAGACGGGCCGACGCGGGAAGGCCCGCGGCGGCGGTGATCACGTCGTCGGGCTTGCCGATCAGCGTCAATGCGTACACCGCCGCGTTGCGGATCGCCCGGTCCGCGTTGTCGTTGGAAACCAACAGATCGAGCAGCGGTCCGATGCCCGATTGGTCCTTGCGCTTGCCCACCGCGAGCGCGGCGTAGTAACGAACACGCGGCGACTCGTCGGACAACGCGCTGAAGTACTCCATCAGTGCGTCGTACTTCAGGTCGCCCAGCGTCCGCAGCGCTTGAGCGCGGATCTCGGCGTCCGCGTCGCCCAAGAGCGGCGCGAGCGACGCGGCGGCCTTCGGGGCTTTTCGCGCGATCTGCCCGATCGCCCAGATCGAATGGAGTCGCTGGAAGAACGGCGCGTTCCTGCTCGAGGCAAGTTCAGAAAGTCCCGCGGCCGCGGGCTCGCCGCGCGAGGCGAGTTCGTACTGCGCGGCGAGACGGACGCGCTGGTCGCGGTGCGCGAGCAACTGCATCAGTTCGTCGGGCGCCCGTTGCGAAAAGCCGCGGTTGAAGAGTTCGCGCACCTGGGCGATGGCGTCGGCCTGCTTGGGGTCGTTGAGCGCGGTCGTGTTGGCGATGGTGAAGATGTTGCCGTTGGGATTGGGCTCCCATCCGCCGCCCCAGTCGGAGAGGTACATCCGCCCGTCGTAGCCAAAGTCGATGTCGGTGACGGTGACGCCGGAGTAGTACGCGTGCTTGTCGCTGGTCTTGAAGGTCGCGCCGTCGGCGACGGGCTTGAAGGCGTGGACGGTCGCGCCCGAGCCGTAGTAGTCGACCATGAAGATCGCGTTGGTGTATCGATCGGACTCTCCCAGGCCGGGGTAGTGCAACATGCCGGAGGGGCCGGCGCCGATGTGGTCGATGGGCGGCGTGGTCCAGGCGGGGCGAGCGGGCTCGTCATGCTGGGAGAGCAGGTTCCAGATGAACTCGCGATTCCATGGGCCGCGGGAGTCGAGGGACTGCACGTCCTGGCACCAGCCGGAGTTTCCGCCCTCCCAGACGTGGACCATGCGGGCGGCGTCGCCGGAATCGCAGTTGTTGTCGCCGGTGAAGAGTTCGCCGAGATCGTCGAAGGCGAGTTCCTGGGGATTGCGGAGGCCTTCGTGGAAGAGTTCGAGTTCGGAGCCGTCGGGCCAGCAACGGAAGACGGCGCCGCGCTCGGGTCCGAAGAGCTGGACGCCTTCCTTGGTGGTGATGTTGTAGCCGCGGTCACCCATGGAGAAGTAGATGCGTCCGTCTGGCCCGAGCGCCAGTCCGTGCAGGTCATGTCCGAAGAAGCACCAGCGGATGCCGTAACCGGAGGAGAGTTTTTCGCGTGTGTCGGCGGCGAAGTCGTTGTTGGCGTCGGTGAGCTTCCAGAGGCTGGGGATGCAGGTGTAGTAGATGGAGTTGTTGAGAAAGAGGACGCCGGCGCCGATGCCGTCGAGGGCGTCGTTGAACCCGCCGGCGAAGACGCCGGAGAAATCGGCGACGCCGTCGCCGTCGGTGTCGCGGAGGACGCGGACGCGGTCTTCGGTGCGGGTGAAGAAGTCCTTTTCGAAGGCGCCGGCGGCGATCCACTTGTCGATGAGGGCGCGGCGGTCTTCGACGGACTTGAGCTTGAGGTCTTCCTCGACGGCGTTGAGCTTGCCGAGCACGCGGGTGTCGGAGACGGCGTTGCCGGCACGATCGGTCTCGGCGACGTAGACGTTGCCCTTCCAGTCGATGGTGAATGAGACGGGGTTTCGCATGGAGCCCGGCTTGGCCCAGACGTCGACGCGCCGGCTCTGGTTGTCCTGCGTGAGCGTGTGCTTGGGCGGCTCGGGCTTCTTGTCCTGGGCGATCGCGGCGCCGGAGCAGAGGAGGAGCGAGGCCAGAATGGCGGTCCGTCGGGTCGTCATGGGGGAGAGTGTAAAGGGTTTCCGTGCGGCGTCACGCGGGGAGTTGGTATCACCGCGAGATTGCGCAATTTCGCGGTGATAGCCCGCGCATCACCGCTTTGGTGCGCAATTTCGCGGTGATGCGTGTGGAAAACTCGGGAGGAATTCACCGCGGAGGACGCGGAGAACGCGGAGAAGAAGGGGCGGAACCCAGAGGACGGGAGGGAATCAGAGGAACTCAGAGAGGAGGGGAAGCCGGTGGTTGAAGAGATACAGAAGATTCTCAACGCAGAGACCGCAGAGGACGCAGAGAAGAAAAGGCGGGAACGCAGAGGACGGGAGGGAATCAGAGGAACTCGGTGAGGGGGAGAAGAGTGAGTGGGACGTGGTGTGGAAGAGGATGATGTTGAAGAAGGCATTAAGGCAAGCGGCATCGAGGCATCGAGTGGGTAAGCGCACGGACCTGAAGACAGGTCCGTGGCACGAATTGGAGTAGGAGGCCGGCGGGGACCGCGGAGGCACCCAAGGTCACGTCACATCGCGCGGAAGTGGGCGGGGATGTCGCCGAAGTCGGCGCGGATCACGGAGCGGATCCCGCCGCGGCCTTTCCAGTCGGTGCGGATCTGGAGCCACACGGGCTTCATGGCGGCGACGAGGTCGTCGCGGATGCGGTTGGTGACCGCTTCGTAGAAGATGCCCTCGTTGCGGAAGGCCTGGTAGTAGAGCTTGAGGCTTTTGAGCTCGACGCACACGCCGCCGGCGCTGGCGGCACGCGGGACGTAGCGCAGCGTGATCGTGCCGAAGTCGGGGTGCCCGGTCTTCGGGCAGAGCGAGGTGAACTCCTCGGCGACGTGCTCGATCACGAAGGGCGAGTCGCCGGGGGTGGGAAAGAAATCGAGGATGGATGAGGAGGCACTAGGCATTGGGCACTTGGCACTAGGGAAAGAGCGAGACAGCGAAGCAGCGAGACAGCGAAACAGGGGAGGAAGAAGGCAAGGAAGAAGAAGAAGAAGAAGAAGAAGAAGAAGAAGAAGAAGAAGAACTGAGGGGAGGATGCACCGTGGAGCGGGGCGACCGATCACTGGTAACGGGACAGGAGTTCGACGATCTTTGGCTGGCGTTTGTCGATGGCCAGTGAGCGGCGGAAGAGATCGACGGCTTCGGTGCGGGCGGCCTCGTCGGTCTTGTCGCTCCAGACGTAGCGATTGAGACAGCAGACAGCCACGCCGTTGAGCGCGGGGAAATAGCCGGGGTCAAGCTCGATCGAATTGCGGAACGCGGCCTCGGCCTCGGGGTACTTGCGCAGGCGGAACTGGGCGGAGCCGAGGCGCTCGAATCCCGCGGCGGACGGCTGCAATTCGAGCAGGCGCGTCAGCGTGTTGACCATCTCTTCGTAGCGACCGATCTTGCCGAGGCTGTCGGCGAGATTGAGCAGCAGCGGCGGCGTGAGGTCGGCGAGTTCGGAGGCCTGCTGGTATTCGCTGACGGCTTCGGAATGGCGGCCGAGCGCGGCGAAGACGGAGCCGAGGTTGGTGCGGGCCGGGCCGCTGGTGGTGTCGATCTTGACGGCGCGCTGGGCGTAAGGGAGCGCCTGGGCGGGCTCGCCGAGCTGGAGGTAGGCGGTGGCGAGGTTGAGGTTGGCGGAGAAGTCGTCGGGGCGGATGGTGAGGGCGCGGAGGTAGGCGCGGACGGCCTCGCCGAGGCGGTTGAGGAGTTGGAGGGTCAGGCCGTGGAGGTATTGAGCGTCGAAGTTGCCGGGCTCGATCTGGGCGGCACGGGAGTATCGGGACTCGGCGTTTCGGTAGTCGCCCTGCTCGCGATAAATATCGCCGGCGCCGAGGTAGGCGACGGTGAGGTTGGGGTTGATGGCGATGGCCTTTTCGAACTCTTCGCGGGCCTTGTCGAGCATTCCCTGGCGTTTGAGCGCCTCGGCGCGAGAGAGAGCCTGATCGGCCTGGTTGATCGCGGGCTCTGGCTCGGGGGTGACGAGTTCGACGGGGGGCTTGGGATCGAGGATGTTGCAGGCGGAGAGCGAAGCGGCCAGGAGCGCGGCGGCGCTGAGGTTGGTGAGCAGGCGGGACAGGAACACACGCGGCCCCGGATGACAAGTCATGCATGATCTCCGAACTTAGCCCCGACGCGTGGCGCGGCGGGAAGAGTCAATCTTTCGCGCGCCGGAGGTCCGGGGCGACTTGGCCGGTTTGGGAGAGGATCGGGAGGCTGGGCGGGATGACTTGGACGAATCACCGGCCGATGGCGCGGGGTTCTTGCCGCGCGTGGTGGACGTACGAGCGGGCGCGGCCTTGGTTCGCTTGGAAGGCCTGTTTGCGGGTTTGGTTGAGGGCTTGGCTTCGACCTCTGACTTCACGGGTTTCGGGGTGCGAGCTGTCTTGGCGGGCTTTGGCTTCGAGGACTTTGGCGTGGCGACTTGGGCCGCGGCGACGGGATGCGAAGCGGTCCACTCCCCCACCAGCGCTTCGGGATCGCCGCCGGATTGGAGTGAGACGAGGCGGGCGCGGTTGACGATGTCCCACGGCACGCCGTCCGCGCGATTCTCTTTGGGCGTTTCGAGAATCTTGGGGACCCGGGCGACAACGGGGTGATTGACGATGGCGGCAAAGCCGCTGGCGGCGAGGTTGGGCGCGCCGATCGTGCCCTCTCCGATGTGGGCGTGTCGATCGAGGCGCGAGCCGACGATGCCCTTGGAGTCGTTGAGGTGGAAGACGCGGAGGTTCTCGATGCCGCAGGTCGCGTGGAAGTGATCGAGGGCTTTTTCGGCGGCCTCTCGCGTGGAGAGGTCGTGGCCGAAGGCGTGCATGTGGCAGGAGTCGAGGCAATAGGCGATGCGCGGCGGTTCGCCGGTCTTGTCGATGATGATGGAGCGAAGGCGTGCGAGGTCTTCGAACGGGCCGCCGATGGTGCTCCCGCCGCCGGCGGTGTCTTCGAGGCAGGACACGGTCTGGTAGCCGCGGGTGCGGTTGAAGAGCTCGCGATACGCGTCGGCGATGCGGGTCAGGCCGGCGTCGAGGGTGTGCCCGACGAACGAGCCGGGGTGATGAACGAGGTAGCGGATGCCGAGGGTCTCGCAACGCTCGATCTCGTCGGTCATGAGGTCGATGCTCTTCCGCCAGAGCTCGTCCTGGTGCGTGGCGAGGTTGATGAGGTAGGAGGCGTGGCTGACCATGCGGTCGCCCCAGCCGAGGATCGCGACGCGGGCGTTCCAGTCGCGCACCATGGCGGGGTCCAGCGGCTTAGCGGCCCACTGCTGCTGGTTCTTGGTGAAGACCTGCACCGTGTCGAAGCAAAGGCGCTGGGCCTCGTCGAGCGCGGTGAGCATGGAGCCGGCGATGGAGAGATGGGAACCGAACATGAGGGGGAGGGTATCAGAAGGAGGGATGGAAGGCTGCAGGGAAGCGCCACGATCCGCGAACACCTGCGGGCGTGAAGAGACTCTCACCACGGAGGGGCACGGGGAGCACGGAGAGGAACGGGCCGGAATCCGAGTGGGGCGTGGCGTGCGGCAGATCGAGTCGCGGAGCGCACTTCGGCGGGGAATCGCTTTGTTCGGGCGCGACATACGCTTGGGACATGCTGAGTCTCAACGGACGGATCGCGATCGTGACGGGTGCTTCGGCGGGGATCGGCGCGGGGGTGGCCCGCGATCTTGCGGCGCAGGGGGCGGCGGTGGTGCTCAACGCGCGACGCGAAGGTCCGCTGAAGGAACTGGCCGCCACGCTGCCCGCGGGCAGGTCGGCGGTGGTTGCGGGCGACGCGAGTGACGATCGCGTGATCAACGCGATGCTCGACGCGGCGCGGGACCGCTTCGGCGACGGGACTCGTGAGGCGGACCTGGTCGTCATCAACGCGGGGCGCGGGCTGAGCGGCTCGGTGATGACGTCGGACACGGCGCAGTGGGAAGAGATGATCCGCACCAACCTGCTTGGTGCGGCGAAGCTGATCCGCCAGGCGGGTCTTCGGATGCTGAGGGCCAGCGAGGGCAAGAGCGGCGCGGAGCTGGTTCGCTCGCCGCGGGACATGGTGGTGCTGGGTTCGACGGTCGGGCGGAATATTTCGCCCTTCTCGTCGATGTATGGCTCGACGAAGTTCGGCGTACACGGGCTGGTCGAGGGCGCGCGGCGGGAGCTTGGGCCCAAGGGGATTCGCGTGACGCTGATCGCGCCGGGGTTTGTGAAGAGCGAGTTCCAGGGCGTGGCCGGATACGACCCGGCGTGGGTGGAGCAGACATTCGATCGGATCGGGCCGGTGCTCGTGCCGGAGGATGTGGCGCGGGTGGTGACGTTTGTCGCGTCGCAGCCGGCGCAGGTGCATGTGAACGACGTGATGCTGCGGCCGACGCGTCAGGATTATCCGTGAGAGCGGAAAGAAGTGGCCAAGTGGCGGAGTGAAAGGACGGAAGAGTACCGATGTCGGAAGCCGAGATGGGTAACACGAGAACGGCACGGACCTGAAGACATGGCCCTGGCACGATGAAGAACCCTCGCACGCGCCCCGTGATTGTTGGAGTGAGGGAAGCGCACCGATGTCGGGGACCGACATCGGTGGCACGAGAACGGCACGACCGAGGTGCCATAACCCAGGGGTGCGGGAATCAGGGCGTCGGGAGGATCGAATGGGCGGAGTAATCGGACGATCCCGAGGGCGATGAGGGGCGTAGGAGGGGTTGCCGGCGTCGGTTTGTGGGGTCGCGGGGAGATCGGGCCGATCTGAATTGGCCGGGCGCGGAGAGCGCCGGTCCCGCCGGATTTTTCTGGTTGCCGGGGGCGGAACGGAGACATGCTGCCATGTGCGGAATCGTCGCTTACGTCGGATCGAAGCAGTGCCAGGACCTCATGCTCGAAGGGCTCAAGCGGCTGGAGTATCGCGGGTACGACTCCGCGGGCATCGCGACGATGCACAACGGCAAGATCAACGTCGTCAAGACGATCGGACGCGTCGCGAACCTTGAGGACAAGCTGGAGACCGTCGGCGGCGTGCGCGGCACGATCGGCATGTGCCACACGCGCTGGGCGACGCACGGCGGCGTGACCGACCCCAACGCCCACCCGCACACCGATGATCGCGCGGGCATCTGCCTCATCCACAACGGCATCATCGAGAACTACGCGTCGCTCAAGACCTATCTGCAGGAAAAGGGGCACGTCTTCAAGAGCCAGACCGACACGGAAGTGCTGGCGATGCTGATCGGCGAGCTGTATGACGGAGATCTTGAGGCCGCGGTGCAGGCTGCGCTGCGCGAGGTGACGGGCGCGTACGGCATCGTGGTGATGTGCGAGAAGGAGCCGGAGACGCTGGTCGCGGCGCGGAAGGGGTCGCCGCTGATGGTGGGCGTGGGCAACGGGGAGTTCGTGATCGCGTCGGACGGCTCGGCGATCATCGCGCACACGTCGCACGCGTTCTCGCTCGAGGATTACCAGGTCGTGAAGGTGACGCCGAAGGGCTTCCGCACCTCGACGATCCACAACGTGCCGGTGACTCCCAAGGTGCAGCAGCTGGAGATCGACCTTGAGCAGATCGAGCTCGGGTCGTTCTCGCACTTCATGCAGAAGGAGATCTTCGAGCAGCCCAAGGCGCTGCGGAACACGCTGCGCGGGCGCACCGACATCCGCGAGGGCAAGATCGTGCTGGGCGGCGTGGGCAGCTTTGCCAAGCAGCTCACGATGGCCAAGCGGATCGTTTTGACGGGGCAGGGCACGGCGCTGCACGCGGCGACGATCGGGGAGTACCTGATCGAGGACCTGGCCCGCATCTACTCGGTCGCGGAGTATGGGAGCGAGTTCCGCTATCGCAACCCGATCATCGAAGAAAACACGGTGGTCGTGGCGGTGAGCCAGTCGGGCGAGACCGCCGACACGCTGGCGGCGCTGATCGAGGCCAAGGAACGCGGGGCGCTGGCGCTCGGCGTCGTAAACGTGGTGGGCTCGTCGATCGCGCGCGAGACCGATGCGGGCGTGTACCTGCGCGTGGGCCCCGAGATCGGCGTGGCGTCGACCAAGGCGTTCACGGGGCAGGTCGCGGTGCTGACGCTGGTGGCCTTGTACCTGGCGCGCCGGCGTCACATGTCGGCGGACCAATGCGCCGACATGATCCGCGAGCTCGAGCAGGTGCCCGACAAGATGGAGCGGATCCTGGAGGACGACGCGCGGGTCCGTACGGTGACCGAGAAGTACATCGATCGCGACAACTGGCTGTTCCTGGGGCGCGGGTACAACTATCCGACGGCGCTGGAGGGCGCGCTGAAGCTGAAGGAAATCTCGTACATCCATGCCGAGGGGATGCCCGCGGCGGAGATGAAGCACGGGCCGATCGCGCTCATCAACGACGGGATGCCGGCGGTGTTCATCGCCAACCGCGGGCGTCAGTACGAGAAGGTGATCTCGAACATCCAGGAAGTGAAGAGCCGCGGCGGGCGGATCATCGCGGTGGCGACCGAGGGCGACGAGCACATCAAGACGCTGGCGGACGACGTGTTCTATGTGCCGGACGTGCCGGAGTGCCTGTCGCCGATGCTGACGGTTGTGCCGCTGCAGCTGATGGCGTATCACGCGGCGTTGCTGCGTGGCCATGACGTGGACAAGCCGCGGAACCGGGCCAAGAGCGTGACGGTGGAGTGAGCGGGTGAGCAAGGATGGCGTCACGGACCCGAAGACGGGCCCGTGGCACACGGAATCCAGACTCGCTCGGCTTTGGAGCTACTTGTTCGCGAGCAGGTCGTCGATCTGGCGATTGAGCTCGGTGTCGCTGGGCGCGGTGCGGGTGTCGAAGCGGGCGACGACGTTGCCGCTACGATCGACGAGGAACTTGGTGAAGTTCCACTTGGGATCGCCGCCGACCGGCGCGGGCTGTGCGGCGAGCTTCTTGTAGAGCGGGTGCTGGTCGTCTCCCTTCACGCTGATCTTGGAGAACATCGGGAAGGTGACGTTGTATTCGCCGGTGCAGAACTTCTTGATGTCGGCCTCGGTGCCGGGCTCCTGGTTGCCGAAGTTGTTGGCGGGGAATCCGATGATGACCAGGCCCTTCTCCTTCTTGTCCTGGTAGAGCTTTTCGAGGCCCTTGTACTGGCTCGTGTAGCCGCACTTGCTCGCGACGTTGACCATGAGGACGACGGAGCCCTTGAAGTCTTCGAGGTTTTTGTCGTTGCCGTCGATGTCTTTCATCTTGAAGCCCAGGACGTAGGGATCGGGCTTCTCGGCGGGCTTGTCCGCGGGTGGTTCGGCCTGCTTGTCGGCGGGCTTTGATTCAGGCTTGGTCTCGGGTTTGGTCTCGGGTTTGGTCTCCGGCTTCTTTTCCGGCGGCTGAGTCGCGGGTTTTTCCTGCGGTTTGGCCGCGGGCTGCGTGAAGCCCATGCCATTGGCGGCGAAGAGTGCGGTGGCGAGGCCAAGGACGGCGAAGCGGGTGTGGTTCATCGGGATCGAGCTCCTGACTCAGATAAGGGACGCACGGCGGGCGTGCGAGTTCCTGGCCGCGGATACCGGTGAAGTGTAAGCCCTGCCCGAACCCGGTCGACGGAGCGAGGCGTACCCTCGCGTGTGATTCGCTTGTCGCGCCGAGTCAGATTTGCTGTGTTTCCGTGGGATTGCCGGGAGCCCGGGCACGGCGGCAATGGGTACGCCGGCGATCCAGCCTGCGACGGGCTGTGCGCCCACTATGAGATCGAGCTCTCGTGCGTGAGCGAACCGGACCCCGTGATCGGGTATGTGATCGATATCAAGCGTGCGGACCAGGCGGTGCGGAATGTGGCGGTGGCGCGGATCCAGCACGCGATGGCAAGGAACGCGCGGACGCCGCCGGAGCGGATATTGCGCGAGATCGGGCGAGAGCTTGCGAGGGCGCTGTCGGTCGACGCGGCGAGCGATTCGGCGTGTGGTGAGGGGCGGAACGAGGGGCGGGCCGGGGCGTCGATCGGCGAGCGTGTGCGATGGCATCTCTCCCCAACCTACAGCCTTGAGGTGTCGATGAAGAACGAGCCATCCGTGACGACGCCGGTGCTGCTCCGCCAGAAGTTTGACTTTGCGGCGTCGCACCGGCTGCATGTTGCGTCGCTCTCCGAAGAAGAGAATCAGCGACTTTTCGGCAAGTGCAACCACCCCTCGGGGCACGGGCACAACTATCAAGTCGAGACTTGCGTGGAGTGGCGCGGCGGCGAGACCGACGCGGGCTTTGACCTCGCGGCGTTCGAGCGGATGATCAAACGCGTCATCATCGATCGCTTCGACCACAAGCACCTCAACCTCGACACGCGCGAGTTCGCGGCGAGCGGCGGCGTGAACCCGACGGTCGAGAACATCGCGAGGGTTTTCTTCGGCTTGCTGGCGCCGGAATTGGCCGCGTGGTCGGGGCACGCGAGCCTGCGCGCGATCACGGTGTGGGAGACCGATCGCACGAGCGCGACGTTTCCGGCGTGAGCGGGCGTCGGTCCTGATGGGGCCTTCGCGAGGACGGCGAGGACCGTCGTACTGATCGCGGTCGTTGGAATCTCGCGGCGGACCGCCATGGTCCCGCGAGGGGGAACCCGCTGCTCCACGGCTTGACGCCGAAGGTCTACGCTGTCCCAGCGGTCAACATCGCCGCGACAGGAGCACGCATGATCCTCCTCACCTCGCTCGTCCTTTCCGCGTGTGTGTCGGTCGGCCCGGAGTGGTACCCGCTCTCTTCGCTCGACCTTTCGCCGATGCGCCAGGGCTGGGGCTCGCCCGCCCGGAACATGGCGGTCGAGGGCAAGCCCATGTCGCTCGGCGGAACGAAGCTCGGGAGCGGGGTGGGAACGCACGCGCCGAGCACGATGTGGCTGGAGCTGGGCGGCAAGGCCGAGCGGTTCACCGCGACGGTCGGCGTGGATGACGAGGTCCTGGGCAAGCCGGGGAGCGTGGTGTTCAAGGTGCTGGCGGACGGGCGGACGCTGTTCGACAGCGGCGTGATGAAGCCGGGCATGAAACCGAAGCAGGTCGACCTCGACCTCACGGGCCTGTCGAAGATGTTGCTGATCGTGACCGAGGCGGGCGACTCGATCGACTTTGACCACGCTGACTGGGGCGACGCGAAGATCCTGGCGAGCGCGGCGCCGAAGACCATGGGTGCGCCCGTGGAGGAACGGGTCGTCCTCACGCCCAAGCCATCACCCAGACCCCGCATCAACGGCGCGATGGCATGGGGCGTGCGCCCCGGGTCGCCGGTGCTCTACACGATCGCGGCGACCGGCGAGCGGCCCATGGAGTTCAGCGCCGATGGCCTGCCGGACGGCGTGCAACTCGACCCCAAGACCGGACGGCTGAGCGGGAGCATCGCCAAGGCGGGCGAGTATCCCGTCGTGATCCACGCAAAGAACGCCAAGGGCGAGGCGCAGCGGACGCTGATGCTGGTGTGCGGCGAGACGCTGGCGCTCACGCCGCACATGGGGTGGAACAGCTGGTACGTGTGGGAGAACCACGTGACGGATGCGAGCATGCGTGCCGCGGCCGACGCGATGGTGAGCACGGGGATGATCGATCACGGCTACATGTACGTGAACATCGACGATTGCTGGGCGATCAAGCCGGGGGCGAAGGACCCGCTGCTGGGCGGCAAGGAGCGTGACGAGCGGGGGCGCATCAACGCCAACGGGCGATTCCCGGACATGAAGGGGCTCACGGACTACATCCATTCCAAGGGGCTCAAGGCGGGCGTCTACACCTCGCCGGGCAGGCTGACCTGCGCGGGGTTCGTCGGAACTTACCAGCACGAGGCCGAGGACGCGGCGCGCTTCGCCGAATGGGGTTTCGATTTCCTGAAGTATGACTGGTGCAGCTACGAGGACGTATCGGGCGGGCGCGGTCGGGCGGAACTGCGGAAGCCGTACGAGCTGATGGCGAGGCTGCTCAAGGAACAGCGGCGTGATCTGGTGCTGAACCTGTGCCAGTACGGCATGGGCAACGTGTGGGAATGGGGCAAGGAGGTCGGGGGGCACAGTTGGCGCACCGCGGGCGACCTGGGCGGATCGTTCGAGGGGATCGCCGGCGCGATGTTCCGCGATGGATTCGGGCTGGCCGATCGCGCGGCGTTTTCAGGGCCGGGCGGGTGGAACGACCCGGACTATCTGCTGCTCGGGTCCATCAGCAACTGGAAGGGATCGACATCGCCCACGCCGCTGACGCCCAACGAGCAGTACACGCACGTTTCGCTGTGGTGCCTGCTGGGCGCGCCGCTGATCTTCAGCGGCGACATGACGCGGCTGGATGAGTTCACGCTCGGGTTGCTGACGAACGACGACCTGATCGACGTGGACCAGGACGTGCTGGGGAAGGCGGGCTCGCGCGTGGCTCGGGATGAGGCGACGGATACAGAGGTATGGGCCAAGCCGCTGTCGGACGGGAGTGTGGCGGTCGGGCTGTTCAACCGCGGCGAGTTCGAGGGCACGGTGACGGCCAAATGGAGCGACCTTGGGATGAGCGGCCCGCGCTCGGTCCGCGACCTGTGGCGGCAGAAGGACCTGGGGCAGTTCGCGGATGGCTTTGAGGCCAAGGTGCCGCGGCACGGGTGCGTGGTGATCCGCGTGAAATGACGCCCGGGCGTGCGAAATTCGCGGGGCGGGCGGCCGAACTGGTGTGATATCCAAAGTGGGACGTTGCGTTGTTGCGCGGCGGTTGGCGGGATAGGAAACCCGCGTGGGCACGCCCGCGAGCAGTTTGACGCGGCTTTCACGGCGAGGCTCTGGAAGTGCCGATCCTCTCTCCCGGAAATCGTGTGGGGAGGGGCGGGCGCTTTTGAGTACAATTACCACTGAAATGGCGATTGCGACACTCCTTCTTGAGCGCGGGCTGGTGACGCGCGAGCAGCTCGATCAGGCCCAAGCCGAACAGGGCGCGACGGGCGAGCACCTCGACCGCGTGCTGGTGCGCATGGGCCTGGTGACGCGCGACCAGGTGCTGGCGGCATTGGGCGAGCAGTTCCACATGCCGGTCGTCGACCTCTCGACGATCTCGCTGGACCCCGCGGTGCTGGCGTCGCTCCCGTCGAAGCTGGTGTATCGCCAGCACTGCCTGCCGATCTCGCGCGACCAGGGCGTCATCACGGTCGCGACCAGCGATCCCTATGACCTCTCGGTGCTCGACGAGCTTCGCCTGCTCACGGGGTGCTCGATCGAGGTCGTGCTCGCGGACCCGGACGAACTTCACAAGGTGATCCGGCAGCACTACGGCGTGGGCGGCGACACGCTGGACGAACTCGCCGGGGGCGCGGGCGCGATCGCGGCCGAGACGGCGCCGAGCGACGAGGTCGAGCAGGCGCAGGAAGCGTCGGTCATCAAGCTGGTGAACGACATTCTTGCCGAGGCGATCAGCCAGCGAGCAACCGACGTTCACATCGAGCCCTACGAGCACGAGCTCCTGGTCCGCTATCGCATCGACGGCGTGCTGGAGCGGGCCAACGTGCCGGCGTCGATCAATCGATTCGCCAGCGCCGTGATCAGCCGCCTGAAGATCATGGCGAACCTGAACATCGCCGAGAAGCGCAAGCCCCAGGACGGGCGCATCACGTTCAAGCACCGGTTTACCGGGCGGCCGCCGGAGGAGTTTGACCTCCGCGTCAGCGTGATCCCGATGCTGTTCGGCGAGGGCGTGGTGCTGCGCGTTCTTTCCAAGACGGCGGCGCTGATGTCGCTGGATCAATTGGGCATGCCGCTGGACGTGCTGACGCGCTGGGACCGGCTGATCAACCGCCCGCATGGCATCCTTCTGGTGACCGGGCCCACGGGCTCGGGCAAGTCGACGACGCTGTACGCGTCGCTGAACCGGATCATCTCGGACGAGATCAAAGCGATCACGGTCGAGGACCCGGTCGAGTATCACGTCCCTGGCGTGAACCAGATCCAGGTGAATCACAAGGTCGGTCTGGATTTTTCGGCGGGCCTGCGGGCGATTCTGCGTCACGACCCGGACGTCGTGATGATCGGCGAAATCCGCGACAAAGAGACGGCCGAGGTCGCGGTGCAGGCGTCGCTGACCGGGCACCTGGTCTTCTCAACGCTGCACACCAACGACGCGTGCGGTTCGACGACGCGACTCCTGGACATGGGAGTCGAGCCGTTCCTGGTTTCCAGCTCGCTCGAGGGCGTGATGGCGCAGCGGCTGGTGCGTCGGGTGTGCCCGTCGTGCGCGGCGCCCTACGCGCCCGAGCGTTCAGAGGTCGAGGGGATCGCGGAGCTTGAGACGGCGATGGGCGGCGGGCAGACGCTGGTGCGCGGCACGGGCTGCCGAGAGTGCCGAAATACGGGTTATCGCGGGCGGATCGGCATCTATGAACTCTTGTGCGTGTCGGACGAACTGCGCGAGCTGATCACTCACCGCCAGAGTGCCCCGGCGATCGCGGCGGAAGCGAGAAAGACCGACGATCTCTATTCGCTGCGGGCGGATGCGATCGCGAAGGTGCGCGCCGGCGTCACGACGCTGGGCGAGATGCTGCGGGCCCTGACGGCGTAGGCATCGGTCTCGAATACGCTGGGCCGGGCTGACGAATCAATCGCGGCAGATCGGCCTGGGATCAAGGCGCGAGTTGGTTCGGAGCGTCTCCGTTGAGAGAGAAGACGTCCTCGACGCGGGCATTGAACGCGCCGGCGATTCGCATCGCCAATGCCAGCGAAGGCACATAGCGGGATTGCTCGAGGAGCACGATCGTCTGGCGCGTGCATCCCACGCGGTCGGCCAGCGCCTGCTGGGTCATCTCGCCGTGATCAAATCGCAGGCGGCGGATGCGGTTGGTCAGTTGGTCCTTCGCCATGGGTTCACCGCGTGCGGTAGCCGAGCATGAGGCCCGCCGGGAGGGCGATCGCCCAGACCACAAGGATTGACCAGAACGAGAGCCCGATGAAGGCGATTGGGACATGCCCGTTGGACCAGAAGGCCTCGGTCAACGCGATCATCCACGCCGCGCAGACCACAAGCATGGATATCGCCTGATAGCCCGGGGCGCGGGCGAGAATCTGCTCGTCGCGCTCGTCGAGCACGATGTGCCCCTGTCGCGAGCGGCGGCGAGCAATCCAAACGGGCACGGTCGCGGAGATGGCCGCGGCCAGCGCCAGCATGGAAACCAGCAGACGCACCCCGTCACGGGTCTGGTAGGCGTCGGGGCCTTCGAGCGCCGCGATCATGGCACCGGTCACTGCCAGAACGAGAGAGTTGAAGAAGGCCGTGATGGCGAGCCGCTGGAGAGGCGCGGTAGGAAGCGATGGGTTGCCGGGGACGGCGGCTTGCGCGGCCGGGCGGGTGACCGCAAGGGCGAATACGACGGAGATCCCGGTCACGGTCAGTGCGGTCACGAGCGAGAGTGCGAGCCAAACGAGATTCGACATGGCGGACTCCTTTCAGGGGGAATGCCCCGCCGAGCGCAATGTACGCCATATCGGTCGCCATGTCCAGTACCTCGTACATTTATAAGAATGGAATCGGGCGGGACCGACGGGGAGCCTCATCGCCGGAATCGATGAGCACCCTATGGAGAAACGGACCCGTCGGCGGGTCCGTGGCAGGGAGCGCTCAGGGGTATTTGAAGTGAAATCTCGGCCCCGCGATCGGGGCCGAAACGCTCCAAGGCTACTTCACCGTCGGCTCGGCGAGCAACGCCCCGGCGAGGATCGGCGAGGTGAGCAAGTAGCGCCCGCGATCAAGCGTGGTGGCGACCTGCCAAACAGGCGACGAGACATCGTTGCGGTTGCTCTGGTGCCCGCCGGGGATGAAGGTCTGGAAGTCGGACATGGAGACGGGTTTCATGCCGCCCTGGCGGTGCTGGCTCGCGGCGTGCATGAAACGCGCCGGGGTCGCGGAGCCGACAACCGATGGCACGAAGTCGAAACGCCGTGAGGGCGCTTGGGATTCGTGAAGAGCGTGGTCAACGGGAGTAACCACGCCGCCCAGTGAAGGCAAGAGGCGGGTCATGCATGGACCCGTGGTCAGGACCGAGGCACGCGCGTCTATTCCATCAACCGCCACTCGAGGATGCCGCCGGAGATGCCCTCCTGGAGCTGAACCTCGATGCGCAGGCCGGTGGTGCGGACGGGGGTGAAGGTAGTTCGGTTGTACTTGTCCATGTCGATCGAATAGCCGGAGGGATTGCTGACCTCGCGCCACTCGGTGCCGGCGTTCCACAGCAGCTTCCAAGACGCGGGGAGCGCGCATCCGCCGCCGTGGTCCTTGTCGCTGAACCAGTAGACCTCCACGCCGGAGATCTTGCGCGGCGTCTTGAAGTCGTACTGGACCCACTCCTTGGTGGCGTTGTGCGGCCACCAGACGAAGTGGGTCTGTCCGCGCCCGAGCGAATTCTCGGGTTCCTCGCCGTCGTAGAGAGCCATGGGTGTCGCATGGCCGGGGCAGAAGGAGGCGGTGGCGGTGATCTCGGGGTCGGGCATGCGCTCGGCAAAGCCGCGGTGCTCGGGGATCCAGACGACCATGGGGCCGGGTTCGCGGTTGTCCCACGCGTAGTACGGGATCGCGGTGAACGGAATGGCGAGCGCGGAATCGGCGGTGCGATAGAGCTCGCCGATCCAGGCGGAGTCGTCGCGCACCTCCGCGGTTCCCTTCAGGACGGTGACACCGCCGAGGAGATCGGGAAGGAACTCGGGCTCGACGGGGGAGGCGCGGGTGACGGCCATGGAACGGACGTTTGGCCCGTTGTCGGCGCCTTCGAGGCAGTAGACGAGCGGGCCGCGCTGAAGGGCGAGGCGTCCGCGGTTCATCTTCACTTCGGGGTTGGCCTGGATGCGTTCCACTTGGAGCGGCATCTGGAACATGACCTTGTCGCCGGCCTTCCACTCTCGTTTGATGACGGCGTAGCCGCGTTGCACGCGGTATTGGGCGGGCTGGCCGTTGACGTTGATCGATTCTCCGCGTGACCATCCGGGGAGGCGGAGTCGCAGCTCGAACGTGACGGGCGAGGCGGGATCGATCTTGAACTCGGCGTCGCCCTCCCATGGATACTTGGTTTCCTGCGTGATTCTCACGGGGATGTCGTTAAGCCTGACGCTGGCGGTGCTGCCGACGTAGAGATTGACGAGGAGGGCGTTGTTGCTCGCGGCGTCGGCGCCGGTGGCGTAGATCATGCCACCGAGCTGGCCGACGAGGCGCAGGACGTTGGGAGGGCAGCAGGCGCAGCCGAACCAGGGCTGGCGGTGATGCTTGCCACGACTGGCGAGCGGATTGACGTAGAAGAACGAGTCGCCCTTGAGCGAGACGCCGGAGATGACGCCGTTGTAGAGCCCGCGTTCCATGACGTCGACGAAGCGAGCGTCGGCGAACATGAGGTTCATGCGGTGATTCCAGAGCACCAGCCCGATGGTGGCGCAGGTTTCGGCGTAGGCCTGGTCGTTGGGGAGGTCATAGGGGATGGTGAAGCCCTCGTTGCCGCCGCTGGAGCCGATCCCGCCGGTGACGTACATGTTTTTGAAGACGAGGTCGGCCCAGAGTGACTGGAGCGGGGCGACGAGCGAGCGATCGCTGGTGGCCATGACGATATCGGTTGCGCCGCTGTAGAGGTACATGGCACGGACGGCGTGGCCCACGACCGCGTTCTGCTCGCGGAGGGGCTTGTGGTCCTGGGCGTATTCGCCGAAGAGATCGCGTCCGTTGGCGACGCCGCGTTCATCGATGAAAAACTTGGAGAGCCCGAGATAGCGTTCGTTGCCGGTTTCCTTCCAGAGCTTGACGAGCGCGAGTTCGATCTCCGGGTGGCCGCAGACGTTGCGGGTCTTTCCCTCGCCGAAGGTCTTGTCGAGCAGGTCGGCGAACCTTGTGGCGACGTCGAGAAGCGTGGTCTTTCCGGTGGCCTGGTGGTGAGCGACGGCGGCCTCGAAGAGGTGCCCGGCGCAGTAGAGCTCGTGCATGTCCTTGAGGTTGGACCAGCGTTTGGTCGGCTCTTGCAGGGTGTAGTAGGCGTTGAGATAGCCATCGGGCTGCTGGGCGGCGGCGATGGTTGAGATGAGTTCATCGAGCTTGGCGTCGACCTTGGCGCGGAAGGCGGGATCGTCGCTGGTCATCATGGCCAAGGCGGCGCCCTCGATCATCTTGTAGACGTCGGAGTCGTTGAAGAAGTAGCCCTCGTACTTGCCCTGGAGCTTGCCCGAGGCGCGGTTGAAATTGTCGATTCGCCCGGTGTCGGTACACTGCTTGATGTTTGCGTTGAGCGTCGACTCGGCGTTGATTTTCTGCTTGGGAGCCCAGAACTCATCGGTGATGCGGACGTCCCGGGCGGGGACGGGCGTGAGCGTGCCGGGCAACTGCTTGGCGATCGACTTCTCCACGTTTTTTTCGTCTGCCTTGGCCGCTGGCGCCGTCCCGGGCTGGACGACGGGCTGGGCGACGGGCTGGTTCTGGGCTTGCGCGAGGGCCCCGGCGGCCAGCGCGATCGCGGTGACGAGCGAGGGAACGGCGGCGGCGAGCGGACAGGAAAACCGCGGATGGGCGAATGAAAGCAGCGTCATGGTCAGACTCCTGGCAAGTGCGGGCAAGCGCCGCCGAAGAGCATACCGCGCTCCGCGAGGGGAACGCCGGGCAGGACGAGATGTTGCAAATGGGCGGGCCGGCGGCGTGGCGGGCCTCCGCGGGTGCTGACTACGAGCGGGGTGCGGTCAGTGCTTGGAAACCGGACGTTTCCTTGGATGTGATCGATCCGTCGGGCGTGTGGGCTTCCAATCTCGCCTCGCAGTCGGGGAACCGGTCCATGACTTCCTCGAAACGATCGATGCCCGCGACGCAGAGGGCGGTGTCGAGCGCGTCGGCGGTCGTCGCGTTGCGTGAGACGACCGTGGCGGCGGCGCGATTGGTCAGTCCAAGGCCGGTGCGCGGATCGACGATGTGCGAGTAGCGAGTTCCGTCGATCTCGATGAACTGCTCGGTGTCGCCGGCGGTGGATACGGACTGGTTGCTGAGCAGGAGCGTGAACGCCCGATCGGGCGGGGATTGATCCGTCGTGCTTCCGTCGTGCGAGACCGCGATGCGCCAGCCGCGCTGGCCCGGCGGTGGAAGCGAGCAGGAGATGTCGCCGGCGATGGCGACCATGGCGCGATCGATGCCGCGAGTGCGGAGAACCTCGACGGCGCGTTGGGCGGCGAATCCCTTCGCGAACGCGCCGGGATCGAGTTTCATTCCGGGCTTGCGGAGCGAGAGCGTCGGGTGATTCGGAAGGCCGGCGAGCTCGATGTCGCGCCAGCCGACGCGATCGACGGCGGAGGAGATCGCAGCGGGATCGGGTAGGCGGTGCTGCTTGCGGGCGGCGCGCCAGAGTTGAACCACCGGGCCGACGGAGGGGTCGAACGCGCCGTCCGTCCGCTCGGCGACGACGAGGGAGCCGAGGAGCACTTCGGCAAACGAGGGATCGATCTCGGTGATCCCCAGGCCGAAGCCCTGTCCGGCGCGACTGTTGACGAGGGAGAGTTGGCTGTCGGGTCGATAATCGCTGAGAATCTGGTCGAGGCGAGAGATTTCGACAAAGGCCGCGGCGACGGAATCGCGGGCCGAATGCTCGTCGCTCGCGTACACTACCGCGTTGATGCGCACGCCCATGGCAAGGTGGGAGAACTCGTGGCGAGTCAGGGATTGGTTCGGCGATGAACAGCCGGAAACCAGGGCCAAGACCGCGAGTGATGGCACCAAACGGCGTGCAACCGGGCGGGCGATCGGGGCGTAGAACCCGATGCCTCGGACGAGCGAAAGAAGGCGGAAACCCCGCGGGAACAGGCGAACGAGGACCAGTGTGAGCATGAAGACGAGCCAGCGCCGAATCATGAGCATCTCCGCGTATCTGTCCGTCGTCGGCACGAGCGTAGCGGTCGTGGGCGCCCGGGCGGGCGAACCGCCCGTGATCCCGCCGGACCTGATGCCGACGGCACCGAGCGAGAAGGCGTCGAGCGTCGCGGTGAAGAATGACGCGCCGAAGCTGGAGCCGTACACCGAGACCATTTCGGGCACGGTGTTGACGATTGACATGTCGCCAATCCCGCCGGGCACGATCACCATGACGGACCCCGCGGACCCGACCAAATCGGTGACGAAGGAGATCAGCGCCCTGTATTTCAGCACGGTCGAGATCAGCTGGGATCATTACAACGCCTTTCTCTTCGGCCTCGACAAGCCCGAGGGGGCGGTGGGAACGACGGCGGCGGACGCGGTGACGAAGCCCACGAAGCCCTATGTCTCGGCCGACCGGGGATTCGGCACGACGGGATATCCCGTGATCTCCACGTCGTATCGCGGCGCGGAAAACTTCGCGGCGTGGCTGGCGGCCAAGACGGGGAAGAAGTATCGCCTGCCGACCGAGGCGGAGTGGGAATACGCCTGCCGCGCCGGCGCGAATACGAAGTACCCCTCGGGCGATGACGCGGCTTCGCTCGATGCGGTGGCGTGGTTCGCCGACAACGCCGAGGCCAAGACGCATCTCCTGGGCAGCAAGGAAGCGAACGCCTGGGGCCTCTACGACATGATGGGCAACGCGGGCGAGTGGGCCAAGGGGCTTGACAACAAGTGGGTCATCAAGGGCGGCTCGTTCGTTGCGGACGCCAACGCGATGCGCCCCGAGGCACGGCTGGTCAATACCGGCGCGCTGAACGCGAGCGATCCCAACATCCCCAAGAGCAAGTGGTGGCTGACCGAGGGCGGGTTTGTGGGGTTCCGCGTCGTTTGCGAACCCGAAGCCAACGCCAAGTCCGCGGGGAAGTAGGCTCACCTCGGGCCTGAATCCGCCGGCGATTTGTTCGAGCTTTCAAGCGTCGTCAGCTGCGCACGATGGACATTCACGAGATTCCGGCAGTTGGCAGCGGCGATCCGGCGCTGTACGCTGTCGCATCGCCCGAGCGTGCCGCCCGGGAGTGGAGGCTTCTTTCATGAACGAGCAGAATCACCCCGAATCATCCGGCCTGTCGCGCCGGGACTTTGTCCGCGTCTCCGCCGTCGCCGCCGCGGTTCCGGTGCTGTCGAACGGGCTGGCTTCGCCCTTGGTCCACGCCGCCGGGTCGGACACGATGAAGATCGGGTTGATCGGCTGCGGAGGTCGCGGCACCGGGGCGGCGACGCAGGCGCTGGCCGCGGACAAAGGGCTGGTGCTGTGGTCGATGGGCGACGTCTTCAAGGATCGACTTGATTCGGCGCACAAGAACATCACCGACTGGATCGGCGATCCCGAGCAGCATCCCAAGGGGCGTGCCGTCTCGAAGGAGCAGCTCAGCGTCGCGGACGATCGCAGGTTCACCGGGTTTGATTCCTATCAGAAGGTGATCGACAGCGGCGTGGACGCGGTGCTGCTCACGAGCTATCCCTGCTTCCGCCCTGAGCACCTGCGTGCGGCGATCAAGGCGGGCAAGCATGTGTTCGCGGAGAAGCCGATCGCGGTTGACGCGCCCGGCTATCGCGCGTTCTGTGCCGCGGGCGAGGAGGCCAAATCCAAGAACCTCGCGGTGCTGATCGGCTTCTGCTGGCGTCACCACCCGGGCATGAAACAGGCGTTCGACAAGATCCTCTCGGGCTCGATCGGCGAGGTGAACAGCGCGTACACGACGTACCTCACCGGCACGCTGGGCAAGCGCCCGCGTCAGCCGGAATGGAGCGACGTCGAGTTCCAGATGCGCAACTGGTGGCACTTTACGTGGATCTCGGGCGATCACATCGTGGAGCAGGCGGTCCACAGCGTCGATCGCCTCGCCTGGGCGATGGGCGACGTGATGCCCAAGAAGATCTCGTGTCTTGGCGGGCGGGCGGCCCGCAATGGCCCGGAGCACGGCAACGTGTACGACCACTTTGCGGCGATCTATGAATACGCCGACGGAAGGCGGGCCTACCACGCCTGCCGCCAGATCGAGAATTGCAGCAACGACAACACCGACTATGTCTACGGGAGCAAGGGTCAGGCGATCGTCGAGGGCTGGGCCCCCACGCTCAAGGCCAGCGACTACAGCGGCAAGGAGCTGTGGAGCGTGAAGGGCTCGGGCGCCGACGTGGCGGCCATGTACCAGAACGAGCACGACGAGTTGTGGGCCTCGATCCGCGCGGGCAAGCCGATCAACGATGCGCAGCGCAGCGCCAACAGCTGCATGCTGGCGATCGCGGCCCGAATGGCGGCTTACACCGGCAAGACCATCACTTGGGACGAGGCGGTCAACTCCAAGGAAGAGATCGTGCCCGCGAAGATGGAGTTCGGCCCGATGGAGACGCCGGCGGTGGCGATCCCCGGCAAGACCAAGATGCTGTAATCGGGACTTCCCCACGTCGCGATGCCGTCGGTTGATGGTTCGCGACGGGCCGCAGCGAACAGCCCGTCGAGTGAGGGTTCATCCAGCCCCGATCCAAGCCCGGCGTTTGCCGGGCTTTTTTGCTGGATGAGTACGTCGGGTCGATGCACGCGCCGCGACGAAAACAGCCGCTGGCGGATCTGTCACCGCGACGCCATTTCGCACCTCGGCGAGCTTCTCGCGTATCCTCTGTCATGCGCGCCATCGTCGTCTCCAAGCAGTCTTCGCCGGTTGCCCCGAATGTCGCACTCGCATCCGACTGGCCTGATCCGGCGCCGCCCGGACCGGGCGAGTGCCTCGTGCGAACGCTCGCCTCCGCGTTCAACCAGATGGACCTGTGGGTGGGGCGCGGCGTGCCCGGTCTCAAGCTCGCGTACCCGCGTGTGTCGGGCTGCGACGCGTGCGGCGTCGTCGAGGCGGTGGGCGCCGGCGTCGACCCCGCGTGGATCGGCACGCGCGTGATCGTGAACGCCGCGCTGCGCGTGCCCGAGCGTCAGCACCCCGCCGACCCGCCGAACTCCACGCTCTCGCCCAATTACGAGCTGATCGGCGAGCATCATTTCGGCATGCACGCGGAGAAGTTCCTCGCGCCCGCGGCGAATCTCGCGGCCGTGGATCCCACGCAGGACCCGGTGCCCGGTGCGGCGTTCGGTCTGTGCGCCCTCACCGCCTACTCGATGGTCGTCTCCAAGGGCCAGCTTCGCCCCGGGCAATCCGTGCTGATCACGGGCATCGGCGGCGGCGTGGCGACGGCGGCGCTCGCCATCGCCAAGCACTACGCGTGCCGGGTCGCGGTTACGAGCCGCCATCAGTGGAAGCTCGATCGAGCCAAACAACTCGGGGCCGACTGCCTCATCCTGGACACCGGGGCCGATTGGTCGTCGCAGGCACGTGCGTGGTCGAACAAGCGCGGCGTGGACATGGCGATCGATTCCTCGGGCAAGGCGACGCATCTTTCGTGCATCAAATCGCTCGCACGCGGCGGCGCTTATGTCACGCCGGGCTGCACCAGCGGACCTGATGCAACGACCGATCTCGCCCGCGTTTTCTGGAACCAGCTCCGCGTGCTGGGCTCAACGATGGGATCGAACGACGAGTTCCGCGAGGTCGCGGCGCTTTTCCGCGCCGGCAAGCTCGCGCCGGTGGTCGACCAGGTCTTTGCGCCCGAGCAATGCCGCGATGCCTACGCAAGACTCGAAGCGGCGGAGCAATTCGGAAAGGTCGTGATCCGCTGGGGCTGAACTCGACGCGAGTCGCAACATCAAGATGCGCGGCGCCTCGCCGCCCGCCGCAGCACGATCCACGAACTCCGCGGCGAGAACCCCGGCGCGGCGCGATACTCCGGGCCTCGCTCGGTCGAACGCACGTCGGCGAGATGCACAAACGTGCCGAAGCGGGCGTGCTGCTTTCTGATCCAGTAGGCCGCATCGCCGCAGGCCATCGCGTTGTAGCGACGGAAGAGCATCGCGACCAGTGGCGGCGTGAGACTCTCAAACTCATCGACGCTTGAAACGATCGCGCGAGCGCCGAAGCCGCCCGAGCGGGCCTTGAAGTACACGAGATCGCCCGGCGCGACGCGCCCGAACGGCGTGCATCGATTCCGCGTGAGCCGCACTTCGACTCGCTTGCGGCCCGCGAGGATCAGATCGAGGTACTCGGGATGAATGATGGCGACGTGTCGCACCGACGGAGTATCGGCGAAACTAGAAAAGCAGATGAAAAGACCGCGAGGGAAGGCGTTCATCTCCCCGATTCGGGGCTCCCTACCTCGTCGAGACGATCCTCGCTCACTTCGCGCTTTGCTCCATACTTCGACATGAAATGCTGGCGATCACCTTCGAGAGTTGCGTAGAGATGTCGCACTTCCAGAATGATCGAGGCAATCAATACCAACGCCATAATGCCGATTGCCCCACCGTGCTGAGCGACGGCTGCGACACCGGTAGCAACTGCGACACACGAGATCGAGTGCCCCACTATCAACATGACCAGTCGCTGCAGAAACGTACCACGCGGCTTGGTGTTATCGTCGTACTGTGCCGCATCCTCGCACAACAAGCCGGCCGACGCCTTTCGCGCGGGCGCGATCTCACCCCATTCACCAACCGTCCCGGTCTTCATCAGATACTGCGAACGGTGAAGCCTGTCACGAATTCCATAATAACTATGACGCAACTGCATCATCGACGTCATGAAATGCATTGTCGCGATCATGCACAAAACGCACACGGCGACTCCGATCGTCGCTGCCATTTCCCATGGACCTGACTCCGCGGGTGACCCCTGGGCCGGTACGGCGCGTACCCCCATGGTGCCCAGCGCCGCTATGACGGCGTAAAACGCCCAATACGCGCGGACCCAGCCATTCTCTTCGTCCTTGATTGCCTTTTCCTGATTGACGCAAATCTCATACATTTTCATCAGGAGTGCCAGGCGCTCAGCCCGAGTTGGCTGCTTTGAGGGTGGGCGCAGCGTCACCATCTACTTGTCCTCCACGAATCGGGCCCTCGTATCCACCCGTGTCTCCACCTCGTGCCTCGGGTCTCCCGATCGCCTGAGCACCTCAGTCGTGCTCAGCGTTTTCTGCATCGCGAATCGAACGACTTCGCCGCCGTACTGTTTCACCAATGCGGCACCGGGAATCTCCGCCTCGGAATACTCGCTTCCCTTGACCAGAACGTCAGGGCGTACCCGATCGATTGACTCGACAGGCGTATCTTCTTCGAAAACCATCACAGCGTCGACCGAGGCAATCCCGGACAAGACGGTAATGCGATCTTCGAGCATATTGACGGGGCGATTCGGTCCCTTGTACTCGCGAACCTTCTGGTCAGTGTTCGTCGCCACGATGAGAAAGTTGCCCCGCGATTTCGCGAAGTCCAAGAGCGCGACATGCCCCGCGTGGAGCACGTCGAAACAGCCGTTGGTAAAGACGACCTTTCCGCCGCGGCGTTTGACCTCCGCGACCTCGACCAAGAGTTCACGCATGGTGCGGAGTTTTCCGCCGCCGGCCCGCACGATCGAGAGCAGCGACAGATGCACTTTTTCCAACGGGATCGGCTGCACGCCGAAGACCTCGACCTCGAGCCCCGCGGCCGCGTTGGCGAATCGAACCGCGTCGGCCCAGTCGATCGCGTTGGCGCGGGCCGCCGCCAGCCCCGCGAGGAACATGTCGCCCGCGCCTGTCACGTCGTAGACCTGCCTTGCGATGGTGGGCACGCTGAGCGGCTCGCCCCCCCGCTCCTGCAGCATCGCGCCGTGACGATCGAGCGTCAGCACGACCGCGTCGAGCTCGCACTCATGGAGCAGCTTCTCCGCCAGCTCGCGGTTGTGCTCGCCGCTTGCTTCGCCGTGCGTGCGCAGGCCGGTCGCCGTCTCGGCCTCGGTGCGGTTGGGCGTGATCGCCGCGGCGCCGCGGTACTTTGAATAATCATCGAGCCGCGCCGGGTCGACAAACACCGGCTTGCCCGCACGCCGGGCGGCACGGATCACGCCCTGGCAGAACTCGGGCGTGCATACGCCCTTGTCATAATCCTCGATGCATACCACGTCGACGCTCGGGAGGGATCTTTCGAATGTGGCAAGAAGTTCCGCGACAACTTCGGAAGAGAGCGGCTCGCGCGATTCGTAATCGACTCGGAACATCTTCTGAGGATGGCGGGCCTGCGCCTTGCCGATCAGGTTCTGCTTCACCGTGGTCGGGCGCGAGGGATCAATCACCAGCCCGGCGACGTCGACGCCCTGTGAAGACAGCGAATCGCGGAGCGCCCGGGCCGCGTCGTCGTTGCCCGTCACGCCCATCGCGAGGACTTTGCCCTTGAGGGCGACCAGGTCGAGGCAGACGTTGGCCGAGCCGCCCGGACGGTCCTCGCGCGACGACACATGCAGGATCGGCACGGGCGCATCGGCGCTCAAACGCTCCGCGTCGCCGTACACGAGCTGATCGAGCATGAAATCGCCGACGACCAACGCCGTGAAGGGCTTCCAGCGGGCGACATGCTCAAGCAGCGAGTCCATGCGTCGGGGAATCTCCGAATCGGCGTGATCGCCAGCTTATTTTAGCTCGCGGACCGTGCCGACGCGCGATCGCCGCAACAACCTCAGGTCTCGCTCGTTCCGCCCATTTCGTCGAGCGTCAGGGGGTGGGCGGCCTTTGCGATCGCCGCCGCCAGTTCTCCCCCACCACGCTCGAATTGCACCCCCAGTCGGGGCACCGCGATCGCACAAGGCCAGGTCTCGGCCGGCACTTTCGAGAGCTTGCTCCAGTCCTTTTCCGTCACGACGATCACATCGCTCTTGTCTGCCGCCTTGGTAATGCGGGCCACGCTCGCCGCGTTGAATGGATCGTGGTCGCGGAGCGCGATGCTCGCGACCAGGTCCCTCCCAACGGTCTCGCGGGTCTGTGCCAGGAAGGCTTCGGAGTTTCCGATCGCGCACGCCGCTACGACCCGCTTGGAGCGCAGCCAGTCCACCGCTCGCACCTGCACGTCGTGACCATGATGCACGCGAAGGTCCAGCCACTCGTGGCGGGCGCTCGCGAGCAGGGCGTTCGGCGAGACCTCTCGCACGCGACGCAGCATGTCGTCGACCACGCGCGCCGCCACTCGCTCCGCGTGGGTCACGACCACGGCCTGCGCCCGCGCCAACGACGAAACGGGCTCGCGCAGCCACCCCGCGGGCAACAGGCGATCGAGGAACACCGATCGAGTGGCGTCGAGCAGCACGATGTCGAGCTGGCGCGCCAGGCGGCGGTGCTGAAAGCCGTCGTCAAGTACGATGCAGTCGACGCCCTCGCCCTCGCTGGTGGCAAAGAGCTCGATCAATCCCTCGACGCGATCGGGACGCGCGACAATCGGAACGCCCGCGCGAACGCGCCGGTAGAGCGCCGCCTCGTCCGAGCCATCCGGCCCCGCGCGGAAACCTCGCATCGCGACGCAGGGCTTCTTCCCCGCGTCGCGCAGCAGGCCGAGCGCGTGCACGACCATCGGCGTCTTGCCCGTGCCGCCGACCGAGAGATTGCCCACGCTGATGACAGGGCGGTCGAGGTGGACCACGCCGCGTCCGGCGTCAAAGGCGGCGTTTCGAGACGCGATGACCTTCCCATAGATCGCCGAGGCCAGGGCCCCGAGCGGCGCGAGCACGCCGCGACCCAGCACGCCCGGCGGCGGGATGCCCTGCGAAAGTGCGCCCGATGCTGCCGCCGATTCAGTTCCGATCGCTCGCGTCCTCAGCGCCGGCGGCCGGCGAATTGATCGCCGCCCCCGCGCGGACCGCACGCCGCGACAGGTTCTCATAGAACCCGCGCCGGATCTCGCGCTGCTCGGCCCGGTGCAGCCGGAGCGTATTGAGAATATCCAAGCACGCGAGCATCAGCACGATCGCCACCAGCCCCAACACCGCCATCCACGACAACGCGAATGCACGGGGGGCGGCCGGGGATGCGATGCAGAAGGCGTACACCGCCACGGGGATCGTGGCGAGCATGATCCAGCCATTGACGCGCCGGATCCGACGGCGGCTCTCGGGCATCTCGACCCGCGAGAGCAGCGCGACGTGCGCCGCCACGAGCAAGAGCGTCACCACGCCTAGCGGCACGCCGATCCACGCATTCAGGATGGGCCCGGAGGCCATCGTCATCATGCGGCCGACTCCGCGGCGGAGAGACGCGCGAGTCGCTTCTTCAGCGGCCCGACCGGCAAGCCCATGATGGTGTCGGCCCGCCCGACAAACTCGATCGGCCAGCCGCCCGCGATCCGCTCGCTGAGGTTGTACGCGCCCGCCTTGCCCGCCCACTGGCCGCTGGCGATGTACTCGCGCACCATGTCCTCGGAAAGATCGCCGACATGCACGCTCGCGCGATCAACGAACAGATCGCGACGCCCGGTGCGCGGCTCGAGCACCGCGACGCCCGTCACGACCTCGTGCCGTCCACGCGACAGCCGGCGCACGATCCGCTCGGCGTCCGCGGCGTCGACGGGGGTGCCGATCAGCTCGCCGTCCTTCACGCACGCGGTGTCCGCGCCGATCACGACGTCGGCCTCGCGCATGATCGACTCCATCCCCGCGCGGGCCTTGAGATAGGCCAGCGCCGCCACCCACTGCGCGGGCGAGACATGCCCGGGCTCAAGCTCGGAATCTTCGATCCCAGGATGACCGAAGCGGTGCGGCAGCCCGGCCTCGTTTAGGAGCGCGCGCCGGCGCGGCGACCGGCTGGCCAAATAGACCTCGCCCACGCCCTCGAGCCCGGCCCCATTCCCGGTCTTGGTTTCGTTCTCACCCACGCCCACAGTTTACCTCTTTTTGCCCGGAACCCAACCCCATATATCGCCGAGGCTTACAACTTCGCCCTCCCACCCCTCCCGAAGCGCAATGACGGCCCTCCCCGTCCCATCGACACGCCCCCTACGGTCCCCCATGCGTTCCCACCTGCTGCAGACGGACATTTGCTGGCACGATCGGCAGAAGAACTTTGACCGGGTCCGCGCTCTGCTCGCCCCCGTAAGCGTGGCGGCCGGCGATCTCATCCTGCTCCCCGAGATGTTCGACAAGGGCTTCTCGATGGACATTCAGGAGACCGCCGACAAGGACGGCGAGACGCTGTCGTTCCTGACTTCGCTGGCGAAGGACTTCAAGTCCTACGTGCTCGGGCCACGCGTCGTTCGCGCCAGCCACTCCGCCAAGGCGTCCAACACGATCTCGATCATTTCACCCGAGGGTGCTCTGATCGATGAATATCAAAAGATCCACCCGTTCACGGCCGGGCACGAGCACGAGGCCTTTGAGGGCGGCTCACGCGTCGTGACCTTCAACACCGCGGACCCGGCGCTCACGATCTGCCCGGTTATCTGCTACGACCTCCGCTTCCCGGAACTGTTCAGGATCGGGCTCTCACGCGGCGCGCAGGTCTTCACGGTCCATGCCAACTGGCTCTCGACCCGCCACGCCCACTGGCGGATTCTCGCACTCGCACGCGCGATCGAGAACCAGGCCTATGTCCTTGCGATCAACCGCGTGGGCAGCGACCCCAACGCGACCTACCTCGGCGGCACGATCGCCATCGACCCGCGCGGCGACGTCGTCGGCGAGCTGGGCGACCAGGAAGGCGTGCTCTCGGTCGACATCGACGCGGACGAGGTCCGGCGCTGGCGGGAGAAATTCCCCGCCGTTCGCGATCGTCGCCTGCTGATTGGTTGATCGACGCCCCGGCCCGACCGGCGCTTATCCCTGCCCCGCGACCTGGTCGACCTCATCGAGCGTCGTGACGCCCTCGGCCACGAGCCTCCAGCCGAACTGCGCCAGCGTCGTAAACAGGCCGCCCTCGATCACCTTCTTCATCGCGGCGATTGTCGGCTCGGTGAGGATCACGTCGCGCAGCTCGTCGGTGAAATCAAGCAGTTCAAAGATCGCCCGGCGCCCGCGGAATCCGGTCTTGAGGCATCGCGTGCAGCCCGTGGCGGTGTAGATCGACGTCTTCCCCTGCAGGTGCTTGCCCAGGCGCGTCGCCTGCCCGGGCGCGACGCGGATCGGCTGCTTGCAGTGATCGCACAGGTGACGCACCAGTCGCTGCGCGAGCACGAGATCGAGCGAATTTGCCACCAGGTACGGCTCGACCTTCAGGTCAAGCAGGCGGAACACCGCCGCGATCGTGTCCTTCGCATGGACCGTCGAGAAGACCAGGTGCCCGGTCATGGCGGCCTGCATCGCGGTTCGGGCCGTCTCCTCGTCGCGGATTTCGCCCACCAAGATCACGTCGGGGTCCTGCCGCAGCACGCTGCGCAGCAGCCCGCCGAACGAGTTGCCCTTGTGGTCGTCGACGGGGATCTGCGTCACGCCCTCGATCTGATACTCGACCGGGTCTTCGATCGTGACGACGTTTCGTCCGAGGCGATCGATCTCGCGCACAGCGTTGTACAGCGTCGTGGTCTTGCCGCTCCCCGTCGGCCCGCACACCAGGAGCAGCCCGTGGTCCTGCGAGCACACCCGCTTGATACGGTCCATCATGTAGCCGACGAGGCCGAGGTCGTTCAGGCTCTGCGGGACCGAACGCGTATCAAGGATTCGCACGACGAGCTTCTGACCGTACACGCTGGGCGTAAAGCTGATGCGGAAGTCCACGCGCCGCCCGCCCAGGATCGCCGAGAAATGCCCTTCCTGCACCGAATCGCGAGCCTGGATCTTGATGTGGCACGCGGTTTTGATGAGGCCATAGATCAGCTCGCCCACGCGCACGGGCAGGTCGATGATCGCGACCATCTGCCCGTCGACACGGAGGCGGACGTGATGCCGCTCGCCCTTGGGCTCGACATGGATGTCGGTCGCGCGAGCCTTGGAGGCAAGCTGGAGCAGCAGCCGCACCGCGTTCGGCCCGTCGCTGTTGCCCGCAAGGGCCTGCGAGGGCTGCCCGCCCGCGTCGATGATCTGGATCGACTCCGCGGCCTGCTTGGGCGGGAGCGCATCGATCAACCCCAGCAACTCCGCGACCCACGCGGCGTTCGCGGACGGCGACGTATCTTCGTGATCCGGGGCGGCGTCGTCCGACACCGACTCGGAGAACGACGACCTAGTCGTTCCCGAGGGCTCGAGCAGGAACTCGTGCCCGCCCACGCGCAGCACGTCCCCCGGCGAGAGCGGCGCGCTGGTGATCTTGATCTCGTTCACTTTCGTGCCGTTGCGCGAGCCCAGATCGCGCACGACGTAGTAGCCACCGGCGGGGTCGCGCTCGATGACGCAATGAAATCGGCTGGCCCGTTCGTCGCGGATGCAGATCGTGTTGTCGGGGTGGCGTCCGATCGTGATCGACTCGGACCCGAGCGTGACCTGCTCGGCCTCCCCGCGGATCGGCTTGAGTTGAAGGCTTGACATAGGCGCGGGGGTTCCTCCCGCCGGCACACCCAACCAGCGTCAGAGAAGTCTATCCGAAATGCCCCCGGCCGGCCCTACACTCTGGCCCCATGATCGACATCAAACTCCTGCGCGAAAACCCGGCCCGCTTTGCCCTCGGCGCCAAGGCCAAGAACATCCCGATCGACATCGAGCGCATCCTGAAGCTCGACGTCGAACGCCGCCAGCTCCAGGGCGAGGGCGACAAGCTCCGCGCCGAGCAGGGGAAGTTCGCCAAGGAATCGGGCCCGCAGATCGGCAAGCTCAAGGGCCAGCTCAAGGGGCTGAAGGGCGCCGACGCCGAAGCGGTTCAGAAGCAGCTCGACGAGCTTTCCGCCAAGCCGCTGGCGCTCAAGAGCGCCGAGGCCGAGATCAGCAAGCGCCTCGCGGTGCTCGACCCGGAACTCAACCAGCTCCTGCTCCAGGTGCCGCTCCCACCGGATTCGGACGTTCCGATCGGCGCCTCGGCCGAGGACAACGTCGAGATCTCGCGCTGGAGCCCGGACGGCTTCGACACGTCCAAGTCGTTTGAGTCGCAGCGCGGCTTCAAGCCCAAGACCCACCTCGAAATCGTCCGCGACCTCAAGCTCGCCGACTTTGAACGCGGCGTGAAGCTCGCGGGCTCCCGCTCGTACATCCTGACGGGCGACGGCATGGCGCTGCATTTGGCCGTGCTGCGCTACGCGGTGGACTTCATGGTGTACAAGCAGGGCTTCTCTCCCATGAGCGTGCCGGTGCTCGTGAAGGAAGAGGCGATGGTGGGCACGGGCTTCTTCCCCGGGGGGCGCGAGCAGGCGTATCTCATCGATGAAACGCACCGCGCGGGCGACCCCGAGGGCTACGACCTCTATCTGACGGGCACGGGCGAGGTCGGGCTCATGGGCGTTCACATGGGCGAGATTCTCGATGAATCCTTGCTCCCGCTCCGCTATGTGACGGTCTCGACGTGCTTCCGGCGCGAGGCCGGCGCCGCGGGCAAGGACACCGCGGGCCTGTACCGCATCCACCAGTTCGACAAGGTCGAGCAGGTGGTGATCTGCAAGGCCGACGAGGGCGAGAGCCGCGCCTGGCACAAGAAGATGATGGGCTACGTGCAGGAACTCCTGCGCTCGCTCTCGATCCCGCACCGCCTCCTGCAGTGCTGTACGGGTGACCTTGGGCCCAAGAACGCCGACATGGTCGACATCGAATCGTGGATGCCCGGACGAGGCGAGGTTGGGAAGGACGGCGTCCCCAGCGGCGCGTACGGCGAGACGCACTCCGCCAGCCGCCTGTACGACTACCAGTGCCGCCGCCTCAACATGCGATATCGCGCTGGCGGCGCCGTGGGCAAGGGCGAGACGGTCTTCTGCCACTCGCTGAACAACACCGTGCTCGCGTCGCCACGCTTCCTGATTCCGCTCCTGGAGAATCACCAGAACGCGGACGGCAGCGTGACGATCCCCGAGCCGCTCCGACCCTACATGGGCGGGAAGAACAGGATCGGGTAGACGTGGCGCCGCCTTCTCGCTCGGTTCGCGCGGGGCCGAACGCCCCATCGCGCGTGTTCGCCGCGCGCACCCTATGATCTCTGCATGTCCCGCGAACAGGAATTGCTCACGCGAATCACGATCAACCCGGCGCAGTGCGGCGGACGCCCGTGCATCCGGGGCCTCCGCATTCGAGTGCAAGACGTCCTTGAAATGATGGCCGGCGGCATGACGCCGCAGGACATCCTTCGAGATTTCCCGTATCTGGAGGCGGACGACCTCAGCGCAAGCCTGATCTACGCCGCCCGGCGCGTGTCGCACCCCGAGGTCGCGGCGTGAGGTTCGTCGTCGATGCGCAGCTCCCGCCTGCGCTCGCGCCGCTCCTCCGCGAGGGGACGGGAAGCGAGACCGCGCATGTGCGCGATTTGGGCTGGCTCGAGGCGAGCGACCGGGCGATTTTCGATTCGCTCAACAAGCCCGGTGATGTTCTTGTCACCAAAGACGCTGACTTCATCGCGATGGTGACGCGTTCGGGCCCGCCGCCGCAGGTGCTGTGGTTGCGGACCGGCAATTGTGACAACGCACGGCTCTTTGTCTTCGTTCAGGCCGCACTCGCTCGGACGCTGGACCTTCTTGGCTCCGGCGAACCGGTCGTCGAGCTCGTGCGGAACCGCGAATAGCTGGCCGCACGGATCGCCAAAAACAACACCGGGCGGATTGCTCCGCCCGGTGCTTTGAAGTAACGCGGCGAGTCCCACACCACAGGGCCCCGTCTCGTCTCTCGAGAACAAGTGTAGAAAAGACGGCAGCCCGCCGCAAGCTCAATCGTTCCTCCCGCTCCCGAATCTGAGAAGCCTGTCAATAGCGGCTTCGGAAACAGGCTGCCAGTGCCTCTACGCACCGATCGGTCAGTCGCTGTTCGGTATCGCTTTCATGAGGTCAACCGTCGCGCCCGAGATCAGTCTCGGCGACGACAGCTCAGCCCGTCTCCGAAGGTCCACAATCAGGCCCGCCATGTCGCCCCGCACGGGCGCGGTCATCACCATCCGCTGCTCCGTAATCGGGTGCGTGAACCCCAGGATGCACGCGTGCAGCGCCTGGCGCGCGATCAGCGTCGTTCCCGACGCATCGACGTACGCCCGCCCGCCGTACATGTCGTCGCCCACGATCGGAAAACCCAGGTACGACAGGTGAACGCGGATCTGGTGCGTGCGCCCCGTCTTCAATTCGAGCTCGACCAGCGTGTAATCGAGATCGCGTTTGGGGTCCAGCCCCGGCGCCGGCGGCAGTCGGTACCACTCACGCACGCGATAGATCGTCACCGCGTGCTTCCCAAGTTCGTCGTGGCGAACCACATACTTCTCGCGGTACCCCTTCTCTTTCGACGGATGCGAGCCGATCGGTAGTTCGATCACGTCGGTCTCGGGCTCGATGCGCCCGTGGACCACCGCGAGATATCGCTTATCGACGCTGCGGTGCTCGAACTGGTGCCCGAGCTTCCAGTGCGCCTCGTCCTGCTTGGCGAAGACGATGCACCCGCTGGTGTGCCGATCGAGGCGATGCACGACGCCCGGGCGCGCGAAGTCCTTGCCCACGCCCGACAGCCCGCCGCCCGTCTGTGATCGATAACGAAAGTGGAACGCCAGCGCACTTAACATCGTGCCCTTCAGGTGGCTGCGCGCCGGGTGAACGATGATGTCGGGCTGTTTGTTGAGCACGATCAGGTGCTCGTCCTCGAACAGCACGTTGAGCGGGATGTCCTCGGGCTGAATGGTCGACGAGGGCGGCGGCGGCACCACCACCTCGATCACATCACCCCGCTTCACGAGCGTCGACGACTTGGGCACGCGCCCGTTCACCAGCACGCCGCCCCCGCGCACCACTTCCTGCAACTGTGTGCGGCTCATGAAGCCGATGCGATCGGTCAGGTAGCGATCAAGCCGCTTGTTCAGATCACTCTTGATGTTGAACGTGATGCGTCGAAGCTCGGCATCGTCCGAATCATCGCCCGCGGCGTCCATCGCGGCACGCAACGCGCCCGCGTCGACCTTTCCTCCCGCATTGATCAGCGACATCGCCGCGTCGGAGAGCACCACCTCGTCGTCGGCGTTCCCCGCGTTCGATCCATTCTCGGGGACGTCAGTGCTCATTTCGGCGCGGGCTCGGGCGGCTTGGGGTCCGCCGGCGGCGTCGCGGGAGTTTCCGCGGGCTTGGGCTCTTCCTTCGGCGCATCCTCGGTCTTCGGCGCGGCGTCCGCGGGCGCCGGCGTGGCGGCCGGTTCGCCAGCCGTGGACGCATCACCCGGCGCCGCCGGGGTCTCGATCTTCGGAAGTTCGGGCTTCGCCGGCTCGGGAGGCTTGGGGAGCTCCGACGACTTGTACAACCTCGGCAGGTCTTTGAGGTTGCCCAGGCTCGTGATCCGCGCCTTGGCCAGCGTCGTGTGGATCGCCCACGGCCCCTTGTCGGTCAGCGCCACGATGTCTTCGTAGTGCTTCTTGGCCGCGTCGTACTCGCCCTTGCACTCCGCCACCGCCGCCAGCCCGTACATCGACTCCAGCCGCATCAGCGTGTACTCGGGCTTCCCCGCCGTGTCGGCGTGCACGCGCTCGTACATCGACTGCGCCTGCGACAGGTGGTACGCCTTGTCGGATTCGCTCATCACGTCCTCGGGCTTGGCGAGCGAGCCGTCGGCCTTCAACTCCGCGCCGGGCTTGATCCCCGATCGGAACGTGTCGAGGTATGCATCGCCCGCGCGCAGGCTGCCCTTCAGGTAGACCCCGGCGATCGACTGATACTCGTCCGCGATCGAACGTAGCGTGTCCGGGCTCGGGCGGGCGCTGTTCGACGCCGCCTCGATCTCCGCGAACGCCGAGTCCAGCTTTTCCTTCTGGGCACGGTCGTACCTCTGCTTGAACGCATACCCGACCGCGAGGATCGCCACGATCACCAGCACCGGCATGCTGACCTTCTGGAGCAGGTCGATGAACTCGCGATTCAGCCGCGACTCTTCGAGACCGGCGCCTTCGCGAATCTGTGTCTGTCGTTGGTCAAGAGCCATGCGATGCCTTTGCAAGGGGCGGCGGCCGCCCACGGGTCGTCGAGCCGATATCCAAACGAATAGTTTAGCGCTGTTGACTGGGGTCGTCTCACCGAGCCCCGTTGCGGCGAGGGCACGATCCAGGGCGTGCCCGGCGCCCATCCGCCACGGCCGCGCTCCGTCCGCTCCGCGGCCACCTCTTCGCACGGCGTATGGCTCTACCCCCAGAACTTCCACGCCCGCGCGTCCCTGATTGCTCCCTCCGGCACCAGCGCTTCCCGCGCCAGCTTCACCAGCGATTCAATCCCCTGTCCCAGCGGCGCGCACACCTTCACATCCGCTTGCCACATGATCGGCCTGAGGTCCGCGCGCAGACCCACGCGGATCGAGTTTCGCACGCTCATCATCGGCGCGGGCTCGTCGCCATCGCCGCACGCGAGCACCAGGTCCGCGCGGTTCACCAGTTCCATCGCGGTTGCCAGCGCCTGACGTTCGACCACCGGCGCACCGATACGCATACCGGGCGTGTCGACGTAGCGCACCACTACGCCGCCGAGATCGAGCAGCACTCCGACATGATCGCGCGTCGTTCCCGGCTCATCGGCGACGACCGAGACCGCTCGTCCGGCCAAGGCGTTGAGCAGCGTCGATTTCCCGACGTTGCTCGGTCCCACCGCGACCACCAGCGCCGGCTCGATCAATCGATTGAGCGTTTTCGCGTCGGCCTCGCCCGTGGGCGTGCTCGCCTGCGCTCTCGCACGCCAGCGCCTCGGCTGATCGAGCAGGAGATCGACCGCGCGCGGGCTGTGCGCTTTGGCAAGCGCCGCGAGCATCTGGGCCTCAACCTCATCGCGGGCCTCGGGGTACGCGGCCCGCGCGTCGATCTCGCGACGCTCCTCCATGCCAAGTGCGAGCAGCTTCTCGGCGATCTTCATCACGACGACCGGTCCGGCGTGCGGCATGAGATGCACGAGCGTTTGGCTCCAACGCGCCGCGATACCACGATCGACGCCAAACAAGTCCGCGAGCTTCACCTCGCCGACACGAAGCTCTCCCATGCCGCACGCGTGCCCCGCCGAATCGATCGCCGCCCCGTCGCGGCCGATCAGTTCAATCACCGCGATCGCGGCCTGCCCGCCGGGCGGCGATGCGAGACGCCAGACCACGCCGTCTATCTGGGGTGACGTCAAACTCACGCTCATTCACCCGAATCTTCCGCGAGCGCCGCCTTGGCGCACACCGCGATGCCGCGCAGCTGCAAATCGGGCACAACGTGCTCCACGATCTCGTCGTTCTCGAAGAGCAGCCGCGCATCGCCGCCCGTCGCGATCACGCGCGGGTAGCCGCCATAGGCCTCGGCGTAGGTGTTCACGAGGTGATACACCGCGCCGCGAGCCGCCCCGACCGCGCCGAGTGTCATCGCGTGGGCGGTGTCCTTGCCGAACGCGCCGCGCGCAGCGTCCGGTGCTTGCAGTTCCAGCATCGGCAGCGCCGCGGTATGCTCGTGCATCGCTCGGAGCATTATGCGAACCCCGGGGACGATCGCGCCGCCCTGGAACGTGCCCTCGCCGTCGACGAAATCGATCGTCATCGCCGTGCCGCAGTCGATCACAATGCACGCCTGACGCGCCATCTCGAACGCCGCGATCGCGTTGAGCAGGCGGTCCTGCCCGAGCGTTGAATCGTCGTCGAGCGCGTGCTTGATGGGGAATCCAAGGTCGCGCCCGAGGCGATAGATCGAGCCGCCCGTCCGCTCCGTCAGCATCGACTCGAGTTTGTCCGCGACCGCGGGGTTCACCGACGCCATCACGATCTCGGCCCCCGCGCTGCGACCGAGCATTCCGACAATCAAGCCCGCGGCCTCATCAAGCTCGGTGTTCACCACTGCGCCGGCGTCCAGCATCTCAAGATCGTTGAACGACGCGAACTTCGTGCGCGAATTGCCGACGCTGACCGCGATGATGGCCACGCCGCCCGAGCCCCCACCCGGGTCGCCGCCCGACCCGCTGCCGCCCGCTCCACAGTTTCCCGATTGCGCGGATTGTACCATGGGCAAAGGGTAGACGCGGCCGGGACCGCAGCAACTGATCGCGGCGATCTCATGGATGGACGACCGCCTTCGTCACGCCGCCCTGGAATTCGTGTCGGGCGGCGTGCTGTCCTGTTTGGCCTTGGTGAGTCTCTCCTGTCGAAGCATCCAGAGCGTGTGGAGCACGCGTGAGACGAGGATCGCGGCCGAGATGCAGATCGCGGTTGCGGCGGCGGCGTTCACGTTGAGCTGGAGGAGCAGGTTCTGCCCTCCCAGCGCGATGACGTAAAAGAGCGGCGAGAGGCACGCCCGCTCGAACTGAACGATCGATGCATCCTTCAGAAACTGGGGCTTCGACGCATCGGCGAGCTTCTCGCTTCGCCATGGCGAGTGGTTGGCCAGCCAGTGCAGCCCGTAGTAGATGACGACGTCGAAGAAAATGTCGACGATGAACGTCATGCCGTTGATGAAGAGCTTCTGGCCCTGCGACATGTCCTCAGGCTCGGGCATGTGCGTCAGCGTCGTGAGCAAGTGGATGATGCCCACCGTGGGCGCCAGGGCGAGGAAGCCCGCGGCGGCCACGTTGATGTTGACGTTCACGATGCGGCGCTGGTAGAGGCGCCAGAGGAATTGCATGCGCTGAACTCTACGCCGGGCGGGCGCTGGGGTTCGGGCCCCGGCCCGTTCCGACCGTTGGACCACAGAATCCGCGGGTCATCAGTCGTCTGGTCACGATCTCAACGGCCCGCGCGTTCAAGTCAATCCCGATCGCGTTTCGACCGAGACGTGCCGCTGCCTCGATCGTCGTCCCGCTCCCGCAGCACGGATCGAGCACCGTGCCGCCGGGCGGCGAGAACGCGCCAACCAGCACGGTCAGCAGTTCCAAGGGCTTCTGAGTCGGATATCCGGTTCGTTCCGCGGCCATGTTGTTGAGCGACGGGATGTCGAGCACGTCGGTCGCTTTCTTCAGCTTTCCGCGGAGCCTCTGGCTGGTCGCGGGCACCATGGGCGGCTCGAAGAAATACCGATCGGCATCGATCGCGTACACGAGAATATCGTCGTGCTTTCGGGCGAATCGGCGGGGCGAGGAGCCGCCCAGGCCGTAAGACCAGATCAGGTGATTGACGAAATTGGCCTCGCCGAGCAACTTATCGAGCAAAAGGCGGATGTGGTGGCAGGCGCGATAATCGCAATGGAGCGCGAGGACACCGGTTCGCTTCATCGCGGGGAGTGTGGCGACGAGCCGCTCGTGGAGCCACGCGATGTACTCGCCCATCGTTTGCCAGCGGTCGGGATAGGCCGCGTCACTCTCCCGTCCCCTGGCGGCGGCACGCGCGGGCGAAGAACGCGTCTTACCCGTATTGAACGGTGGATCGGCGTAGAGAAAATCCACGGCTTCGCGCGGAAACTCCGCCGAGGCAGAGAGCCAGTCGCCCTTCACCACTTGCCAATCGACCGCGGACTCCTCTCGATCGTTCGCCGGGGACGCGCTCGCCCCAAAGGGCGTGAGGTTGCGAGATCGGCGCGTGCGACCTTTGGCCATGCGTCACCCGCCGATCAGGGTTTCACCGGTGCGCGGCCCACGGAGTAGTAGTTGAACTTGAGGTCCGCCATCATCTGGCGGCGGTACAAGTTTCGCCCGTCAAAGACCGTCGGCTCACGAAGTCGCTTCCGCACCGCCGCAAAGTCCGGGCTCTTGAAATCATCCCAATCCGTACACACGACCAGCGCGTCCGCGCCGTCGAGCGCGCCGTACATGTCCGCGGCGAGGATCAACCCCCGGCCAATTTCCGCCGCGGCGTTCGGTCCCGCCACCGGGTCATAACCGACCACGTTGGCGCCCGCCTGAAGCGCCGAGCGCACGAGCGTCAGCGCCGGCGCCTCGCGGATGTCGTCCGTTCGCGGCTTGAACGCCAGGCCCCAGAACGCCAGTTTCTTGCCCGCAAGCCCACCGCGCGGCTTGAAATGGTCCGTGATTTTCGCGAAGAAGCGGCCACGCTGATTCTGGTTCACTTCGTGCACGGCCCGCGACAGGAGCATCGGGTGCCCGGTGCTATCACCCATCATCATGCACGCCAGCGTGTCCTTCGGGAAGCACGACCCGCCGTAGCCAAGGCCGGGGTAGAGGAACTCGTGACCGATGCGGCGGTCGGCGATCATGCCCTCGCGCACCTTGCCGATGTCGGCTCCGTACACCTCGCAGAGCATCGCCATCTCGTTGATGAACGAGATCTTGGTCGCCAGGAAGTTGTTGCTGGCGTACTTCACCATCTCCGAGGAGAGGATGTCCATCACGATGATGGGGTGCCCGTTGCGGACAAACGGATCGTACAGGTCCCGGAAGCGTTGGGCCGCGTCGTCATCTTCCACGCCGCAGACCACTCGGTCTGGCTTGAGGAAATCGTTGACCGCGTCGCCTTCCTTGAGGAACTCGGGGTTGTTGGCGACACTGAACGGAACCTTTCCGCCCGTGCCCTCGAGGATTCGCTTCTTGACCGAGAGCGTCGTGCCCACCGGCACTGTGGACTTCACAACCACGGTCTTCTTCACCGCGCCCGGGCCGAGTGTTTTCATGACCGTGGCGATGTCGTCCGCCGCCTGGTGAACGTACTTCAGGTCCGCGTGCCCGCGTTCATCGCTGGGGGTACCGACACAGACAAAGACCATCTCCGCATCGCGATAGGCCTCGTTCTTGTCGAGCGTGAACGACAATCGTCCGGCCGCGATGTTCCGCTGCAGGAGCTCGGTCAGGCCCGGTTCATAAATCGGGCATTCGCCCGCACGCAACCGCTTGATCTTTTCGGGATCGATGTCGAGGCACACGACGTGGTTGCCCGTGTTCGCCAGGCACACGCCCGTCACCAGCCCGACATACCCCGTCCCCACCATCGTCAGCTTCATGCCGGGAAACCCCTTCGGCGGGCGACGAGCCCGGCCAATTCGATCCAGACCCATCCAGCATAGCCCCCGCTGATTCGGCTATCCTCTTCGCCCCATGCCAGCCAAACAGACCAAAGGCAACGTCAAAAAGTCCCGCCCCGCACCCGCACGCCGTCGCGCGACCATCGCGTCGCGCTCGGATCGCCACGACCTGTACCAGCGCGCGGTGCAAGACGTGAAGGCCGAAATCGACTTCATCGACAAGTGGTTCAAGCGAATCACCGGGCGGCTCCCCGCCCGCCTGCGCGAGGACTTCTGCGGCACGGGCAACACCTCGTGCGAGTTTGCGCGGCGTCGCCCAGGCAACTCCGCGGTTGGCTTTGATATCGACCAGCCCACCCTCGACTGGGGCACGCAGAACAACCTGCCGAAAATACCTGAGTCGGCGCGAATGCGGGTCAAGCTCGTGAACTGCAACGTGCTCACGCCCGTGCCCGCCGGACGCCGGGCGGATGTGGTGCTCGCGTGCAATTTCAGCTACTGGATCTTCAAGGAACGCGACCTCATGGTCCGTTATTTCCGCGAGGTGCATCGCTCGCTGGTCAAGGACGGCGTGATGTTCCTCGACGCCTGCGGCGGATGGGAGACCTTCAAGGCCCACCGCGAGTCACGCCCCGAACGCGGCTTCACCTATACGTGGCAGCAGGCCTCGTTCAACCCCATCACCCACGAGTGCCAGTGCTACATCCACTTCAAGTTCAAGGACGGCTCGGCCATGCCCCGCGCCTTCTCGTACAACTGGCGCATCTACAGCCTCCCCGAGATCCGCGAGATGCTCCTCGAGGCCGGCTTCCGCCACGTCACGATCTACTGGGAGGGTGATGACGGCCAAGGCGGCGGCAACGGTATCTTTCTGCCCGCGACGACCGGCGAAGACTGCCCGAGCTTCATCGTCTGGATTTCCGCGGAGAAGTAGCTTGTCGCCCTCGCCTACCCTTTCCGTGATGCGAGGTTTGCTTGAAATCCCGGAGAATCTGCTCCCGCTCCAGGCGGCGCTCGCGCAGGGGCTCGAACGGGTTCAGACTCGATTCGACGCCCACCTCGAGTCGGATCTGCCGCCGGTCGCGCGACTTTGCCGCCACGTCGAGCGCTACCGCGGCAAGATGCTGCGCCCGTCGCTGACGCTGCTGTGCGGCCTGGCGGCCAGCGCCCGAGCCGTCGATTTCGACGCCGCATTCACCGAGAATCAGATCTCCGTTGCCGCGGTATGCGAGATGGTGCATATGGCGACGCTCGTGCATGACGATGTCCTCGACGAGGCCGACACCCGGCGCAGCGGGCAAACCGTCAACCGGCTGCACGGCAATGAAACGGCGGTCATGCTGGGTGACCTGCTCATCGCGTCGGCGTTTCGCCTGTGCGCCACGATCGACGCCCCCACCGCATTGACCATCGGACGCGCGAGCGTGGAGTTGTGCGAGGGCGAACTGCTCCAACTCCATCACCGCGATTCGTGGTCGATCGACGAGCCCACCTATTTCGAGATCATCAACCGAAAGACGGCGGCCTTGATCGCGGTCGCCTGCGAACTCGGCGTGATCCACGCCGGTGCGGGCCGGCCTCTCGCCGCCTCGCTCGCGGCGTTCGGACGCCACTTGGGCGTGGCGTTCCAGATCCAGGACGACCTGCTCGACCTTTTCGGCGAGCGATCCATGCTCGGCAAGCCCGTTCACAAGGATCTTGAGAAGGGTAAGCCGACGCTCCCGGTGATACATCACCTGGCCGCCGCGTCGGCGCATGATCGCTCGCGGATGCTGGACCTGCTCGACCACGCCGCGATCGAGATGACGCACGACCTCGCACATCGGATCGCGGTTTCCCTGGAATCCACCGGCTCGATCGAGCACGCTCGCAACACGGCCAAGACCATGGTCGCCAGGGCCATCGCGGAACTTGCCGGGATCCCGGAATCGCCGGCCCGCTCTCTCCTCCATGTGATGGCCGACGCGGTGGTCAGCCGCGTGCGCTGAATCACCCCCCATACTCATCCCGATGAAAAACGCCCCGGGGCGTCCGGGGCGTTCGCAGAGGAGTGGACATCAAACGGGAACGATCGGGATTATTCGAACGCCTCCGCGAAGGCGTCGTAGTCATCGCCGTTCACGAAGCAGTCTCCGTTGTAGTCGGCCAAGGGGTTGGCCTGGTCGAAGTACGAGGCAAAGAGGTCGTAATCGTCGCCGTTCACGAAGCCATCATTGTTGAAATCGGCGCCGTTGGAGACAACGACCACGAGGTCGAGCTTGGCGGTGTTGCCGTTGGCGAGCGGGGATTCACGGGTGTAGTAGGCGGAATACGCGCCGCTGCCGCCATCCGGGCCGCCCTGGGCCGGGAAAAGCGAGGAGACCATGAGGCGGACCTGCCCGTCGGCGAGGTTCTTGCGGAGGTAGGCTTGGCTGGTAGGCTCGCAGACGTTGAGGTCAAAGACGACCTTGGTGCCGACCGGAACCCAAGCGCCCGGAGCAACGTTTGCGATCGTCCCGGTGGCGATGGGAGTCACGTCGAAACGCTGGCGGACCTGGCGCGACACGTCGGTCGCCACGCCGTTGGCATCAAAGATCGCGTTGAAGCAGTTTCGTGCGCCTTCGGACGGCGGAACGATGGGCGCGCCGCCGAAGACCGAGGTCTCCTGGAACGACTGGGCCGTCCAGCCGTTGCGGTAGCCCACGCCGAAGACCTCGACGGGCTTGCCGGCGTCTGCATCCGCCAAGTACAAGGGGTCGGCTTGCTGCAGAACGGTACGGAACGAGTCAAAGGTGGGGTCGTACTGGAACTGGTTGTCCACGGCGACCGTCAGCGTGAGCTTGGCGCTCACGACGCGGTAGCGGGTGACTGGCAGGCCCGCCGGAACCTCGACCGAGGTGGTAAAGCCGAACAGGCCTTGGCCGTCACGATCGTCGAACCCGGGGATTTCGATGGCCCCAAAGATCGGAATCGCGAATTCCTTGCCCGGCTGTCCACCGAAGGGATACATCCAGCGGTCCAGGGTAGGAACGGGGTAGGAGGCCGCGATGGGTTGCGCCACCGCCCCAGAAGCCATGCAAAGCCCGAACGCAGTCGCCGCAAGTGTCTTCGCCTTCATGTTTTCTCTCCAAACATGCCCAAGTCGTTGGGCGAGGCTCTCGAAACTCAGAGACGTCGTGCTGAACTATTCAAGACACAAATCTCCAGATTCGAATTTACAGCACGAATATAGTCGGGTAAAGTTGATTTGTCGATCCACGCTTCAAGAATTATCTGAAAGTGGGCGTTTAGGGGACACGATTTACCGAAGGAGGAAGTTCGATGAGGCTTCCGAATAACCGTCAGGCGTTCACGTTGATCGAGCTCTTGGTCGTCATCGCGATCATCGCCATCCTGATCGCGATTCTGCTCCCGGCGCTGTCGTCGGCGCGTGCGTATGGCAAGCAGTGCCGAGAACTCGCGGGGGCGCAACATCTGCTCATGGCCTACACCCTGTACGCCGACGCCAACAACGGCAAGGTGCTGCCGGGCTACGCCGCCAAGAAGTGGGTGAACGGCCCGATGAAGGTCGTCGACCACGAGGGCGAGCGCATCCAGAATGAAGAAGCCATGCGCTATCCATGGCGCATCGCGCCATACTTCAGCTACGACTTCCGCGGCCTGTACAAGGACGACAAGCTTCTGGCCCAGATGATCGGCCGCCCGGACTACCGCTACGTCATCAGCCTGTACCCGTCGGTGGGAGTCAACGCCATGTTCGTGGGCGGCAATGACAAGTCGGGCGCGTTCGACAAGGCGTTCGTTTCCATGTACGGACGGGTCTACGTCGACCGTCTCGACGAGGTCATCCGCCCGACCAAGCTGATGGTCTTCGTGTCGGCGCGCGACCGCGAGTACCCCGCCGCGCCGGAGTTTGGGCGCCCCGAGGGATACTGCCGCGTCGAGCCGCCGATCTTCACCGAGGCCAACGGGCGTATGTGGGAGGACGCGTACAACGAGAACGCGGATTCTCCCGGCCTGAACTCCGGGTTCGTGTCGCTTCGTCACCGCGGCAAGGCCGTCGCCACGATGATCGACGGGCACGGGCAGATCATGAACTGGGAGCAGCTCAATGACATGCGCCACTGGGCCGACAAGGCCGATCGCACGGACTGGGGCGTCAAGCCCCACGGCCAGGCGGCGCGCTAGGACCTAGGGACGATGCGCGTCGCGGGAGTTCACCCTCCTCTCCCGCGACGCCGGACGGAAACACGCTGGACAGTGCTGAAAACAGGCCACTTTCAGAGCGAGCAGGGCGCGTCGAACTCATCGGCGACGCATCACCCGGCTCGCTTTTTTCGTGGGCGCAGATTGACGGCTCGCCGGGAGAACCGCATCACCACGATGCACGGTGATCGATCCGGACGGTCGGAGTTGGGCGAGACTCGGGACGCTCAGCCGCTGGTCTCACACCCGGCCATTCAGCACGTCGTCGCCGATCTCGGCCACCGCGTCAAAGGTGCGGCACGCCATGGCGACCAGATGCGCGATCTCGCCTTCCCCGAAAGCCACGCCGCGCATCGATTGTTTGAACTCCTCCCAGCGCTGGGGCTGTGCCTCGGCGTAGGGTTCGAGCGATTCGGCGCCCTTGCCGGCGTCGAGGCGATAGGCGAGCTTGACGACGCGGGCGATGTACTTCCCGCCGTTGGTCGCGCCCTCGAGCACGTAGAGCGCGCCCAGCAGAGCCAGCGGCGAACTGGATTCGGCGTCCTTGATCTCGGCGATGAAGCGCGAGGTTGAGGCGCTTGCGACCACGAGCGATGCGTCCACGCCGAAATGCTCGATGTCGCGCCGGCAGCTGGGCTCGTGGTCGTGGTAATCGCGGAGCACGGCGGCGATCGGAGGCACGCCTCGGGATCGGTTGAGGGCCGCGAAAAGCTCGCGATGCACGATCATCATCTGGGCCGTCATCGCGGCGTATTGCGCGCGCGGGAGCTTTCCAGTCGCCATCGCGTGCTGGAGCGGGTGACGCTCCGCCAACTTGTGCTTCTCCATCGTGCTTTCGCGGAGCGTGAGCATTACATCGAGGGCGGCGGCCTGGTTCATCGACACGTCTCCTTCACTTCGCGATCCACAGGCCCGCGAGCGCGGGCACGACCAACCACAGAAGGCCCTTCACGAAGAAGAACAGAAAGCCGAGCAGCCCGAGCCTGCGAGCCCAGGCCGGCAGCGGACAGCCGGCCACAGCCCTTCCAGCGACGGCCCCGAATTTATTGAGACTCAGTCTCATGCGTGCCAAAGCGTACAAGCTGACTTCTCGGTCGTCAAGGCGCGCCCGCAAATAGCCGCTACCGTCAGGGCCTATGCAGACGAAAGCCGACTTCCTTGCCGACATGCACGCCCGGGGCCTGGTTCAACAGACCACCGGCGACGAGGCCCTGACGCATCACCTCTCGAGCGGCACGCGACGGGCGTATGTCGGCTTTGACCCGACCGCCCCCAGCCTGACCATCGGCAACCTCGTCGGGATCATGGCGCTGGTCCGCTTCGCCCGGGCGGGTCACCAGGCGATCGTGGTCGTGGGCGGCGCGACGGGCCTAATCGGCGATCCCTCCGGCAAGAGCAAGGAGCGCGAGCTCAACACGCCGGAGACGGTTCGGACCAACGTCGAGGGTCAGAGCCGGATCTATGAGGCGATCTGGGCGAACGCGGGCCTTGGCCGCCCCGAGATCCGGAACAACTACGACTGGTTCAAGGACATCTCGTTCCTCGACGCGCTGCGCGACATCGGCAAGCACTTCTCGGTCAACATGATGATCCAGAAGGAATCGGTGAAGGAGCGCCTGCACAACCGCGACCAGGGCATCAGCTACACCGAGTTCAGCTACATGCTCCTGCAGGCCTACGACTTCAAGCACCTGTGGGACAAGGACAACGTCACGATCCAGATGGGCGGATCGGACCAGTTCGGCAACATCGTGTGCGGCATCGACCTGATCCGGCGTAGCGACGAAGCTTTCCGCGCGTCGGTCGAGTTGGAAGATTCGCTCGTGTCGCGATACCTCAAGTTCGAGGACAAGAACTCCGGCGAGGCCCGCGAGATCGACGCGAAGATCAAGGCCAACGAGAAGTCACGGCTGGAGCGATCATCGCACGGGCTGACCTGGCCGCTGGTCACCAAGGCCGACGGCGGAAAGTTCGGCAAGACCGAGAGCGGTGCGATCTGGCTGACGGCGGATCGGACGAGCCCGTACGCGTACTACCAGTTCTGGCTCAATGCCGCGGACGCGGACGTGATCCGCTTCCTCAAGACCTTCACGCTGCTGGAAATGCCCGAGATCGAGACGCTGGAAGCCTCGATGAAGGCCAACCCCGGCGCGCGCGAGGCGCAGCGGAAGCTGGCGCAGGAGGCGACGGCGCTGCTGCACGGTCGAGCGGCCATGGAGCACGCCGAGAACGCGGGCAAGGCGCTCTTCAGCGGCGACATCGCCCAGCTGCCCGAGGCGCTGCTCACCGAGGTCTTTGCCAGCGCGCCGACGAGCTCGCACGCCAAGGACACGCTGAGCGCGGGCGTCGGGGTGCTCGATCTTCTGGTCGAGACGGGGCTGGCCCAGTCGAAGCGCGAGGCCCGCGAGTTCCTCACGTCGGGCTCTGTCGCCGTGAACGGGCGGAAGGTCGGCGTGGACGACAAGCTCCAGACGAGCGACCTCTTGCACGGCAAGGTGATCGCGATCCGACGCGGCAAGAAGAACTGGCACGTCACGAAGTGGGCGTGATGGGCGGCAACCTCCGGCTCCAGAGCGTGTAGATAGCACAGAACAGGCTCGCCGCCGCGCCCCACTCGGCGGAACGCACCAACGCGCCGGTCGTGAAGATGTTGGTGTGCAAGCCAGTGGGCGACACAACGCAAACCTCGGCCCAGGTGGCGTGGCCGATCGTCAGGAGAGAGCGGGCACTCCAAAGAAAGTACAGGCCGGTGCTGGTCGCGCTGATGGCCAGCGAGCCGAGGACTGTGAGCGGCCCACGGCGACGAGGCCCAAAAGCGACAAAGAGCCCGCAGGCCACCCCTTGGGCCAAGAGCCAGTCGCCGGTTTGCGATTCACGCCAGTAGGGGTAGGCGTCGGAGTGGCCGGGCGGGAGGAAGTCATTCGCAAAGTCCCGTGATACTCCCGCGACGACGCCAAGCAGTATCACCCCCAACGCCGCCGCGATTCCTATGCGGCCGCGCAATCGCAGCGCCGCAAATCCGACCATGCATGCGAAGAGCACGACGATCGCTTGTGCTTCAAAGAGCCGATGCTCGGCAATGCGGTCGTTGAGTCTGAACGCGACGAGCGCGATGGGACCGACCATCAGACAGCACTTGAGAACGTAAGCCGCGCCAGAAAGCCGCGAGCGCCTCCGGCGTCTCGCTTCGTCGTAGATCAATCCACACTCCGGGCACACATTGCCCGGCAGACCTTTGGTGGAGTATCCGCAATTGGGACAGAACGCTTCCACGATTTTCAGCCAATCCAACCAACAGAAGGCCGGGGAGAATCGCCGATCGCGTCAACGAAGGCGACGTGTTGCGGGCAGAGGCTACTGCACCAGTCCCTTCGTGAGGCGCATGAACGCGGTTTCCAGGTTCACGGGCTCTTCGGTGAACTTGCTGATGCGGAAGCCGTGGTTCACGAGAACGTTCGGGATGTCCGACGCGCTTCGGCCCGCGGTTTCGTCGAAGGTGACGTGGATCAGGGGGAGCGTCACGCCCTTGTTCACCGCGCCGTCGGTTTCGGCCATCGCGACTTTCTTGACGCCGGGCACGCGTGCGAGCAACTGGGCCGCGTCGGCGACGCGCTCGGTGACGCCGACGTGGAGGACGTGCCCGAGCTTGGCACGCTTGACGATCTCGTCGACGCCGCCGTTGAACAAGAGTTGACCGCGCTCGATCACCCCCACCACGTTGCACAGTTCCGCCAGCTCGGGCAGGATGTGCGAGGAGATGAGGATGGTCTTGCCCATGCGGCTCAGCTCCTTGAGCAGCTCGCGCATCTCGATGCGGGCGCGGGGATCGAGGCCCGACGCGGGCTCGTCCATGAGCAGCACCTTGGGATCGTGGAGCAGGACGCGCGCGACGCTGAGGCGCTGGCGCATGCCGCGCGAGAGCGAGTTCACTTCCGCGGTCGCCTTGTCGGTGAGGTCGGTGAGGTCCAGCACGTCTCCGACGACTTTGCGGCGTTGCATGCCGTGGATGTTGTATGCGGCGGCGAAGAACTCGAGGTACTCGGTCACGACCATGTCTTCGTACTGGCCGAGCTCGTCGGGGACATAGCCGATGAGGGGGCGGATCTCGCGGTTCTGATAGCCGACCGTCAGGCCGCAGACGTTGGCCTGCCCGCTGGAGGGCTTGAGGAGGGTGGCGAGGATTTTGATGGTTGTGGTTTTTCCGGCGCCGTTGGGCCCGATGAAGCCGAAGCAGTCACCCTCGTTGATGGTGAGGTTGAGGTTGTTGAGCGCGGTGAGTTCGCCGTAGCGCTTGGTCAGGTTGATGGTCTCGATGATCGGCACGCGAGGACTCCGATTGACTCACACAGGCAAACCCGGCCGAACCAGCCACGTCGGACCCGGACCAAATCTAGCCGCCTCGTTCGGTGGGGGCGCCGGGCGGCACGGCCTCATCGGACGTCGGCGACATGGACGGCGGATCATCGGGCAGGGGATAGACCCAGCGGACCAGCGTTCGGCCCTGCGTCGGCACGCGTTGGCCATCGACGAAGATCGGCGTCGGAGCTTCCGCCGGCTCGTTGGTGGTTCCGATCGCGCCGATGACGATGATGCACGGCTGCGTGAACCACTTGCCAAGGTCGAGGCCCTGCGCGCCCGCGCGATTCGCGGCGGGGAAGGAGGAGGTGTCGCTTCGCTGACGCTTGGGCGGATCGAGCTGGGAGAACAGGCTGAGGGCGGTAAGATGATCGACAACCTGGCCGGGGTTGGATCGCGCGGCGCCCTGGATGGTCGAGGTGGATTGCGAGCCGAGCAACCGCTCCATGAGCCTCGAAGCGAGCGTTGACACATCGGTCGAGGCGGTGACCACCGACATGTCGAGCGCCTGCCCGGGCTGCCACGGATTGGCGAGCTTGTAGGCCCTCGCGTCGCAGATCATGTTGGTCGTGAGCGGACGGGGCTCCGGGCCGTCGGCGGAAGAGCGGACGAGCGAAGCCTGACGCTGCACGACGATGATCACGGCGTCATTGAGCGGCCCGGGGAGTTCGTGCTTGAGCTTGCCGGTAAGCAGGGCCTTGATCGTTCGATCTGTATTGAACCTGATCGTGGCGGTCGGGACGGCGTCGCCCGCATCGTCGACGGGAACGGGCATTTTCCAGCGTGGGCCGCCGATCCAGTCGACCTGCCATTGTTTCACGGTCGAACGTGTGGGCACGCGGACGGCGCTTGGGTTGCGCGCGTCGACGACATAGGGGCGCGAATCGGGGAACGCGCCGACGCCGACCTTGGAATCCTGGATGGACTCCCACGCCGCCGCGATGTCGATGCCCTCGCTCTTGCCGGGGCCGGAGCCATCGGGCGTTGGAGTTGTGACTTGAACGGTTGCCTGGCCATACCACGGGATGAGGATGCTGACCCAGGTCCGCGCGCGCTGGAGGGGCTGGCCAAAAACGTGATCGATGAAAGAGAGGTGCTGTGCCTCGACCTTGCGTGGGCGGATCATGGTCGCGCCACCCCAGGCGATGCCGGTAAAGGCGAGGGCCGCCAAGGCATAGGCGAGCCAGCTGTGCTGTACCTTGCCGCGACGTTTCAGGATGGCGTAGCCCAGCGGGCCGGCGACAAGCCAGTAGGCGACAAAGACAACGAAGCCCAGGAGCACGCCCGCGGCGGCGGTTCGGGTCTTGGCGATCTCACCGGGGATGTCGGTGGCGAAGTTCACACCGGAGCGAGACAGGAAGTTCTGAGCCCGGATCGCTTCGGCTTCCTGCGGCGAGGGAAGCTCGCCCCGCTGGCCCAGCACACGGTTCCAGAAGACATCGGCGGAGGGGAGTTCCTGCTCGAGCAGCGTGCGATGGGCCAGGTCGAGCCCGACCAGGGTTACCATGCCAAGGCCGACGAGTCGACGGGCGACGACGCACTCGGAATCGGGACCATCGAAGACGCGGATGGCCTCGCCGCGGGCTGCATCGGGCAACGGGCTGAACTCGTGGACCACGGTCTCCTTGGGCAGGCGCGCCTTGCGCGAATCGACCAGAAGCGGGCGGTAGCGCTCCAAGTCGATGCCTTCTCGGCGGCGCACCGTGACGCGCGGCAGGAGTTCGTGGAGTTCGCTGGCGCTCGGGTTGGTCCAGTTCTCGCCAACGGGCGGAAGCACGATGACCAGGTGCCCGCCGCGATTGATCCAGTCCTTCAGCGCGACGGCACGCTCGCCACGCACCTCGCCGGGCTCGCCTACGCCCCAAACGATTGACTCGAAGGGTGCGTAGCCCATCCAGCGGTCGGGGAGTTCCGCCGGGGTCATGGCGACGTATTCCTGAAGCTCATGGCCGAGAACCCGCCAACGTTCGCCCTGATTGCGAACCGCGAATCTCGTGAGGCTCATCGGGCGGTTGCCGACCATCCCGAGCAGGCCGACGTCGGCGGGAGCAAAGCCCTTAGGCGTCACTCGGACCTGCCCGAGCAGCCGGCCCGCGGGCGCGGTGGAGACCGCGATCGCTCCGGTTCGGTCGGTCGAGCCGGACTCGAGCGCCTCGTACGCCGAGATCACGATCACGTCGGTCGAATCAAACCAGTGCGGCACGCGCCAATAGAGCCAGGCGCCCTGCCATTGACCGGGATTGGTGGTGACGTCACGCTGAAAGATCGGCTCGTCGCCGTCGGGGTCGACGCGGGGAGAGAGACGGAGCGCGACCTCGCGGGCTTTGGGCGCGCTGTCGTTGATGCGGATGCGCACGCCGGTCCAGTCACCGGGGCGAATCGTGCCGCCGACGCCGAAACGCTCGACCTCGATCTGGACCTCGGACGGGGTCTCGGGTTGGGCGGCCGAGGCGGGCGACAGGAGCACCGCGACGATCACGGCTAGACAGCGGATCAGCGGGGCCCAAAGGCGGTGAAATCGGAATGTGGTGTGAGTTCCCGGACTTCGCACGTTGAGATTGTACTGAGAATGAAGGCGTCGGGTTTCACGGCCGATGGTGAAGGGATGCCGGCACCGTTTTCCCTTGAGGCGTGGCTGTTCCTGGGGGCATTAATCGTCCTGGGGCCGCTGTGCGTGCTGTACACGCTTTCGGTGCATCAGACCAACAACCAGGCGGTCCACGACCTGAAACTTCGGGTCTCGCACCTGAAGTCCGAGTACGCCCGCCGGGTGCGCGAGGCCCGAGAGGCCGCCAACGCCCACATCGAAGAGTCGGGCGAGGGCGAGGTGGACGTCATCGAGGACGAGGCGAGCGATCGCAAGGCGGCCTGAGCCCGAGGTGGGTCGGGCATCAGGGCGACGCCATCCTCGGGCGATTCTCGCCGGGCGAACGGCCGAACCATCAGCCGCCGAGCAGCTCGCCGATCAAGGCGGCATGGCTCTTCTTCCCGATCTCGAAACACTCGAGTTCGAATTTTTCATTGGGCGAATGGACGCGATCGTCGTCGAGCCCGAAGCCCATGAAGATGGTGTCGATGCCGAGCTTGTCCCTGAGCATCCCCGCGACCGGGATTGACCCGCCGCTCTTGATGAGCGCGGGCGCCTTGCCCGTCGCCTTCTTGATCGCGCGGTTGGCGGCCTGCATCGCCTCGCTGTCGATCGGCGTGGTGACGCCGAACCCGCCGTGGTGGTCGGTCAATTCCCATCGGCAGCCGGGGGGCGTGCGATCCTTGCACCACTTGAAGAACAACTTGGTGATCTTGCGTGGATCCTGGTTCGCCACAAGTCGAAACGAGACCTTGGCCGAAGCGTGCGCGGGGATGACGGTCTTGGCGCCCTTGCCCGTATAGCCGCCCCAGATTCCGTTGATCTCGGCGGTGGGACGCCCCCACTCACGCTCCATCGCAGTGAAGCCGACCTCGCCGATGTCGGCGGCGGGCGGAAGGCCGATCTTCTTCAGGGCCGCCTTGCTGTTGAACTTGAGGGCCTTCCAGTTGGCGCGTTCCTGCTTGGTGAGCGGGACGACGGCGTCGTAGAAACCGGGGAGGGTGACGCGACGCTTCTTGTCGTGGAGCTGCGCCAGCACTCGGGAGAGTTCGGTGATCGGATTCGGGCAGCGCCCGCCCCACAGGCCCGAGTGCAGGTCCTGGTTGCTGGCGTGGAGCGTGACCTCGGTGTAGGCCAGGCCGCGAACACCGTATGTGATGGCCGGCTTGCCGCGCCCGAGCATTCCGGTGTCGGAGATGAGGCAGACATCGCAATCCGCGAACTCGGCCCGGTTCTTCATCACGAACGGTTCAAGGCTGACCGAGCCCGATTCCTCCTCGCCCTCGAGGAGCACGGTGAACTTCACGCCGCCGGCGGGTTTGCCGGTCGCGCTCTTCCACGCGCGCAGCGCTTCGATGAACGTCAAGACTTGGCCCTTGTCGTCGACGGCGCCGCGGGCGACGATGCGTTTGCCGCCGCCCTCGCCGGGGCGGGCGTCGCGGATGACGGGCTTGAAGGGGTCGGACTCCCACAGGTTGATGGGATCGACCGGCTGCACGTCATAGTGCCCATAGAAGAGGACGTGCGGGCCTTTGTAGTCCTTGTCACCCGCGGACTTGGCGACGACGATCGGATGGCCGCCACCTTTGGAAAGATCGCCGGGGAACTTCGGGTCGCCGGCGGGGCGGACCTCGGCCTCAAGGCCGCACTCGCGGAACTGGGCGGCGGCCCACTCCGCGGCGTTCCGGCAATGCTCGGCGTAGGTCGGGTCGGTGGAGATGCTGGGGATCGAGAGCCACTCCAAGAGACGCTGAACGGACGCGTCCGTGTTTGCGGCGAGTTGTTCCATGGCGGCGGAGGTGGACATCGTGTTGCTCCTTCGGCAGACCGCGTGATGGCGGCATCGGACGGTAGCGCCCACGGGCCACGGGCGTTCTTCGGCAAGCTGGCAAGCGAAATGAACGGCGAGAAAACAGCACCGCCCACGGTTTCCCGCGGGCGGCGTGGAGTTTGGAGTCGTCAGGTCGGGCGGCTTCAGCAGCCGGCGTCGAAGTAGCTGGCGAAGGCGTCGTAGTCGTCGCCGTTCACGAAGCCGTCGCCGTTGAAGTCGGCGCAACGGTCGGCGATGTCGAAGTAGCTGGCGAAGGCGTCATAGTCGTCGCCGTTCACGAAGCCGTCGAGGTAAAAGTCGCCAGGGCAGTAGGCGTCGAAGGCGAAGGCGATGTCGTCGGCGTTGGTCTCGCCGTCGCAGTTGATGTCGCCGAGCAGCCAGCCGCCGCCCACATCTCCGATGTTGCTGTTGATCGCGCAGCGGTCCATGAGATCGACCACGCCGTCGAGGTTGGCGTCGGCCTTGGTCGTGCCCATGAGCTCGAGGGCCTTGGTGATGTCAGCGTAGTTGACCTTGAGGTCGCCGTTGACGTCGGCCGAGAGGTCGCGGCCTTCGGCGTCGCTGGTGTCGTCCCAGTTCAGCTCGGCGTCGCCGAGATCGGCGAACTGAGCACAGATGTAGTTCAGGTCGTTCGCGTCGACCACGCCGTCGTGGCCGATCGGGGCGAAGCCGGGCGTGTGCAGGCCGGCGGCGCTGGACACGTCGGCGGCGGCCAGGCCGTTCACGAACGCCGCGCCCGTAACGGACGTGGTGCCGAAGAAGTTTCCGCCAAAGGCCGCGTCGATACGGCGGAAGCCTTCGGCGCGGTTGATCTTGCCGGTAGCGGGGTCCTCGGCCAGGCCGTCGGCCCAATAGCGGACGTCGGAGGTGTCGGCGACATAGACGAGGCTGGAGTTGTTCCATTTCCGGCCGAAGTTGCCATCGCCGTTGAAGTCGCCGAGGACTTCGATGATGGCGTCGGTGCCGGGCGCGCCGGCGATGTCGCCGGTGCCGGCGGGCGCGGTCCAAGAGCCCGCACCGTTGCGTTTCTTCCACGCGGCGATCATGTCGGTGGCGTCGTTCCAGTCACGCTTGGCGTCGCCATTGAAGTCGCCGGCAATCCGGTTGCGGTTGGTGAGGTTACCGGCGGCGGTGATGGTCGAGCCGCCCTCGCTGGTGAAGTCCTTCTGATTGCCGTCGGAGTACTTGTCGGTGCCGGCCAAGGTCTTGCGGGTCGGAACCTTGCCGTTGAGCGTGGCGGTGCCGAAGGTGTAATAGGCGGCGTTGGTCAGCGAATTGTTGGCACGCGAGTAGTCCTGAAGGGCCTGGTTGAAGTTCGGGTTGGCGATCAGGTTGAGCGGATTGGTGGGATCAATGATGAAGTCGGTCGCCGGCGGAAGGATGAGCTGGAAGGCCAGCAGTTCGCCGGGCATACCGAAGTTCTCGGGGTCCGAGGGGACGGAAATGAATGCGTCGACCGAGCGGGTGATGTTGTTGACATAGGCCGCCGCGTTGGCGTTCCGCATCCGAGGGTTGGTGTTGCTCGCGTCACCGCCGATCTCGTTCTGATTGCGGGGATCGCCGAAGGTCGCGAAGATGGACGGGCCGCCGAGGACGTAGCCGTTGGGGCTGTTGTCGAGCGCCTCGTCGATGTTGGGGCGGGAGTACTCGGTGCCTCCGAGGAGGTCGTTGCGAACGGCGAGGACTTCGAGTCGGCCGCCGGTGAGCCAGCCGGAGTTCACGCCGCGCTCCGCGCCGGAATAGCCGATGGCAAGGCGGTGATTGGTAGCCGTGGCTTCGACGCCGCCCGAGCCGTTCTTGTTGCCGGGGAGGAAGTCCGGGCCGAGCAGGTTATTGTTCGAGAGGGTCGACAGACCGCCGATGTTTTCACCGACGCCCCAGGAGGGATCGACGCCGGCGGTGTTGTTGAAGCCGTTGCGAGTGCCGGACCCGGCGTCGCGCGTAACGACCATGAAGTTCTCGCCGTTCTTGGCACGGCCGGTGACCAGCATGTGTCGGATGTCGGACTGGTCGGCCTGGCGGACGCCGGTGCCGAGGTTGGTGAGCGCGGCGATGGGCGCCCACGCGGTTGCGGTGTCAAAGATGGTGTTCGAGTCCGGGCTGCCGACGTTCAGATTCGCGGTGCCAAGATCGGCCATGGTGTGGTACCACGGATTGCCGCTGCCGTCGAGGTACTGCGTGCCGTCCTTGTTGAGGCCGAAAGCGGGATTGAGCCCGTAGCCGGGCTGGCCGGGAAGCAGGGTCGACCCGGGATTGATGCCGGTGGCGAAGACGGCCCAGACGCTGGGGACGTCGAGCGGGGCGATATCGATCTGCGCTCCGCCGGTCATGGCGTTGTTGGGCGGGAGGTACGGCGTGGCGAGGTAGGTGCCCGTCATGTCAGAGCGAACCGGGCCGCCGCCGGGGTTGCCTTCGTTGAACAGGGTGACATCGGAGTTGGCGCCGGCGTTGATGTACTGGGCGCGGTTGGTATACGCGCGCTCAGCGACGGTCGACTTCAGGGCACCCAGGTGCCCGTCGGTCACAAAGGTGCGGCCGAAGCTGAGCAGCTCCGACAGGCCGCGGACCGAGCCGGTGGCGCGGTAAGTAATGACCCAGTACTGGTTCGCCGGATACGGATTCGCGGGGCGGCCCGGGGCCAGCTGCTGAATGTCGACGCTCCCGAGGATTCCCGCGACGCCATTGCCGTCGACGTCGAGGTAATCATGCGACGATGCGTTGGCCTTGAAGAAGTTCTCCTGGAGCGTCGCCCCGGAGATGTTCACAACGCGCGGCTGGGCCAACGCCACGCCGGTGGCCGAACCCGCAAGGCCCGCGGCGATAAGGCCGACCAGGCGACGATCGATCATGGTCTTCACGTTCAATCCTCCAAGGGTGATCAAGCCATCACTCGCGCGCAACGACAGCCACGAAGCTTTCGTGCCGCTTCTCTTGCGGGCGTTCGCCCGCCACCAACAAACCCATTCCCGATGCAAGACACTCTAACGGGCGTCCCCGTGGAGAGTGTCAGAATTGCGCGATGAGTGGATCAATGTCGCCGCAAAGCACACATGGCGACGTGGGTTCTCTCCCTCCACCAACGCGCGTCAGTCCTTGACCCGGTTGTCGCCGGTCAGGCTGTAGACCCGGTCACCCCAGAGCCGCTTTTCGATCGTGTCCCAGACGTTTTTGGAATCAACGTGCCCGTCGCAGAAGACAAAGTTGACGTTTCCGCCGTACTTCCCTCCGCCGCCCTGATGGTGACGCCCGACGGCGTTCAGGATTGAGCTGGGATCGTCGATGAGGTGTGCCGCGCCTTGCGCGCCTTCGCGGATCTCATCCGCGGTGGGATAGCGGAATCGTTTGGTGCCGTTGGTGGGCTCGCTGTAGACATCGGCGCCCGCGGAGATACCGACGAAGGGCTGCACGGGACGATGGCTCTTAATCTTTTGCTCGTCACGGGCCGCGAGAGAAGTCCAGTTGTCGTAATGGGCGTACTCGGTTGCGAGAATCGTTCCGGCGCCTCCGCGGGTCGATCCGTCGACCCAGGCGGGATTGACGAATTGGTTCTTGCGCCGGAATCCGACATTGAGCTTGTTTCGACTGAAGATCGAGTCGTTGCCGGTGAAGGCCATGCGGGCCGCCTGGCGGTCCTTGGGGAGCCCGGAAGGCGACGAATCTCCGAGATCATTCACCTGGCCCGACTCCCAGTCCGTGGCGTTGGGCCCCGGGTTCGTGCGCGGGGCGCCGCCGCCCGGAAGAGTCGGGCACTTGAACGCATCCTCGGCCAGTCCGGTTCCGGCACCCTTCAGCAGCGCCCACGACCAATGGATGTACCCGTTGCCTTTGGTGGGGTTTTCTTCCTGCTGATCCGACAGCTTCCACGAGTCTCCCTCCTGTGAGTCGGCGTAGGCGTACGAAAGAGGGAAAAAGCGGTTCTCGCCCGTGTACTGGGCGACCGCCATGCCCACGTTGCGGAGACTCGCGGCGCACTTGATCGCACGGGCGCTGGCGCGGGCCTTGCCCAGCGACGGCAACAGAATCCCGATCAGGAGCGCGATGATCGCGATCACGACCAGAAGCTCGATCAGCGTGAAACCGGCGGCCTTGCCCTTGCGCATGTCGTCCACTCCCGAGTAGTTCACTCCAGGAGCCGCGACCGCGCCGCGAGCTCCCATTCGATGACGGGAAGAGGCTAAAGCGGACGCCCACTCCAACTGTCAAGGCCTCGACCTCTTTGCTTGAAGGCTTGGTTTAGGGATTGTGAAATCGCGCGGATCGGCGGTCGGAATGGGAGGCTCGCCGCGCTGTTCCCCGCGGGCGGGACCGCCGCCACGGGTTCGGGGGGCGCGCTATCATCCCGGTTTGTGCCGGGGCGTCGCGTATCGCCCCGCCCGCCCGAAACCGCAGGAGTGCCGAATGCCGGCCTTTGAGTTGCCGACGGTCGATTTCAGCAAGCCCCTTCCGAGCCGGGAGGGGTCGCGCCTCATCCAGTTCCGCGAGGCGCTGCGCGAGGCCATGAGCGAGGAAATGCGGCGTGACCCGCGCGTCTTCCTCATGGGCGAGGAAGTCGCCGAATACCACGGTGCGTACAAGGTCTCGCAGGGGATGCTCGAAGAGTTCGGGCCCAAGCGGATCATTGATTCGCCGATCTCCGAGAACGGCTTTGCGGGGATGGCCGTGGGCGCCGCGATGTACGGCCTGCGCCCCATCATCGAGTTCATGTCGTGGTCGTTCTCGCTGGTCGCGGCCGACCCGATCCTCAACAACGTCCCCAAGATGCTCTACATGTCCGGCGGCCAGTGGGGTTGCCCGGCCGTGTTCCGCGGGAACGACGGCGCGGGCGGGCAGCTCGGCTCCACCCACTCCTGGTGCGTTGAAGGCCTCTACGCGAACGTCCCGGGCGTCAAGATCGTCATCCCGAGCAACCCTTACGACGCCAAGGGCCTGCTCAAGACCGCCATCCGCGATGATGATCCCGTCTTCTTCCTTGAATCCGAGCGCATGCTGGGCGACAAGGCCCATGTTCCCGAGGAGGAGTACTACATCCCCTTCGGCCAAGCGCGCGTCGCGCGAGAGGGCGACGATTGCACGATCGTGTCGTTCGGGCGTCCCGTGAACTTTTGCCTCGAGGCCGCCGCGGAGCTTGAGAAGGACGGCATCAGCGTCGACGTTTTGGACATGCGGACGATCCGCCCGCTGGACGTCGACTCGATCCTGGCGAGCCTCCGCAAGACCAACCGGCTGGTCGTGGTCGATCAGTGCTGGCCGTTCGCCAGCATCGCGAGCGAAGTGGTGACGCAGGTGTGCGAGCGCGGCTTTGACTGGCTGGACACGCCGCCGGTGCGAGTGAACACCGAGGACGTGCCGACGCCGTACGCCAAGGGGCTGGAGTACGCGTACCTGCCGAACAAGGAGAAGATCGTGGCGGCGGTGAAGCGGACATTGGGCTGACCGACGGCGATCGCCGCACACAAAGGTCCAAATGGCAAAGGGCCAAATAGCAAACCGAGAAGTCAATGGGGCGACTCCAACCAGAACTTCTGCTTCGAATCGAATCGCTCGCCGTACGGGCCTTGGATGTGGTCGATGCGCTTGAAGCCGCGGCAGTTTCTCGTCGAGTGCTGGACCAACTAACCGGCTGCGGCACCGCGGTCGGCGCAAACGTGTTCGAGGCCGACGAAGCGTTGAGCCGCGCTGATTTCTGCAAGTGCATTGGTATCGCCCTCAAAGAGCTCAGCGAAACACTCTTCTGGCTCAGGATCATCGCGCACCGGCGATGGATCGAGCCATCCAGACTCGACGCGATCCAAGCTGAGGCCGCCGAATTGAAGCGCGTTCTGGGAGCGATCTTGTCGAAAACACGCCAGAACAATCTCGCACGCGAACGGACCAGGTAGTTTGCCATTTGCTGATTTGCCATTTGGACATCAAGGGTTTTCCATGCCAATCGAAATCTCCATGCCCCGCCTGTCCGACACCATGCAGCAGGGCACCATCGTCAAATGGAACGTCAAGGAAGGCCAGACGATCAAGAGCGGCGACGTCATCGCCGACATCGAGACCGACAAGGCCACCATGGAGCTCCAGTCGTTCGACGACGGCACGGTCGCTCGCCTGGGCGTCGCCGAGGGGCAGACCGTGCCCGTCGGAACGGTGATCCTGGTTCTTGCCGGCAAGGGCGAGGACGCCGCGGCCATCAAGTCGGGCGGCGGCGTCTCGGCCGCACCCGTCGCCAAAGTGGTGGCGAACGCGGGCTCCAATATCCCGAGCGTCCCGGCGGGCACCGCGACCATCGAGAGCGAAGAGACGATTGACTCCAACGGCGCTCGCGTCTTCATCTCGCCGCTCGCCAAGAAGATCGCCCGCGAGTCGGGTATCGATCTTGCCTCGGTTCAGGGGAGCGGGCCCGGCGGGCGGATCGTGCGACGCGATGTTGAGGCCGCGATCAGCGGGTCGACGCTGCGACCCGCGCCCGCGAGCTCGCCCGCTTCCGCGGCTCCGATCGCGAAGGCAGCGCCGGTCGTCAGCGCCTCGGGCACCAGGCTCTCGGGCGAGATCGTCTCCCTCTCCAACATGCGGCGCACCATCGCGCGGCGATTGGTCGAGAGCAAGACGACCATCCCCCACTACCAGGTCACGATCGAGGTCGCGATGGACGCGCTCATCGATCTGCGCAAGCAGCTCAACGAGCAGCTCGAAACGCAGGGAGTGAAGCTCTCGGTCAATGACTTCCTTGTGCGGGCCTGCGCTCTGGCGATGCACAAGCACCCCTTTGTGAACAGCCGCTGGGTCGGCAACCCCGGGAGCGAGAATATCGAACTGCTCGCCAACGTCAACATCGGCGTGGCCATCGCGCTCGACGAATCCAAGGGCGGCGGCCTGGTCGTGGCGACGCTGCGCGACGCCGATCAGATCGGCCTTCGGCAGATCTCGGCCCAGTCCAGGGCTCTGGCCGACAAGGCCCGCACCAAAGGGCTGACGATCGAGGAAATGGCCGACGCGACGTTCACGATCAGCAATCTCGGGATGTTCGGCGTGGATCATTTCACGGCGATCATCAACCCCCCGAACGTGGCGATCCTGGCCGTGGGCGCGGCGATCCAGAAGCCCGTGGTGCGTGGCAACGAGGTCGTGCCGGGCTGGGTGATGTCGATGACGATGTCGAGCGACCATCGCGTGGTGGACGGGGCGATGGCCGCGGCGTATCTCAACAGCGTCAAGGCGCTCTTGGAAAAGCCCGCGACGCTGCTGGTTTGAGCGTGCGCTGCCCTGGGTAGCTCGCGCCAATCACGGAGCCCGTGCCGGTGCTTCGCGTGTTCCGGGCCGCTACTTGCCCTTTTCTTTCTCGGAGCGCCGGCGCTTGAGTTCCGAGTCGATAAACGGCTCGATTCCGCCGCGGAGGACCATCTCGTAGTCGGATTCCTCGTAGCCCGTGCGATGGTCCTTCACGCGGTTGTCATAGAAGACGTACGAGCGGATCTGCGTGCCCCAGCCCTGCTCCATCGCGCCGCCGGTCGCGCCCTCGATCTCCTTGCGGCGGCGTTCGTCCTCGATCTGCTGGAGTTTGGCCTGAAGCACCGTTAATGCCTGGCGCTTGTTCTGCGGCTGGTCGCGGTAGGTGCTGGCGACGACCTGGATCCCCGTCGGCTTGTGAACGATGCGGATCGCCGACGCGACCTTGTTGACGTTCTGTCCGCCGGGGCCCGACGCACGCACGAACGCGATGACCTCGATGTCATTCTCCGGGATCTCGACCTCGGTCTCCTCGATCTCGGGGACGATCTCGACGGTCGCGAAGCTGGTCTGGCGCTTGCCCTGGGCGTTGAAGGGCGAGACGCGGGCGAGACGGTGCGTGCCACGCTCGCAGGAAAGATAGCCGAATGCGTACGCGCCCTTCACGTGGAGCGTGACCGAGTCGATGCCGACTTCGGTGCCGAATCCCTTGTCGACTTCCTCCATCTCCCAGCCCATCTTCTCGCAGTAGAAGATGTACATGCGATAGAGCATGTCGGCCCAGTCGTTGGCCTCGGTGCCGCCCACACCCGCCGAAATGGTCAGGTAGCAGTTGCGGTGGTCGTGACGCCCTGAGAGGAGCGAACGGAGCTCGACCTGTTCCATCCGCGCCTGCAGCCTAAAGAGCTGCTCGTCGGCCTCGGCGAGCAAGTCCTTGTCCGCCGCCTCGCGTGACATCTCATACGCGACCTTGGCATCCTCAAACTCAGCCATGAGCTTGGCGAGCGGCTCGACCTGGGCCTTCAGGGTCTTGACCTCGGCGAGCACCCTCTTGGCCTTGTCCTGGGAATCCCAGAACCCCTCACCGGCCATCTGGGCCTCGAGTTCCTTCAGCTGCCTTTGCTTGGCTGGGAAGTTAAAGAGAGTCGCGGATGGTTGTGATCCGCGCCTCAAGATCGTCGATCACGGGCTGGTGTGCGTCGTAATGCATGGGGCGAGAGTGTAGCCGGGTTCCGGTCGGGTGGTTTTCGCTCGGTCCCGTGGATTCTTTTTTGCGGCGTGCGCCGGAAACGTCCCGCGGCGTCGTTTGATTGGTAGAACACAGGAGCCAGCCATGACGCGATTCACTTCCCGAAACCTCGCCGCCTTTGTCCTTGCCGCCGGAACAACGCTGGGAGCATGGACGCCCGCGTGCCTCGGACAAACGGAACTGGCGAAGCAGGGCGGCGGCGAACGGATGGTCACGATGCGGGTGAACTCGATGCCGATCAGCATCAAGTTCGCCGGCGGAACGATCGCGGAGTATGTCAAAGCCGTGCAGGCTCAACACAAGGACAACTCCTGGCCCGTGAACGTGATTCTGGGCCCGGGCACAGAACGGATCACAGTGCGTCCGATTGAGCTCAACTTTGTTTCGGTCGACACGGCGATGGATGTGCTGCGGTTTGCTGCCCAGTGCGAACCCGGCGAACTTCGCATCGATCATGTGAGCGCTCATGAAGATGAGTCTCCGACGTTTTCGATCCTTCAGAAGTCGGGCGACTCGGCACAGGGTCGGCAAGAACTCGAAGTCCTCTCCATCGCTCCGCTCACGCGCCCGTCGGTCGATGGAGTGACCCGGGCGGACCTTTCGATCAAACCCGACATCGTGCTCTCGGCGGTCGAACTCGCGCTCCCGCCCGGGGAAGAGACCGTTCGCCTGAAGTACCACGAAGAATCCCAGCTGCTCATCCTGCAAGGCTCACCACGCGCCACCAACGCGGTTCACCAGGTCATCAAGACGATGATCGACGATCAGAGGCAGCGGCTGGGAGATGCCGGGCACGCGCAGAAGGAAATGATCGAAGCCACCGCGCGAGTCGAAAGGGCGCGGGTGCGGCTTGCGACCGCGGAGCAGACTGCGGCGATGATGAGAGACAAGCTCGATCACACTGCCGAACTCGTCAAACAGGGCTCCATGAGCACCGGAGAGTTGCAGGAGCACAGGTCCGCCTTCGCCAACGCTGACGCGATGGTGCTTACTGCCCGCGCCGACCTGCAGGAGGCCGAGGGGCTCGCCGCGCTCATCCGCGACAAAGCGGCCGGTGCCCCCACCACCGCGACCGACGAACTCGCCTCGCTCCGTAAGCTTGTCGAGGATCAGGCCGTCCAGATCAAGGCGCTCACGGATGAGTTGAAAGCCCTTCGCCAGCAGAAGAACGCCAAGTAGCCCCCACGCCAGGAGCCAGAGCCGATCAGCCGCGTCGCCACCATCGAGCACCTCGTGCCAATCGCCACTCCGACAGATCGGGCGAACGACTCGCCGGACGCGCGGGCGGCGGCTTGGTGCCGCGGCATCCGAGCCGGCGATCCCGCGGCTCTCACCGACTTCTACCAGCACTGGTTTGATCGCTCGGTCGCGATCGTCCGCGCCCGCACCGGACGCGACGACAGCTTCGCGCTCGACGTAGTGCAGGACGCCATGATCCGAGTCGCGCGGAGCACGCCGAAGCTTGATTCGGACGCCGATCTCTCGCGGTGGATGATCCGGGTGCTCACGACCTGCTCGCTCGATCGCCTCAAGCAAGAATCGAGAGAGGCGGCTCGGCGCCGTGTTGCCAGGAACACCGCGTCCGACACGTCGGTCGGATGTGAGATGCAAGGCAACGACTGCTCACGCCCGAACATCCATGAATCGATGGAGGGGCTTCGGCGGCACCTCGGCGAGCTCAGGCCCGAACAGCGGGCCGCCCTGTCGCTTCGTTTCTGGTTTAGGCGTTCGCTCGCCGCCATCGGGCGGGCGTTGTCGATCAGCGACGACGCGGCCCATGGCAAGCTCCGCGCTTCGCTCCGATCGCTTCAGCGAGCTTCGCAGGGAGACAACGAGCCATGAACGATGACTCACCGGATCGCGATCGGAGAGGCGACATTCTGAGCGCGGCGCTGCGTGAGCAAGACCTCGCGCGGCGCGGGCGTCGCGTGCTGTCTGCGGGCGCGTCAGTCGTGTTGATCGTCGCCGTTGCGGGGATTGTGGCGTGGCGAGTCCTTCCGACAAGCTCCCCGATTTCGCCCGACGGCCCCGTGGCGGAGTCGCCAGAGGATCGCGCGATTCGTGAGAAGATGGCCGGCCAGCCACGGATTCCAACACCCGAGGAATCGGGACGGCAAGACCCGCGATTCCGCCTGATCGCTCAAGAGCCGCCACGCTTGACCTTGGAGCGCGTCGCGACCACGCCCGGCATTTCCAAAAGGCTCGCGGCCGGGCCGACATTCTCGACGGTCTCTCCCGCGACCGACGAAGACCTCGCGCAAGCGCTGCACCAGACACTTCCGGGGTCCGGCCTCGTTCGGGTTGACGGGCGGCTATACGCGGCCTCGGGCGACACGCTCGTTCGCCCCGAGGATTTGCAGCCGCCGGAAAGCAAAGGTGATGAGCCGCGGTCCGTGACGACGCCGCAGCCCAGCCCGGTTGGGGTATAGTGCGGCGGATGAACGCGATTCTCGTCGCCACGCTGGCCGTCGTCGACTGGACTCCCGGCCTTGCCCAGACGCGAGCGCCCGCTGACGCGGTGCGCAGCGCCGTGTACTTGCTCATCCTGCTGATCATCATCGGCGCGTTCGTCGTCTCGGCGTTTGCCGTGCTGATCAACCGGCGTCGCGCGATGGCTCGCGGCGCGAGGATGCGGAAGCCCTCGCTCACACTCGACGCATGGGCCGAGTCCGGGCGCCGCGCCGAGCCCGAGACCCGCATCTTCGATGCCGCGGGGTCGCCCGCGCCCGGAGATGCGCCGACCTCGACTGGTGCTTCGGCACAGACGGAAGTGCGCAACGCACAGAACTGGCCGAGCGGTCAGCGCCCGGTCGTGATGATCACCGGCGCCGCGCGGCGCGTGGGGCTCTCGATCGCGACGGCGTTCGCCCGCGCCGGCTGCGACCTGGTACTGACCTATCACAACAGCGTCGAGGACGCGAAGCTCGCGGCCGACGCCTTGGCCTCGGGCGGCATCGCGGTTCGGCTGATCCGCCTGAATCTGGCCGACATTGACAGCGTTGGCGCGATCGGTTCGCTCTTGGCTTCGGAACTCCCGAGGCTCGATGTGCTGGTTCACAACGCGTCCGTGTACATGCCGACGCCCTTGGAGTCTCTCACGCCCGATCGCGCGAGCGAGGCGTTCGGCGTGAATGCGCTCGCGCCGCTCGTGCTCACGCAGAGGCTCGCGCCCCGCCTCGCCGAATCCACGCTCGAAGGCGGCGGGAGCATCATCGCGTTGGGCGACATCCACGCGATGGGACACCCGCGGAAAAACCACGCGGCGTACGCGATGTCCAAGGCCGCGTTGATCGAGATGGTGCGATCGCTGGCTCGCGATCTGGCGCCGCGCGTGCGTGTGAACGCGGTCGCGCCGGGCGTCGTGGCGTGGCCCGAAGAAGGGCCCGAGAGCGATGAACTGATGCAACGGGCGTATCTGCAGCGCGTGCCGCTGGCTCGCCCTGGCCAACCCGAAGATGCGGCGGATGCGGTGCGGTGGCTCGCGCTCGAGGCCCGGTACGTCACGGGCCAGGTCATTCGCATCGACGGCGGGCGATCGATCGGCTGACGCCTACTTGATCTGCTCCAGCATCTTCTTGGCGTTCGGCTCGCCCAGCACGCTGGCCCGCTGCGCGAATTTCCTGGCCTGCTCGGGCTGATTGAGGCGAACGTACCACTCCGCCGCCGAAAGCGCGATGGCCGCGTTCGAAGGATTCGCCTCCGACGCCGCGGCGTACATGGCGGCGGCGTCCGCCTGGCGTGAGAGCATGCCGTAGCACTCGCCCATGATCTGCAGAATCGCGGGCGAATAACGCTCCGCCTGATCGAGCCCGACGAGCAGCTTGATCGCGTCCTCGGGCTTGTTCGAACGCTTGAGCGCCCTGGCCTCGATGATCCGCCAATCGGTGACGCCCGGTTCGATCTGACGCGCCCGGGCGATGTGCTGGAGTGCCACGCCCGGCTTGTTCTCGCGCAGGGCGAGTTCCGCGAGCGTCGCCCACGCGACCGCCTGGTCGGGATCGATGCGCGCCGATCGCAACAGATTCGCCTTGGCGTCTTCGATCTTGTTCTGCTTGATCTGCACCTGCGCGAGGAACAGCGGATACTTGGCCGCGCTCGGATCGATCGACTGGGCATTGGAATAGTGAGAGACCGCCGCGTCGGGTTTGCCCATCGTGCTTGCGATCGTCCCCGCCATGAACTCCAACGCGGCGTCCTTGGGGCCAAGCTTGAGCGCCACGACGTACTGCGCATAGGCTTCCTCGCTCTTCTTGAGAGCCAGGAGCACCTGTGCGTACTGCGCCCGGAGTTCCCGCTCCTCCGGGAACTTCGCGATCGCTTCGCGCATGATCGCCTCGGCCTTTTCCGGCTCCTTCTGATTCACGTACGTCGCGGCCGAACTCAGCACGGCGTTCAGCGTCTCGCCGGCCGGGACCGCGGGCTGTGGCGGCTCGGACAGATCCATCCCGCCCGCGCGCGGCACGAAGAGCCACGTCGTCACGGCGGCTGAAGCAAAGATCGACATCGCCGCGACGACCGCAAAGCCCGCGCGTCCGGGGCGGGCCGAAACCGGCGCGATGACGGGCATTGCCGACGATATCTGAACACGGCGCGTGAACAGTGGCATCCAATACCCCTCAACCCGCGGCGGATAGCGCGAGGCGGCTCTCAACGCCGCATGATCGCAGGCGGGCAGCATCTCCGCCACTCCGATGGCCGCGCCGCGCGGCGCAGCCCGACCCGAGGGCCAACAGCCCAGCCCAAACCGCCCCCGGCTCGCATACCATGCGCTCATGTCCGACACCGCACAAACTCCGAGCAGCTCTCACGCCGAACTGCCCAAGCAGTATCGGCCCGCCGACCACGAGTCCCGCACCTGGACCCGATGGGAAGAGTCACGCGCCTTCAACGCCAACGCTGCACGCGTCGTCGCTGGGCAGGCAACGCCCTACTCGGTGGTGATCCCCCCGCCCAACGTGACCGATCGCCTGCACCTCGGGCACGCGCTGAACAACACACTCCAGGACATCTTGGTCCGCACCCATCGAATGCGTGGGCACGAAGCCCTGTGGATGCCCGGAACGGACCACGCGGGAATCGCCACGCAGGCCGTGGTCGAGAAGCGTGTCTGGAACGAGGAAAGGAAACGTCGCCACGACTTCACTCGCGAGGACTTCATCAAGCGCATCCAGGCGTTCAAGGACGAGTACGAGAGTGTCATCACCGGCCAGCTCAAGAAAATGGGCTGCTCGTGCGACTGGGACCGCCAGCGCTTCACGATGGACGACGTTTGCGCCCGCGCCGTGCGCGAGGCGTTCTTCCAGCTCTTCAAGGATGGCCTGATCTATCGCGGTCAGCGCCTGGTCAACTGGGACCCCGTGCTGCAGACCGCGGTCGCGGACGACGAGTGCTTCGACGAGGAAGTCGACGCCGCGTTCTATTACCTGCGCTATCCCCTCGTTCACGCGCACGGTCAGTCGACCGCGGGCGAGCGTCGCCACGGCAAGCTCCCGCCCGCCGATGCCGTGCCCGTCACATGGTCGGAGCTTTCGCGCCGCGGCCTTGCCGAGGCCGACAACCACCCGCCCGAGGACCCCGCGTACATCGTGGTCGCGACCACGCGCCCCGAGACCTATCTCGGCGATACCGCGGTGGCGGTGAACCCGCACGACCCGCGTGCCAAGGCCCTGCGTGGGCTGTGCGTGGAATTGCCGCTGGTCGGTCGCGTCATCCCGATCGTTGAAGATGAGTACGTCGTGCTCCCCGAGATCTACGCGCGCGACGACGAAGAACGCGCCGATCCAAAGGCGGCCTACGCGACGGGCTTCCTGAAGGTCACGCCCGCGCACGACGCGAACGACTATGACCTCTACCAGCGCCACAAGGAGGTGATGGACATGTTCGCGGGCGGGCCGAACGCGGCGCTCGTGAACGTCTTCGCGCCCGACGCGACCGTGAGCGACAAGCACGGCTGGCACGACGTGGGCAGCGCGCACCTGTTCGTCGGCAAGTCGCGCGACGACGCTCGCACGCTCGTGATCGACGAGTTCAAGGCTCGCGGCCTGCTGGAACGCACTCGCCCCTATCGCCACTCCGTCACCCGCTCGGATCGCTCCAAGGCGATCATCGAGCCCTATCTGAGCGACCAGTGGTATGTGAAGGTGACCGATCCGCGCCTGGCGGCGGCCGCGAACAAGGCCCTCGCGCCTTCTGGTGGCCCGCCTCCTGGTGGCCCGCCTCTCCGAGGCGGGTCTTTCCCGTCTTCGCTGCTCGACCACTCCATCCCACCGCTCTCCCCACCTGGCTTCATTGGGATGGACCCTTACCCGCCCGGGCAAGCCTCGCCCTCTTCAATGATCACGACGCGGCAGTTCTTGCCGCATGTCGAGCTTCCCGGCGCAACGTATTTCGTCACATGGCGCGTCGCCGACGGCTCCCACCTGGCCGATGGCGAGCGTGACATCGTGCTGTCTTCCTTGCTGCATCACGATTCGTCGCGGGTCGATCTTTGCGCCGCCTGCGTGATGTCCAATCACGTTCATTGCATCGTGCGATGTCTGGAGGGCACGAGGCTTTCGGACTGGCTGGCGAGCGTGAAGAGATTCTCCGCTCGGCAGATCAACGCCGCTCGGGGCGCCGCCGGGCACCTCTGGCAGGATGAATCGCTCGATCATGTAATCCGTGATTCCAGATCCTTCTCCGAGTTCCTCGAGTACATTGTGCGGAATCCCGTGGATGCCGGCGCCGTGCATCAGGCCACCGAGTATCGGTGGACGCATGTGTCACATTCGACCCTCCATGCGCTGGCGACGACCCTCGAAACGCCCGCCTCGGAGAGGCGGGCCACCACGGAGCGGGTCTCGTCGGACGGCCAGCTTCGCTTCCATCCCGACCGCTATGCCAAGACGTTTGAGCTTTGGCACGACAACATCCGCGACTGGTGCATCAGCCGCCAGCTCTGGTGGGGGCATCGGGTGCCGGTATGGGAGTTTGCTTTGAAGCCCGGCGATCATGCCGATCTGCTGCAGTGGGATGCGGATGTTGCCCAGGCGTTTTGCAACTGGGCGAAGGCTGAGAACATTGATGGCGATATTCACATCGCGAGCTTCTCGCCCGGCCGGGCACTGCTGCACGTCGCCGCTCGCACTCAGAATGCGCAGAACAAGATAGAATCACTTCTCCGCCTTCTCGATAACACGGTAAAGACCTATTCGCCTTCTAAATTAGATGATGACGACGATCCAGCTTCGCTGGTGGTTTCGCCAGAGGAGCTAGGTCTTACATCATGCCCAGCGCTCTGCGATCTCGAGGCGGCACTTGAGTCTGGCAAGCAAGACCCCGACGTACTCGACACCTGGTTCTCCTCCGCGCTCTGGCCCATGTCCACCATGGGCTGGCCCGACCCCAAGGCCGCGGGCCCTGCCTTCGACGGCCTGCTCGCCGCCTTCAACCCGACATCCACGCTCTGCACCGCGCGCGAGATCATCACCCTCTGGGTCTCGCGCATGGTGATGATGAACCGCTACCTGATGCCCGAGGGCTGGAATGCCTCGCGCGCGGGCGAGACCGCGTCGCTCGCAAGCCACGGCAAGGGGCACGGACCGCTGCCCTTCCGCGATGTTTTCATCCATTGCGTCATCCAAGACGGCCAGGGCCAGAAGATGTCCAAGAGTCTGGGCAACGGCGTCGACCCGCTCGACATCATCGCCAGTCACGGCGCCGACGCGATGCGATTCACGCTCTGCAACATGGCGACGCAGACGCAGGACGTCCGCATGCCCGTCGACCTCATCTGCCCGCACACCGGCGCGATCTTCACGCCCAAGATGTTCACCAACAAGGACGGCTACGTCGTCCCCGCGCCGATCCAGGAGTGCCCCACCGACAAATCAAAGAAGACGGTGACGGTGTACGGCGTCGCCTCGGGCGAGGCCAAGCCCACGCCCGACATGCCCTTGGCCAAGAACACATCGAGCAAGTTCGACCTCGGACGCAACTTCGCCAATAAGCTGTGGAACGCGGCGAGATTCGCCGTCTCGATGCTCTCGTCCGGCACTCCAGCGGCGGATCGCGTCGACCTGGCGAAGCTCTCGCTGGTCGATCGGTGGATGATCTCTCGCCTGGCCGCGGCGACGCGCCAGATCGATGAATGTGTCGCGCAGTTCGATTTCGCGGGGTACGCCCAGACGCTGTACGACATCGTCTGGCGCGATTTCTGCGACTGGTATCTCGAGGCGATCAAGCCGAGCGTCGCCGCCGACGCGTCGCAGAAGCTGGTGCTCCGCGCGGCGCTCGACGTCCTGCTGCGCCTGGCGCATCCCGTGATGCCGTTCATCACCGAGACAATCTTCGAGCATCTTTGCTCGACACCCGTGCGCTCGCAGTCGTGGCTGGAGCTTGACGAGTCGCCGTCGGCGCTCTTGTGCCGCGCCGCGTGGCCGCGTTTCGCCGCCGGCGCGGAGGACGCGAACTGCGTTCACGAGTTCACGCGGATGCAGACGCTCGCCACCGCGATCCGCGAGGTTCGGGCCCAGCACAACGTGCCGCCCAAGCGGAAGATCGTGCTCCACGCACCCTCCGCATGCTCAAGACTGGTCGAGTCTCACTCGCCACTCCTCCGCGCGTTCGTCCCGATCGAGTCGATCGAGTCAATCACGGGCGACGGCGTGAAGGGCCCGAACGTCGCGTTTGTCTTCGAGTCCATGGAGTGGAAGGCGTCAAACCTGGCCGACGCGGTCGACGCCAGCGCGGAGCGGTCACGCCTCGAAAAGGCGATCGCGGACAAGGAGAACTCGTTGCGCACGCTCTCGGCCCGCCTGGCGAACCCCGGCTACGCCGACCGAGCGCCCCCCGCGATGGTTCAGCAGACGCGGGACCAGCTCGCCAAGGCCGAGGCGGAACTCGCCGCCAATCGGGCGGCGCTCTCGTCCCTGGGCGCGTCGTGATGACTCGGCGGCGGATGGCGCTCGCGACTTCGTGTCGCGGTGCCAAGATGCACCGCTCGTGGTGGCGCCGCTCTCCGGGGCGGTGCCTTTTCATTTCCCGCTTGCTCTGGGTCTTCGGCATGCTGTCGCAAGTTTCGTGTTCATCCCACCCACCGGCGCACTCCGAGGCCCCGGCTGCCCTCGACGCCGCAGGAACACCGTCTCCATCTCGCCCGAATGTCGTCGTGTCCCGGGAGCCGTGGACCTTCGGCGCCTCACGCGGTGTCATGATCCGCACGCCGTCGTATCGCTTGTTCACGACGATCGCCGATGATTCGCTCCGCGAGCGACTCCCTGTCTTTCTGGAGGCGGCGGGCTCGCGGTATCGCGGCGCGATCACGCCGCTGTCGCCACCCGCGCTCGCGCTCGACACCTATGTGGTGTCGGATCGCTCGCAATGGGAGAGCATCGTCACGCAGCTGCTCGGCGCCCGCTCGGACGTTGTCGCGAGCATGAACCGAGGCGGCTTCACGCTCCAAGGGCGATCGATACTGTACGAAATCGGTTCGCACGACACGTTCGTGCTGCTCGCCCACGAGGGGTGGCACCAGTTCGCGCAAGCATCGTTCAAGGAGCCGCTCCCCATCTGGCTAGACGAAGGACTGGCGACGTGGTTCGAGGGGCATCGATGGATCGCCAACACGCCGCTGTTCACGCCGGGCGACAATCCCGATCGCATGACCGCCTTGCGGAACGCCGCTCGTGCGGGATCGCTGATCCCGCTCGACCAACTCGTGAGCACGACGCCGCAGGACTGGATCGCCAAGGGAGGCGATTGGCCGCTGACCTATTACGCGCAGGTATGGGCGTTGACGCGCTTTCTTCTTGAGGACTCGACGCGTCGGGAGGCGCTTTCGCAGGTCCTCACGCTCGCGTCGCGCGGGCAGCTGCGTGCCGAGCTCTCACGCCGGGTCGGCGACCGTGCCGCGGGCATCGCGATGTCTCGACGCCTTGGATCGGCCGTTCTGGAGTCGTTCGTAAACCGAGACCAAGCCGAGCTGCAGCAGCGGCTGATGGAATTTGTCAACGAGCAAGATCGAATTGTCCGCGACCCGGGCGGCCAATCTCGATCGCCGTAAGGCTATTGTCTGGTGCCGGTCGTTTCCGCATTGATGGAAGGCTCAGCCGCCGAAGGCTTTCTTGTAGTCTTCGAGGAACTTGGCGATGCCGATGTCGGTGAGCGGGTGCTTCATGGAGTCCATGATGACCTTGAAGGGGACGGTGGCGACATCGGCGCCGGCCATGGCGCAGCGGAGCATGTGCTCGGTGTGACGGATGGAGGCGGCGAGGACCTTGGTGCGCAGGCCGTAGTTGTCGTAGATGGTGCGAATCTGGTGGATGACGTCCATGCCCTCTTGGCCGATGTCGTCGAGGCGGCCGATGAAGGGGCTGACGAGGTAGGCGCCGGCCTTGGCGACCATGAGAGCTTGGAGGGCCTGGAAGCAGAGGGTCATGTTGGTCTTGATGCCGAGGTCGGAGAGGTGCTTGCAGGCTTTCAGGCCGTCCATCGTGCTGGGGAGCTTGACGACGATGTTGGGCGCGATCTTGGCGCGTTCCTGGCCTTCTTTCATCATGCCGGCGAAGTCGGTGGCGATGACTTCGGCGGAGACGGGCCCCTTAACGACCTTGCAGATTTCGGCGAGGCGCTGGCCGTAGTCGACCTTTTCCTTGGCGATCAGGGTTGGGTTGGTGGTCACGCCGTCGAGGACGCCGAGGTCGGCGGCCTGCTTGATCTCTTCGATGTTGGCGGTGTCGATGTACAGCTCCATGGCGTGATCTCCGGGTGGTTTGGTGGGGCGGAGCGCGGGAACGGCGTGGCGCTGGTGGGCAGCATAGCTCAGGAATCCAGGAGCTTCTTCAACTCGCGGCGCATGATCTTGCCGGTGGGATTGCGGGGGAGCTGCGGCAGGAGCCTGATCTCGTCGGGGACCTTGTATCCGGCAAGCTTCTGGCGGCACCAGCGGATGATCTCCTTTTCGTCGAAGGCGGCGTCTTCCTTGATCTCAACGAAGGCGATCGGGAGCTCGCCACGCATGGGGTCGTGGCGGCCGATGACGCCGGAGGCCATGACGGATGGGTGCTGGTTCAGGATCTCTTCGATCTCACGCGGGAAGACGTTTTCGCCGCCGATGATGAGCATTTCCTTGAGGCGGCCGGTGATGAAGAGATGGCCGTCGGAGTCGAAGCGTCCGATGTCGCCGGTGCGGAAGAAGCCATGTTCGTCGAAGGCGGCGGCGGTCTGGTCGGGGAGGTGGTAGTAGCCGCGCATGACGTTGGGGCCCTTGATGAGAATCTCGCCTTCTTCATCGGGGCCGAGCGGCTGGCGGGTGTTGATATCGACGACGCGTTCGATGACGCCGGGAAGGGGCGGGCCGACGGAGTGGCGGCGCCAGCCGTCGGGGCGGCACCAGTTGGTAGCGGGCGCGGTTTCGGTCAGGCCGTAGCCTTCGGCGAGGCGGACTTTGAAGCGTTCGTTGAAGCGTTCAAACGTGCTGTCGGGGAGGGGCTCGCCGCCGGAGATCGCGTATTTGAGGGAGGCGAAGTCCTCGGGTTGGGCGTCCTTGACGGAGAGGAGCGCGGTGTACATGGAAGGGATGGCGACGAGGATGGAGGGGCGATGCTCGCGGCAGAGCTTGACGATGCGCTGGGGGACGAAGCGCGGGGCGTAGACGACCTTGATGCCGAGCGTGAGGGGGAGGAGCGTGAGCACGGTCATTCCGAAGCTGTGGAACTGCGGGAGGACGCCCATCATGACGTCGCGGCGGGTGAAGTGGACCCACTCGTCGACCTGTTGAATGTTGGCGGCGAGGTTGGCGTGGGTGAGCATCACGCCCTTGGGTTTGCCGCTGGTGCCCGAGGTGTAGAGGAGGACGGCGAGGTCTTCGTCGTCGGCGAGCGCGGGGCGGATGAAGTCGGGGATGCCGGCGAGGTTGAGCTTTTCGAGGAGGACGAGGCTTTTGACCCTGGGGGTGAAGCCGGTGAACTCGAGCATGGGGCCGGCGGTGACGACGGTGTCGGTGCCGCAGTCGTCGATGACGTACTGGAGTTCTTCTTGCTTGAGGAGGTAGTTGAGGGGGACGACGGTTTTTCCGAGAAACCAACCGGCGAGGGCGACGATGGGAAAGCCGCCGCCGGTGGGGAGCATGACGCCGAGGGTGGGCGATTGGCACTTTGACTGGAGTGCCGCGGCGAGGTTCATGGCGGCGACGAGGATGTCGAGACCGCGATAGCTGCGCCGGTCGTCGATGACGGCGACCGAGAGCGGCGAAGCGAGAAGGCGTCGGATGATGGGCCAGTGAACGCTCACGCGGGTCTCCGGGTTGGCCGCGGCGGGGAAAAGCGGGCCGTCGCGTCGGCTGGGGCGATATGCTACTTGCACTTGGGGTTGCTCGCCCGAGCGAAGGACGGAATGTCGGGCCAGCCACCGGCCGTGACCCCTTGAAACGAAGGATTCGACCGTGACCAAGTCGCGAACAGGTTGGACGTCTGGAGTCAAGGGAGCTTGCGCCATGATGCGGCGTGGCGTGGGCGTCCGCATGAGCGTGCTGATGCTGGCGGTCGTGACGATCGCTGGCGCGGTGATGCCGGGGTGCGGTTCGACCGAGAAGCCCAAGGACAACGGCATTCCGGCGATGCCGGACTACATGCAGGCGTATCGCAAGAACGAGTTCCGCAAGGCGCTGGAGCTGGCGTCGAAGGCGCATCGCGACGAGCCCGAGGGAGTGAAGCGGGAACGGGCGGCGGCGGTCGCGGGCGATTCGGCGCGCTGGCTGGGACGGAACGCGGAGGCCGAGCGATGGGTCTCGCCGCTGCTCTCGAGCGCGGACGAAACGGTCTCGGGCTGGGCGAACTCGACGCTGGGGATGATCGAGAAGGAGAAGGGGATGTACCGCCAGTCGGCGGACCACCTGCTGGCGGCGGCGGGAAAGCTGAGGGGGAGCGAGTCGGCGTCGTCGTGGATGTACGCGGGCGATTCGCTGTCGGCGCTTGGGCGGAAGGACGAGGCCAAGCAGGCGTATCTGTCGGGGCTGGCGGCGGTGCCGGCGAGCAACCCGCAGCTCAAGGGGATGCTGGATCAGCGGCTCGGGCAGGAAGCGCCGACGAAGGACGGCGGCGGGCGGTACACGATCCAGGTCGGGGCGTATTCGAGCCGCGACCGCGCGCAAACGGCGGCGGATCGGCTGCGCGGCAACATCGCGGGAACGAGCCTCGGGTCGCCGCGGATCGTGCAGGTGTCGAGCAAGGGGAAGATCCTGTACACGGTTCGCGTGGGTATGTTCCAGACGCGCGAGCAGGCGACGCGCGAGGCCAAGCGGCTCGGAACAGATGCGACGGCGACGCTGCGGACGGGGGAATAGGCGATTGGCCGCACGGTTGGAGTGCCAAACGGCCATCGAGTCGCGAAGAGCACCAACCATGAAAAGGCGGCTGGGCGGCCCGGTGGCACGCTGGGTGGGCTGATTTTCGCTCGAATTCATGGTGGAACCCGAGGGGCGTCCGGGCGTCTAACCGAACATGACCCGGATGGGTGGCGGCCAGTGGGATGGGCAGAGAGGAATTACGATGCGACTCGTTTCATGTCTGGCGGCCTGCGTGATGACCGCGATGGCGTTGCCGGCCTCGGCGCAGGAGGCGAAAGAGCCGATCGAGACGATCGGGCCCGACACGACGTTTACGCCGGAGGTCGACGCAGCGCAGCGTGAGTATGCCGCGGCGAAGAAGAAGATCCGCGTGATGGAGCAGGAGCTTCGCAAGCTTCGACGGGCGCACTTTGGGACGATCAAGCGGGTGGACATCCGTCAGGAGGGGCTTGCGAAGCTGAGGACGTATACAGAGCCGTCGATCTTCGCGTCGTTGATCGAGATCTTTCGGAACGATTCGGAGGACGTTCGGACGGCGGTGCTGGACGTTTTCAGCGACGCAAGGAGCGATTCGGGTGATGCGGCGCTGGCGTGGGTCTCGATGACGGATCGTGACGCGGGGATTCGGGCCGCGGCGCTGGATCGGTTGCAGCGGAGGCTCGCGGAGGTTGGTGGGGTCTCGGATCGGATCAACCTTGTAGTGCTCAGGGGGCTGCGGAGTGGGGACGAGAAGCAGATGGCGGCGGCGGCGGAATTGGCGGGAAATCTCGGACTGTATGAGGTAATCCCGTGGCTGATTTCGGCGCAAGTCGGTCAGTCGCCCGGGCGCGGCGGTGGCGGGAGCAGCTCGAATCAGGGAGACCTTGCGTACATCCTAGTAGGCCAGCAGATCGCGTTCGTATCAGGCCTCACCCCCGTCGTAAGCGATAGCGCGGTCGCATTTGATCCCCAGGTCAGCGTGGCGTATGACGGAACCCTGCTGCGGGTGCATGACGCCGCCGTGACGACCTATCGCACGGAGGTTCACAACGCGCTGGTAGGGTTGTCGTCGCGTTATATGGGACGACCGACGGTCGGCATGGGCTGGGACCAGGACAAGTGGTGGAAGTGGTATCAGGATGAGTTCCTGCCGTTGAAAAAGGCGCGGGCAGCGGAAAAGACGGCGGCGGCGAACGCTCTGTCGCCGGAGAAGAAGTAGCGGTCCGCACGGGTGCCGCGCTGCGATCAATCGGGCCGACGACCTGGGATAGAGTCGCGTCGATTGCCTGCGCCCCTTGGTGATCGGCGTCGGGGGCGGGCGTGTGCCGAATCCGGGCACGGCATTGCCGGGCGTGGGCTGGGCTTGCAGGAAGGCTCGGGATCGGATTCGCATTGCAATGCCGCTGCCGCTTTTTCGGTCTCGCACATGGCGGCACCGGGCGAGCACGGCGATGGCCCGGCAACCGGCTCGCGCATACTGAGCAGGCGGAATTCGTGAAACCATGGGGAAGCACGCGCCCTCCAAGGTAGTGCGATGTGATTTCGCGATGGAAAGGTCGAGCATGAAGCGCGCACTCGATGGGACTGGGATGTTGCTGGCGGTGACGGGTCTTGCGGCTTCCGTTGCGCTCGCGTCCTGCGGGCAGAACAAGCGGGACGCGGCGATGCAGGAGCCGGGCGTGACAGAGGCCGCCCGGCCGGGCACGCTCGCGCATGACCGGGGCATGTGGCAGCAACTGCTCTCGGACCACACCAAGATTCGTCGTATCGTGAAGTTTACGGAGACGGGCGTCGAGGCGACGACGGAGTCGGACGATCCCGAGGTGGCGGCCCGAATCATCGAACACGCGAAGGCGATGCAGGAACGCGTGAACGCCGGGGCGCGGGTGCGTGTATGGGACCCGGTGTTTGCCGAATTGTTCAAGCGGCATGAGTCCGTGGCCCTCGAAGTGACGCCAACCGACAAGGGCGTGATGATCGTCGAGAAGAGCGACGATCCCGAGACGCTGGCGTTGCTGCGGTCGCACGCGCTGGGCGTGAATGACTTTGTTCGAAGCGGGCATGCGGCGGGGCGGCGCGAAACGCCGCGGTTGAAGGTCGGCGCCCCTGTGCCGGTGTCGGAAGTGGCGATCGGGGGCGTGCCGCATCGATTCTTGATGACGCAGCCGGACGGCGGGCAGGTGACGATGCTGAAGGCTGCGGGCGTGTCATCGCTCGTGACTTTCCGCAAGCCCGCGGAGCACGCGGACTATGACGAGGCGGGCGCGGCCGCGGGGGCGGGGATCGAGTATTGCAACCTGCCCTATGCCGGGCCGCAGGAGTTGAATGATGAACTGCTCGACCAGGCGCGTGCGGCGATCGGCGATGCGGAACGGAATGGCCGGAGCGCGGCGTTGCACTGCCGCACCGGCAATCGCGTCGGCCCGGGCTGGGCGTCGTACCGCGTGCTCGATCAGGGCGTGCCGCTGGCGCAGGCGCTGGCCGAGGCCCGCACGATCGGCACGCACGATCCGCTGATGGAGAGCAAAACGCGCGACTACATCCGGCGGAGGGCGGGCGGCGGCGAATGGGCGATGCAGTCGCCCGAGTCAATGAGCGAAGCGCAGAAAGCAATGTATGCGCGGGGCGTGGAGGCGCGGGACGCGATGTTCCAGCGGTTGTTCGCGGCGCTTGGCGAAGCGATGGCCAAGCCCGCGCCGGAGGGCGGGCCGGCGGGCGCGATCGGCGTGTGCAAGGAGCAGGCGCCGAAGATCGCGCAGCGCATCGCGAAGGAAAAGGGCGTGATGATCGGGCGGACCAGCATGAAGCTACGGAACCCGATGAACGCGGCCCCGACGTGGGCGGCGGGCGTGCTCGCCTCAACGCCGACCGAGGCGCGCGTGCTGACGAACGCGGACGGCTCGATGGGCGTGGTGCTTCCGATCAAGCTCTCGGGCGCGTGCCTTGCGTGCCACGGCGACCCGGCGTCGATGGACCCGGCGGTGACCGCGGCGCTGCACGAGAAGTACCCGAAGGATCAGGCGACGGGGTTCAAGGAAGGCGACCTGCGCGGGTGGTTCTGGGTGGAAGTTCCGGGCAAGTAGCGCGGGCCGCGGGAACGAGATGCGGGCGAAGCCCGCCAAGGCGAGATTGAGGCCACAGAGCGCGCGGCGGAGGCGATTGCATGTCCGGGGGCTCATCAAACATCCTGAATCCGTCGGACTCGTCGTTCGAGGCGCAGGTCCTGGAGAGCGACGTGCCGACTCTGGTCGATTTCTGGGCGCCGTGGTGTCCGCCCTGCCGGATGCTGAAGCCCGAACTGGAACGGCTGGCGCCGGAACTCGCGGGGCGGGCCAACATCGCGTTCGTCAACGTTGACGAGCATCCGGCGATTGCACAGGCGTTTGGCGTGAGCAGCGTGCCGGCGATCTTTGTGGTGAAGAACCGCAAGGTGGTGGATGGTTGGGTTGGGTACTCGCCGCGAACGGCCGTGCTGGCGAGGCTGGAGCCGCACCTCGGTGAGTGAATCCTGGCGCGGCTTTGCGCGGGGTGGAGCGTTGGGAGCGGCTCCGGGCAATGGGTCATGGGGAATAGGGAGGCGCGTCGCTCGAACTGGACCCGCCCTAGCGATTCTTCGGGGCGGACGGACGCGAAGCGCGACTGGCACGAGGCTTCGTCCGTGATGATGGCGGCCTCGCTTCGACGCCTCTTTCAATCGCTCGCTTGATCGCGGCGCGGAGCGATTCGGGAAGTTCGCCCTTCCCGAGTTCGGAGCAGGCGTCCTGGACGAGGTCGAGTTCACGGAAGACGGCGCGGCAGCGAGCGCAGACCTCGGCCTTGGGCACTCGGAAGCCGGCGGTCGTTCCGCCGCGGTCCATCGCGTCCATCTTTGCTTTGAGAAGATCGAGGCAGACCTGCTTCTCATAGACAGGCACGGCGGCGGGCACATGCGACGCCTTGGCGGCCATGATCTTGCGGAGGGCGAGGCGAGCGCGGTGCAGACGCGTCTTCACCGTGTTCTGGACAAGGCCCAGCGCCTCGGCGGTGTCCTCGATCGACATCTCGAGCACGTCCTTGAGCACCAGCGGCAGGCGCAGATGCTCCGGGAGGCGCACGATCGCGCCCTGCACCGAGGCGATCGCCTCGTTCCGTTCGGCGATATCCTGCTCACCTTCGGGCGCCGCGGCGACTTCCATCACGGTGGTCTCGGCCCAGGGCAGAAGCTGCGACATGGCGGGGACGCGACGATTCACGCCGCCCTTGCGACGCGAGCGATCTCGGCACGAACGGGCGGCGATGGCGTAGAGCCATGTGCCGGGGTCGGCGTCGCCGCGGAAGAGGTGCCATTTCCGGAAGGCCTGCATGAATACATTCTGCACCATGTCGTCGGCGTCGGCGGCGTTTCCGCAGAGGCGCATGGCCAGCGCACGGATCCTGGGCCCGTGCTTCTCGAGGAGCACGGGGATCGCGCGGGCGGGGTCAGAGCCGGGGCTGACGGCGGCGGGTGGCATCGAGCGATGATATCGCGGCGGCGACGGAGACATGTAGCGGCGCAGGCGGAGCGTCGCGATTCAGGTCGCGGCCTGCGGCACGGCGGCCTCGCGGAGCAGATGATCGACATGGTCGAGGGTCATTGCCTGGCAATCGGCGAGGGCCTTGATCTTTCGGGTCAGCTCTCGCACCTGCGCGTCATCGAGCGAGAGTCCCAGCTGCTCGGCGCGGCTCTTGACCGCATTCCATCCGGTCAATCGGTGCGCGATGTGGACGTAGCGCGTCAGGCCGAAATCCTCGGGGCGGAGCGCCTCGTATGTGGTCGGGTCATTGAGCACGGCCTTGGCGTGGATGCCGGCCTTGTGGGTGAAGGCGCTGAAGCCGGTGATGTAGTTGTTGAAGGGCACGTCGACATCGACCCACTCCGCGACAGTCTGGTCGATGGTGCGGAGGAGGGGCAGGTTGTACTTCCGCACGGACTCTGGGTTGGTAACGTACATCCGAGCGATGAGCCCGCCGAGCGACGTGATGCCGTTGCGCTCGCCGATGCCGAGTACGCTGGTATCGATGTGCGTGGCGCCGCCTTCGAGAGCGGCGAAGGCGTTGGCAATAGCGCAGCCGGAGTCGTTGTGGCCGTGGAACTCGATGTCGGCCTTGACGCGGGCGCGGAGCTGCGACACGAGGTCGTAGATCTGTCGCGGCGAACCAATCCCGACGGTATCGGCGACGCCGACACGATCCACGCCCATCGCGTCCACGGCTTCGTACACTCGGAAGAGGTCCTCCCACGAGCTGCGCAGGCTGTCCTCGGTGCTGAATCGCACCTCGACGCCCGATTCGCGGAGGAACGGGATGACCTCGCTGGCGATGCCGATGATCTGGTCGATGGTTCGCCCGTGACTGAAGCGGCGGAGCTGTGACGAGGTGCCGATGACGACGTCAACGCCGTCGACGCCGGTCTCGACCGCGACGCGCGCATCGTCGATGTGGCAACGGGTGTGCGTGAGAATCCTGGCCTTCAGTCCCAGCCTGGCGATGGCGGCGCAATCGTCGCGGCTGCGCGGCGAGGCCATGGGCGAGGTGAGTTCGAGGTATTCCACGCCGAAGTCATCGAGCATTCGCGCGAGCTGGCTCTTCTGCTCGGTCGTGAAGAACGCGTTGACGAACTGTTCGCCTTCGCGGAGCGTGGACTCGATAATCGAGAATCGATCGACGGGCATGGAGGGCTCCTTGGGTGCTTCGGTGGGTTACTCGGATTCTCGGCTGGACTGTGCTTCCGCTTCGGCGGGGCGATGTGCCGCGGTCGCGAGTTCGCTCGCGAGCGATTCGAGGGCGTGCGTCAGGACTCGGGCCGTACGCAGGTACTCGCTGAGACTGATATGTTCGTTCGGCGTGTGGTCCAGAGCGCTGTCGCCGGGGCCGTAGGCGACGATGGGGCATCGCCAATGGGGAGCGACGACGTTCATGTCGGATGTGCCTGTCTTGACGCGGAGTACGGGGCGCTCGCGCTCGCGACGGATCGCCGCGGAGAGGTGGCGAGCGACGGCGTTGTCGCGTGGGGAGACATGGGCGGCTTCATGTCCCAAGAAGTTCAACTGACCGATGGAGGCGTGCGCGACGATCGCCTGCTGCAACTGGCCCGGCGCAAGGCCGGGGGGAAGTCGGAATCCGGCGACGAGCGAAGCCTTTTCCGCCAGGCCGTCGGAAGATGTGCGAAGCTCACGGATCGTGGCTTGGACGGTGTGGAACGCGCCGGTGCGACCTTGATTGAGGCGGTTGATCTCCGCGAGCACGCGCTGCCAGAAGGAAACCGCTTCGTCGGCGGCGCTACCGCCGGGCCCGGCGGTGTGCGCGAGATCGCGGGCGATCGAGCATTCCATCACGAGCCGGCCCTTGTAGCCGATCGTGACGCCGTTCCACGCGCTGGGCTCGCCGATCACGCACGCGGCGGGCTGGAAGCGATCAACCACGGCGCGGGCGCCGCGAGAAGTCGGCGTTTCTTCTTCCACCGCGCCGATCACAACGATCGCGGTATTGGGCGGGAGTGCGGCACGCGACGCGGCGGTCACGAATGTAGCGAGCGGGCCCTTGGCGTCGACACTGCCTCGGCCAAAGAGCAGATCGCCCTCGATTCGTACCGGGATCACGCCGGGCACGGTGTCCATGTGCCCCAGCAGAATGATGATGTTCTCAGCGTCGCGCGGGCCGCGCCACCCGATCGCGTTGCCCGCCGAGTCCATCTCGGCCACGAAGCCGCGGCGGGACATCTCCTGCAACAGCAGCGCGGCGACGACGCTCTCGTTGCCCGAAATGCTGCTCGTTTCGACCATTCGACGCAGGAGATCGACCGCCTCGGCGTCGCTGATGGGCGATGCGGGGCGTTCCGCATGAGATGGGGCGGCGAGCACGCTCATGCGATCACCGTCCCGGCGCCTTCGAGCGCGCGAGTGATTGGGCTTGTAGCGCGGGCATCGCCGATGATGACGCGGGGCACACCGGCAAGCAGGGCTTCGCGGGCCGCGAGCACCTTGTTCTTCATGCGACCCTGCGCCAGCGACTCGGCCTCGTCCAATCGCTCGATGGTGATGTTGGCAACGAGCGACGATTCGTCGGGATACGCACGGAGGAGGCCCGGCACGTTGGAGAGGAGGCACAATGTCGAGGCGCGGAGTGCGGCGGCGGTGCGTGCCGCGGCGCGATCCGCGTCGACATTGATCGGTTCGTTTGCTTCGCTCAGCCCCGGCGGCGAGATGACCGGCGTGAAGCCATCGTCGAGCAGCGTGTTGAGCACTGCGGGGTCCACCTGATCGACCGTGCCGCTGTAGTCGTCGCGGATGATGCGGGTGCGGCCATCCTCAAGAGCGCGAATGGCGGTCTTTCGCGTGCCACGCCAGAGCGAGGCGTCCATGCCCGAGATTCCGACCGCGCGGACGCCGCGACGCACGAGCCCGAGCACGAGCGATTGGTTCACGACGCCGCGGCAGGCCATCTGAAAGATTTCGAGCGTTCGGGGATCGGTCCGGCGGCTGGTGTGTCCGGTTGGAGAGGTGATGAACTGGGGCTCGTGGCCCAACTGACGGGCAAGTGCCGTGGTGGCGTCGGATCCGCCGTGGACGACGACGAGGCGTTCGCCGCGAGCGACCAGCGACGCGGCGTCGGCGCACAAGGCTTCGTGGCTGATTCCGGCGGCGCCGCCGATCTTGACAACAATCACGGGTCTCTCCCTTCGATCACAGCGGGTGAAGGCCGGCAAAGCCGAGGCCTTCGGCTTCTTCGAAGCCGCACATCAGGTTCATGCACTGCACGGCCGATCCGGCGGCGCCCTTGACGAGATTGTCGATCGCGCTCACGACCACGATGCGGCTGGCGTCGGGGTCGACATCGAAGGCGACGTCGCAGAAGTTCGTGCCGCTGAGCAACTTCGGCTCGGGGTAGCGATGCAAGCCCGACTTGGCCTTGACTACCCGAACGAACGGCTCGCCCGCGTACGCCGCGCGGTAGATCTTCCAGAGGTCCTTCTCGCTGACCGCGCGGGTCGGGATCACGTGCGCGGTGCATTGCACGCCTCGGACGAGCTCGACCGAGGTGATGGTCGTGTGGAGCTCGAAGTCGCCGAGTTCTTGTCGCACTTCGGCCTGGTGGCGGTGTCGCATCATCGCGAAGGGACGGACGCGGCCGACGCGCTCGGGATGGTGCCCGGTCGGCGACGGCTCGGCGCCGGCCTCGGACGAGCCAACCTTGAGATCGGCGATCGCGATCTTGATGAGACCCTCACGCGCGAGCGGCAGGAGCGCGAGGTTCATCGCGGTCGCGTTGCATCCGACCCCGGACGCAAGGCGCGCCGTCCGGAGTCGCTCCCGCCGCGTTTCGGGCAGGCCATACACGAAGCGATCGAGCCACGCGACGGCGGGGTGGTCCGATCCGTACCACGCTCGATACTCCGCGGGATCGCGCAGGCGGAAGTCGGCGGCGAGATCCACGACCTTGGGCGCCAGCGCCGCCCAGCGATCGATCTGATGCGACGACTCGCCGTGCGGCATGCAGAGGAAGAGCACGTCGCACGCGGCGATGTCGTCGGGGCGGCAGAACTCCAGCATGGTTCTGCCGCGGAGGTGCGGGTGGATGCTCGTCACGGGCGTGGTCGCGTTGCGGCGCGAACTGACCTGTGCGATCTCTACGTGCGGGTGAGACGAGAGCAGCCTCAGGAGCTCTCCGCCGGTGTACCCGGAGCCCCCCACGATCGAGACGCGCATTCGCGAGCCGGGCGCGGGCGTCATGCGACCTCCGTGCGTGAGTGCGCGTCGAACGCCGCCCAATGCCCGAGTTTGAGCTCCTCGACCAGCGCTGCGCGAGAGCGGGGCGAGGAAGGCGGGGGCGCCAGGGTGGAAGGCGTGCTTGTCGCGACTGTGCTTTGGGCTGCTCCGCGAGCGGCTGACCCGGGAGCGGTGGCAACAACCCATTCGATCATGCGACGAGGAATGTTGACGCCGGTCGGGGCGATGGAGTTGCGGAACTCCATGGTGTGGTTGATCTCGCTGACCAGCAGGCCGCGACCGGGTGCTTCGAGCAGATCGATCGCGAGCAGCGCGCCGCCTGGTCCCGCGACGGCACGAGCGGCGCGGGCGCAACGATCGCGGATCTCGGGCGTGATCTCGAGCACGGACGCGACGCCCCCGCGGGCGGTGTTGGTGATCCAGTGCGCCGAGTGGCGGACGATGCCGCAGATCGCTTCTTCGCCCACGACGAAGACGCGCAGGTCGCGATCGGGCTTCGGCACGTACTCCTGCACGTAGAAGACGGAGTGCTGCACGGAGCCGAGCGTGCCCTTGTGCTCGATCACGGCCTCGGCGGCGTCGCGATCGTTCACGCGCGCCAGCAAGCGACCCCATGAGCCAGTCGTTGGCTTCAGAACGGCGGGGTATCCGATGCGCTCGACGGCGGCCAGCGCCGATGCCTCGTCGAGCGCGATGCACGTTCGCGGCGTGGGAATTTCGTGGCGAGCCATCAGCAGCGAGGTCGTAAGCTTGTCGCCGCAGGCCTCGATCACGCTCGCGGGATTGACGGTGCGCACGCCGAACCGCTCGAAGACGCGAACGCCGGCGAGTGCCTGCGTCTGGCCGATGCATCGATCGATGACGGCGTCGAAGGAGGTCCAGCGCGAGGCGTCGTGGATGTCGAAGACAAGCTCGCGCACGTCGATCAACTCGTGATCGATCCCGAGCGACGCGAGTTCGTCGAGGAGCAGACGCTCCTCGACACGGATCCGCGAATGAAGCAGCGCGATTCTCATAGTTTCTCCTTGCGGGTCTCGGTGCTCACTCGCCCCAGTCTTCTTCGACCTCGGGGGCCAGCTCGACGCGCAGCGGACTCACGCTGGTGACCTCGAGTTCGGCCTGGCAATCGCGGCACCGAACGATCTCGCCGCAGAGCGGCACGCGCTGGAGCGCGATCGAAGCGGCGCACTCGGTGCATTCGACGGACTGAACTGATGGCGGCGTGGGAGCGGTCGGGTTCATGGGTTCTCCTTGAATTGCTGCGGGAAGCAGTGACACGAACGAGGCAACATCCGTGGCTCGTGCGGCGGGGCACGGCCAAAACGACTTCGGGCCCGTCGGATCCGGTTCCGACGAGCCCGTTTGAGTTGATCAGTTGCCCCGAAGGGGCTGTCACTCGAGGCTACGGCGAAACGCGGACCCGATCAGGGCCGGACGCTTTTTTCTCGAGTTTGGATTTGAGAGACGCGACCGCCCCGCTCGTTCGGGCGAGCGACAGAAGGGAGGAGTTGGCGGTGCGAGTCTTCATGCGGCGTGATATGCCCGGCTTGGGGCGGGAGATGCTAGCGGGAACGACCCGCGAGTCAAACGTATCGGCGCGGGGCGGGCGGTTTCATCAGGACAAGTGTGGTCAGATTGACCATCGGGCTCACTCCTCCCGCTTGGAGAGCTGTGCCTGGAGCGCGACAAAGGCGAGCACGAGCAGGCCAACGACGATGCGGGTCCACCACGAGCTGAGGTTGCCCTGGAAGGTGATGATGGTCTGGATCAGCCCGAGAAGCAGCACGCCGAGGCCGGTGCCGAGCACCGAGCCGACTCCGCCGCGAAGGAGCGTGCCGCCGATCACAACCGCCGCGATCGCGTCGAGCTCGAAGCCCTTGCACGCGGCAGGGTCGCCCGACTGCTGGTAGAGCGTGAAGACCACGCCCGCCAGCGCGGAGCACAGGCCCGAGAGCGTAAAGACGCCGAGGCGAGTGGCACGGATGTTCAGGCCCATCAGGAGAGCCGAGCTTTCGTCGTCGCCCACGGCGTAGACCGATCGGCCGAAGCGACTGGAGCGGAGCACGATCGCGGCGGCGGCGATCGTGATGATCGCGATATCGACCGTGACGGGGATCGAGACGCCTCGCTCGCCCAGCGGCAGCGCGAGCGTGAGCATCTCATTGAGGACATCGGCGACGAATGGATGCTTGATACCGATCGACTGCGGAGAGACCACGAACGCCGCGCCGCGTGCGAAAAACATGCCGGCGAGGGTGACGAGGAAGGGCGGGAGCCTGAACACCTCGATGATGAGGCCCTGGCACAGGCCGAACACGCCGCCGATGGCAAGCGATATCGCGATCGCCATCATGGGATGCATGGCGTGCTTCTCGATCAGCGATGCGATCAGGATGCTCGTCAACGCCATCACGGAGCCGACCGAGAGATCGATCGCGCCGGACAGAATAACGAACGTCGCCCCGACCGCCGCCACAGCGAGGAAGGCGTTGTCGACCAGCAGGTTCCGCGCAACGCCGACGGACGCGAAGTTCGTGTACGCGATCGCGCCCGCGAGATAGGTGACGGCGACCAGCGTCAGCGTCGTGAAGATCGGTACATGTCGGCGCGCGACGCGGATCATGCACGCCCCCGATTGAACAAGGCCGCGATGCGATCCTTCACCCGGGGCGACTGAAGCACGCACACCGCGAGCACGGCGACGGCCTTTGGGAGCGGCGCGACATCGGCGGAGACGTCGTGCATGTACAGGGTCTTGGTGAGCGACTGGATCAGCACCGCACCCGCGAGCGACCCCGCGAGCGAGAAGCGTCCGCCCGACAGCGACGTGCCACCAATGACCACGGCGAGGATTGCGTCGAGTTCGAGGAAGAGGCCTGCGTTGTTGGCGTCGGCGGCCTTGATGTACGAGCATTCAACGAGGCCCGCCAGGCCGGCGCACACGCCGCAGAAGGCATATGCCGCGAGCTTGACCGCACGATCGTTCACGCCGGCGTAGCGGCACGCGCGGTCGTTGTCCCCCACCGCTTCCACGAACATCCCGGCGGCGGTCCGGCGGGCAAACAGGCCGGTCGCCAAGGCCAGGGCGATCGCGATCCACGCCGGGATGGGCAGAAACGCGAACGCCGCGTTCGCGAGCGAAGACAGGGCGCGGTGCTCGAACGTGATGATGAGCCCATCGGTGATGAGCTGCGCCACGCCGCGACCCGCGACCATGAGCACGAGCGTCGCGACGATGGGCTGCAAGCGCAGCCGCGAGACCAGGAGCCCATTACACAAGCCCGCGACTCCGCCCGCGCCGAGGGCCGCGAGGATTACGAGCGGGAACGGCGTTTGCGTGCGCGTCACGAGCATGGCGGCTGCCGCGCCGGCGATGGCGACGACCGCGCCAACGGAGAGGTCCACGCCGCCGGTTGCGATGACGATCGTCATACCCACCGCGACGATCGCGACCTTCGAAGCATGGTTCAGGATGTCGATCGGCGTGCCAAAGAGGCGACCGTCTCGGAGTTCGACGCTGAAGAAGCCGGGCGTGAAGACCACGTTGAAGAGCACAAGCAACGCGAGAGCGGCCAAAGGCCACGCGAGCGCCGCGATCGCGGGATTGATTCGCCTAGCGCTAGCCATGCGTGGCGATCGCCTCCATGACGCGCTCCTCCGTCAGTGAGTCTCCCGAGAGCTCCGCCACCGTTCGGCGATCGCGAAGAACACTGACGCGCGAACAAGTCCGTACGACTTCGGGGAGCTCGGAAGAAATGAAGAGGACGCCCATGCCGCGCTCGATCAGCGATGCGATGAGCCGTTCGATCTCTTGCTTGGCGCCGACGTCTACGCCTCGCGTGGGTTCGTCGAGGATGAACAGCCTCGGTTCCGTGGCGAGCCAGCGTGCGAGCAGAGCCTTCTGCTGATTGCCGCCCGACAGTGATGAGATCGGCACGTCGGCGCCGGCGGCCTTGATTCCGAGCTTTTCGATGAGCTCGCTGGCGATCTCCTCTCGGCGGCGTGCAGAGAGCGATCGCCACACGCCGCGCCGGGCTTGCAACGCCAGCACGATGTTCGCTCGCACGCTAAGGTTGGGCACGATCCCATCGGTCTTGCGGCTCTCGGGCGTGAGAGCAACCCCGCGTGCGATCGCGTCGCGCGGCGAGCGCGGCGCATAGGTTGCACCGTCGAGAAACATCGATCCCGCGTCGGCGGGCTCCATTCCGAAGATCACCTTCGCGAGCTCGGTGCGGCCCGAACCCAGCAAGCCCGCCAGGCCGACCGCTTGGCCGGTCGCGATCGTGAGATCAGCACGCTCAATCGAGCCCGGGCGAGACACGGCGCGGACTGTCAGAAGCTCTCGATAGTTGTCGGGCGATGGCGATTGCGTTGGCGTGCTCGACGAGACGTTGGATAAAGGTGCCACAGAACAAACGCCCGCGGCCTGCGATGATTCCCGGCACGCCCGTTCAGTTCGTTCAGGCGAAGATGTCGGCCCGAGCGCGCGCCCGAGCATGGCGGACACCAACTCGAAGCGCGGGAACTGGTTCGTTGCACGCGTCGTGACGTGCTGGCCGTCACGAAGAACGGTGATCTGGTCCGACACTTCGTAGACCTGATCCAGAAAGTGAGTCACGAAGAGCACGCCCAACCCCTCGGCCTTCAATCGGCGAAGGATATCGAAGAGCTGGGCGGTCTCCGCGCGGTCGAGGCTCGACGTCGGCTCGTCAAGGATCAACAGCCTCGCCCGCACGTCGAGCGCCCGCGCGATCGCCACGAGCTGCTGCACGGCGATGGAGCACGAGCCGACCTCACGCGTCACCTCGATCGCCAGGCCGAGGCGTGCGATCGCGACCTTGGCGCGTTGCGTCGCGCCCTTTCGATCGATCAGCCCGAAGCGGAACGATTCACGGCCGAGCGTAATGTTCTCGGCGATGGACATGTGCGGGATGAGGTTGATCTCCTGAAAGACCGTGCTGATCCCGAGGCTTTCGGCGTCACGCGGCGACGCGGGATCACATGCCCGGCCTGCGAGCCGAACCTCGCCGGCATCGCGTCGTACGGCGCCGGTGAGACACTTGATGAGCGTGCTCTTGCCCGCGCCATTCTCTCCCATCAGAGCGTGGATCGAGCCGCGCGCGACTTCAAGGTCGACCGCGCCGAGCGCGACCAGGCGTCCGTATCGCTTTGAGAGCGAAGAGACTTGAAGGAGCGGCGGCGATTGACTCACGAGAGCATCCACGTCATTCCGCGCGGGCGATTTGCGAGACCATCGCAGGCGAGGGAGGATCGACGGACCAAAGACCTTCCGACACGATCGAGCCGATGCCGCGGAAGGAGACACACGGCGTTCGGACTAGTACTGGCGTGTCTTGATCGCCTCCGCCGCCTGAACCTGCTCGAACACGCCCTCTTTGGTGACGATCCGCTTCTCGATCGGCTTCTTGGCCGCCAGCGCCTCGACCGCGTCGAAGAGCTGCGGCCCCAGGAGCGGGTTGCACTCAACCGTGCAATTCAGCTTGCCGGCGATCATCGCGTCAAACGCGGCTCGCACGCCGTCGATCGAGACGATCTTGATGTCGACGCCGGGCTTCTTGCCCGCCTCTTCGATGGCCTGGATCGCGCCGAGCGCCATGTCGTCGTTGTGGGCGTAGAGCACAGTAATCCGCGGGCCGTCGCCGCTCTTGAGGAACGTCTCCATCACTTCCTTGCCCTTGGCGCGGGTGAACTCGCCCGACTGGCTCTTAATGATCTTGACTTCCGGGTGCGCCTTGACGACCTCCTCGAAGCCCTTCTTGCGGTCGATCGCGGGGGCCGAGCCGGGCGTGCCTTGAAGCTCGGCGACCATCGCCTTGCCGCCGGTCGCCTTGACAACCCAGTTGGCGGCGCGCCGACCCTCTTCAACAAAGTCCGCGCCAATGAACGTCACGAACAGATTCGGATCGGACACGTCGACGGCTCGATCGGTCAGGATCACGGGAATCCCAGCCTCCTTGACCTCCTTCAGCACGGGCTCCCAGCCCGTCTCAACGACGGGAGAGAACGCGATCGCGTCGACCTTCTGCTGGATGAAGCTGCGGATCGCCTTGATCTGGTTCTCCTGCTTCTGCTGCGCATCGGCGAAGATCAGTTCGATGCCGCGCTTCTCGGCCTCGCTCTTGATCGACTCGGTGTTGGCGCGGCGCCAGTCGCTCTCAGCGCCGATCTGCGAGAATCCGACGCGAAGCTTGCCCGAGGACGTGCCACTCGGCGCCGGTGCGTCGGTCGCGCCGGACTTGGGTTCCGTCGGCCTTTCCTCGGCCTTCTTTTCGCACGCGACGAGCGACGCCCCGACCAGGCACAGGGCCGCGAGCAGGGTGCGACGGGTAAGCCCATGAGTCTGCATTGTGGTTCCTTTCCATCGCGCACGGCCATGCCGGCGCGGTCAGTTGACGTCCAGCGAGAGCAGCGTGACGCTGCACGGATCGAGTTCCAGCGTATCCGAAAACACACCAAGGGGCGATTCGCGGATGACGACGCGGAGTGGTTCGGAGGGATCATTGTGCGCCATCGGATCGCCCGCGATGACGTAACGGGTGCCGGTGCCGCGGAACGAGGCGCCGTCGATCGAGAGGGGCACACTGGCCTGTCGCGTGGTTGGATTGACGACAGCGATGGTGAACTTCCTCTTGTCGGCGCTCCAGGCTGCCGAAGCGTCGATCGTCGGGCCGCTGGCCACTTTGACTGGAAGCGTTCCGAAGTGGTGGCGATACAGCTTCAACACCAAGCCAGTCGTCTCGAGCGCGGCGGACTCTTTGCTGGTCTTGATCGCGCCGATAACATTCACAGTCTGGGCGTAGTTGGCCATGTAGACGAGGTCGCTGTTGCGGCTGAACTCGTTGAGAGCCGCGGCGCAGCCGAGCGCATCTTTCATGAAGTATCGCGTTCCGAGCTCTCCGAAGATGTCCGGGCCGTACCAGTAGTTCCACTCGTCCTGCACGATTCGGATGTCGCGACCCTTCAGGCTCGGAAGGTCCCGCCGATACCCCCGGTGCGCCTCGGCGATGCGCCGGAGCGACTCGGGCGCTTGTTTCACATGCCCGAGCAGGCTCTCGCGCCCCTGCCAGTACACATGCTCGGAGATGTGCGTCATGTGGCCGGCGCACTTCTCCAGCATCATCCGGCTCCACTCGCCCGCGGCCCCCACCGCGATCAGCGTCGCGCCGGCATCAACCTCTCGGATCGCGTCGACGAACGCCGTGTGGCGCTTCACGTAGTCGGCGAGCGGCACATTCCCGAGCTGCCACGAGCCGTACATCTCGTTGCCGATCCCCCAGAACCGGACCTTGAATGGTTCGACGCTCCCGTTCTGGGCGCGCAGGGCACCCATCGGCGTGCTCGCCGCTCCGTTCGCGTACTCGACCTCGGCCGCGCCGCTCTCGACCGAACCCAGGCCCGTATTGATCGCGATGTATGGTTCGGTCTTCAGGAGTCGGCAGAGCGCGATGAACTCATGCACGCCCAAGTCGTTGGGCTCGATGCCGCGCCACGCCGGGTTCTTCCGCGGCGGGCGCTTGTCGGGATCGCCGATCCCGTCACGCCAGTCGTAGCCCGAGACGAAATTGCCGCCCGGCCAGCGATAGACGGGCGAATCTAGCTCCCTGAGCAGCCTGAGCGTATCGGCGCGAAAGCCCTGCACGTTGTCGTCGGGCATCAGCGAGAGCGTGCCGACGCGGAACTCGCCACCGCCGCTCCCGGTGATCGAGATCGTGGCGTCCCCGGCATCGGGCGCTTCGATGGGAATGACGAAACTCAGCTCGTGCCGCGTGAACTCCTCGCCGATTGCGGGCAGCTGAACGGCAAAGCCCGCGCCATTCCACACGGGCGACTTCACCTCGATGCGAATCGGTCCGGCATCCTTATCGCCTGCGATGTGGATCCGCCCCGTGTATCGCTGGCCCGACTTGATGAAGAGGCCCGACTGCTCAATCCCAGCGCGTCGCTCCTGACTCGAAGGCTTCACTCGAGGCGAGTGCCGGCCGACAAACGGCGACGCTTCGTCCATCACGACTGTCGCATTGACCGCCCGCCAGGGAGACTCGCCCTGGCCGACCGCGTCAAAGAACTTGCGGTCCTCGATCATCTCGGCCCATATCCCGCCGTAAATGCACCGACCAAGGTGCTCGATGAACTGGCCGTAGATGTAGGGGCTGATCGGCTCGCCGATCCGCGATGCGTCGATCGAGAGTGTCGGCGCGGGAAGCTCGCCGCGTTTCACGAACGTGAGCGACACGTCGTCGAACCATGCCGTGCCCGTCGCCAGACCCCAGCCGCCGAGCAGGCAGTTGATGATCGCGTGGTCTTCATAGCCGCTGTCGAACTCGACCTCGGCGTAGGTCCAATCTGTCGTGCCGGTGACGGCCTTGGTCTGCACCGGCTGTACGTTGTGAACATTGAAGAGGGCGCCCTTCGCGCCGCCACGGGGCGTCAGATTCTCCGTCTTGATCCAGCCGGACAGCTTGTAGCGCGACATCATCTCGACGGGCACGCGGAACTGCCAGGAAAGGTCGCCGCCGTTCTCTGAGGTGATCTTGACCGAGAACTTGCCGGTCCGTGCTACATCACTGGTCGCAAAGGCGCCGTCGCCGCTCCAGCGCGATTCGTACCAAGGGGACGGCTTTCCGTCCTTCACGACCTCGAAGCTCGGATTGGGGAGGAGATTCTCGCCGGCGCCGCCACCGCCCACGCCATTCCCACCGGGCGCTTTCGGCGACGGATGCTCCTCAACACGAACGAGGCCGACATCAACGAACTGCCCGCCGCTGGTCTGCTTGCAACTTGCGGCGAGGATGTTGCTCCCCTCGCGGAACGCTCGCTTGGCGGCGTCGGGGATCGGAACCAGTTCATAGTCGTGCGTCCAGCCACTCAGCTTCGCGGCCAGCACGCCGTTGACAAAGACCTCGCAATCCTCGTCGTGGTGCAGGAGCAGGTGCGTCGGCTTCTCGTCCTGCGGGTTGTGCGAGAACTCGCGGCGGATCCAGATCGCGCCGCCTTTCCATTCAGTACCAACAACCGCGCCGGGCGTGCCCTTGGTGCCGAAGCCGCCGGGCCCTTGCTTCCAGCCGGAATCGTCGAATCCGGGCTTCTCCCAGCCGGCGGCGGGCTTGGTCTCCGTGAAACGCCAGCGCTGCGCGTGAGATTGCGATGTGGGCACGACGTCTGTGATCGTCGGGGGCGGGGGCATGAGCGAGAAATCGCCGCGGTTCGCCGCCGCCACTCGCGCCAGGTCGGGCTTCAGCACGCGCCGGTCGTAGGTGTACAGCCCATTGGCCTCGACTTCAACATCCGTGATCTGCGTGTAGACCACCGCGCACAGACCCTGCTCGCGCTGGTCGTAGCTGGCCTTGAGCAGCGACTCATAGCGGCGCGTCAGGTGCTCGGCGTCCTTCATCGCCTGGTAGCCCCAGTGGTCCTTCTTCCACATGTGGTCGGGGACCGGCAGGCCTAGTCCGCCGAACTCGCCCACCACGCACGCACGCGCGTCCTCACGCGGCGGCGTCTTCGGGTCCGGGTAGGTGTGAACGTCGATCACATCGCCGACCTTGTTGTCGGTCCAGCCGCTGGCGTTGTTCACCAGGCGCGACGGATCGAGCTCCTTCACGAGATTCGTGAATCGCGGCGTTTCGAACTGGCCCCACCCCTCGTTGAACACGACCCACATCACGATCGACGGCGAATTAAATCGATGATCGATCAATCGGCGCAGCTCGACTTCGTACTGCTTCTTGCCGGCTTCGGTATACGTCTCCTTGGGCGGGAGCGGACTCGGCATGTCCTGCCACACCAGCAGTCCCTCGCGGTCGGCCCAGTAGTACCAGCGGGCGGGCTCGACCTTGACGTGCTTTCGCGTCATGTTGAACCCGAGCATCTTGGTCTGCACGATGTCAAACCGCAGCGCCCCGTCGGTCGGCGCGGTGACGATGCCATCGGGCCAATAGCCCTGGTCGAGCGGGCCGACCATGAAGCACTCTTTGCCGTTGAGCATCAGGCGATGCACGCCCTTGTCGTCCTTCGCGACGTTGATATCACGCAGTCCGAAGTACGAACGAACCGTCTCGCATCGATTGACCGTTACGATGAGGTCATAGAGGAATGGATCGTTCGGCGACCACAGCCTTGGCTCCCGAATCTTGAGCGTCAGCCATTCGCCGGCATGTCCGATCACCTCACCCACCGTCTGCTTCCCGGCCATCGCCGCCAGCGTAACCTTCGCGTCCGGCGCAACCGTGGTTGATACCCTGACCTTCACCTCTCCGCGCTCGGCGTTGGGCACAATCTTCAGATCCGAAACGTGCGTCGCGGGCGCCGCCTCAAGCCACACGCTCTGCCAGATGCCCGTGTGCGGCGTGCACCAGATGCCCTCGGGCTTGCGCACTTGCTTTCCGCGCGGCTGGTCGCCCGCGTCGGTCGGATCAAACACGCCAACGACGAGTTCCTGCGACGCTCCGGGCTTGAGTGCGTCGGTAATGTCGAAGCTGAACGGGTCATAGCCGCCCGTGTGCTCGCCGATCCGCTTGCCGTTAACATAGACGACGGCTTTCCAATCGACCGCCTCGAAGTTGAGCAGCACGCGCTGGCCGCCCCAATTCTCCGGCACGTCGAACGACCGCGAGTACCACAGCTTCTCGTGGTGCTCGCCCACGCCCGACAGCGCCGACTCGATCGGGAACGGCACCAGCACCTGACGCTTGAACTCGCCCGATGCCGGCGGGGCCGCACTCGCAATCTCGCCCTCGCGTGCGTCAGGAGTCCACGACCAGCGTCCGTTCAGGCTCTTCCAGGCCTCACGCTCGAGCTGCGGCCTTGGATACTCCGGCCACGGCGCATCCTGGCTCACCTTGTCGGTCCACGGTGTGGTGATGACAGGCTTGGGCAGCACCTGCGCTGTCGCGCTCGCGCCGAACAATCCCATGGCCGCCACGATCAGAGTGCGAGAGAGCTTTGACATTGCCGCTCCATTCACTTGCCCGAGAGCATCCGAAGATCAAACACGCCGCCCGCGATCCCGCCGTTGGGCGACGCCTCGAACCGCACGACCACCGATTCCCTGCCGTCCGACAGCGAACGCGGCACGGCGTATTCCTCGAAATAGAATCGCCCGTCCGCGTTGGCATTCAGGCGCTCGCTGGCGATTCGATCGCCGTTCACGAGAATATCAAACACGCGAGAGCCGCCGTCGCTTCCCCAGTACATCACGGAGAGGCGATTTTCCTTCGAGCCATCGACCTTCATCGTGTACTCAAAGAAGCCGGGCTTCTCCGCGTGCCTCCAGTGATAGTCATTGAACACGCCCGCGGCCGACCGCTCCGCCATCATCGCGTGCGCCTTTTCAGACGCTGCATCACCGATCAATACTCGGTCGAGCGTGCGTGCATCTCGCTCTCGCGTTTCGGCGATCGCCTGTTCATACGCCTTCTGACGCGAGCCGCCGGGCGCTCCGAACGGGAAGTAAACGGCGTAGCGTTCGTCCACGATCGTGTGGAGCGGCTTGAACGCCATATCGCTCGGCAGGCCGCGCGTGCGCCACTCCAGCTTGCCCGGCACGCGCTCGAGCCACGATTCCGGGCGAAGCTTATCGCCCGTGATGGGAGGCGTCGGCACTCCCGGGAGCAGTTGCTCCGTGCCGACAAGCCCCGCGAGCACGAGCGGTCCGTAGGTCATCGCGCAGAGATTGGGATCGTCGTTGATCGCGACAACCTTGAGCGACGCTGGGAACACGCCGGCGATCGTGTCGCCCTTCTTCCACACGCGACGGGTCGTCATCCAACCGCCCCGCACGGCTTCCGTGGGAACACCCTCCGCCTCGCCGTTCACGGTGAATGTCGCACGCCCGTCGCACCACACGGGCACGCGGATCGCGACCGTAAACTCAGCTTCGAGTTCCGGCTCAACCGCGATCGACACCGCGTTCCCGCTCGGCATGTCGGTGGTTTGCCTGAGCAGCACTTTTCCGCCGGGCGAAGTCCACGTCACACTCGAATCAAGGAACAGGTTGACGAAGATCGTGTCCTTCGCGTGGAAGTAGATGTTCTGCGCGAGCGATGCGTACTCCTGCACGCCCGTCCCATAGCAGCAAGTGAATGTGTCCTCGGCGTTGCCGTGCTCTTTCCTCAACCCCGCCTTGAGGGGCATGTAGTAGATGAACATCCCAGTCTGGGGATGCTGCGAGACCATGATCCCGTTGTAGAAGACACGCTCGATCATGTCGGCGTAGCGTGTGTCTCCGCTCCAGGTGAGCAGCGAGCGATTGATCTTCTCCCAGTTGTAGCTGGTGCAGAACTCCTGGTTGGTCGCGGTGAGCGAGTTGGCGAGTTGGTTGGGCGGCCCCCAGTACTCGCCGTTGTTCGAACCGCCGGTCGCGTAGCTGTGCGATGCCCAGAGCGTCCGCCAGAACTGCTCAGCGATGCGCCGCGAATTCTCGTCGCCCGTCAGTTCGTACTCGCGGCACTGCCCGATCACCTGCGGCAGGTGCGTGTTGGCGTGAATACTCGCCAGCGGATCATCGCCCCGCGCCAGCGGCTCCAAGAACGCCCGCTTCTGGAACCGTTCCGCGAGTTTCAGGTGCTCGCGCTTGCCGGTGCTGCTGTACACGTTGAGCAGCGCCTCGTGCACGCCGCCGAACTCGTTGCCCAGCATCGCCTGCATGCGCGCATCGTCGAGCTTGGCACATCGAGAGTCAACCCAGTCAACCAGGCGGGTGACGACGCCGAGCGCGCTGTCATCGTGGGCATACGCGTGCATCTCCCAAAGGCCCAGGATGACCTTGTGCAGCGTGTAGTAAGGCGCCCACACCGCCTTGCCGGCCTCGACGCGATCGAAGAGCTCGCTCGGGAACGCCGCAACATATCCGTTCCCCAGCTCGCCCTGGCATTCGGCGATCCCAGCGACGACCTTGGTCGCGTTGGCTTTCAGCGTCGCGTCGCCGGTCTGCGCGATCACCCTCGCGCACGCGGAGAGGTAGTGCCCGACGAAGTGCCCGCGCAGCTCGACTTCCGCGCCCTCCCACCCGCCGTAGGGTGTCGCGGGCGTAGGCAGGCCGGCCGTCTTGCGGAAGCCCCAGAGAAGCCGGTCGGGGTCGAGCGACTTCAGGTATCGCACGTTGAGCTCGAACGCGTCCTTGATCGGCCCCACGCCCAGTTCCACACTCCCGATTGGCATGGGCTCCATCGCGCGCGCAATCGCATCGGGCACGCGAACGCTTGCTGCCTTCTCGTTGCCTGGATTCACCGGCAGACCGGGCTGCGCGGGGGTCGCCGTCGTGAACAAAAGCGCCGCGACCCGCAACGCACCCGCGGGCATGGCTCGCCCGCGCATCCGCGTTCCGCACGCCGACACCATCGCCTGAATACTTGATCGCTTTGGTCTCATGGTCGCTCCGCATGTCGCGCGTGGTTCGCGGAAGAAACGCCGTGGCACGCAGGAAACAACTCAGGCCAATGCCGTCGCGTCTTCCGCCACCGCCCCGCCATTGCTGCGTGCCATGCTCTCGTCGGCTACGGGGAACATCACTCGATCCAGCCCGGCCCAGACGAGCCCGGCCATGCGGTGCTTGTCGCTGATATCGACGGCCACTTCGCCGAATCGCCCCCACATCGCGCCGCGCGAGATCGACGATGAGAGCTGATGAGCCACGACCTCGGGAAGGTCGTTGATCCACCCGCTCATCACCACGCGCCGTACACCCAGCACGTTCATCGCACCAGCGATCGTCGCGCCCGCCACCTCGAGCGACTTCGACATCCAAGGGCGGATGCCCTTTTCCTCGACTTCCTTCTTCACCGCGGCCCAGGTCTTCGGCGCTTTCTTGTTGGCCTCGGCGAAGCTGGCGATCAGCCCGTTCTGCGAGAGAAGCGTTTCCATGCAGCCGGTCGAGCCGCACCCGCACTTGCGCGAGTTGCCGATGATCGGCGTGTGCCCAAGCTCGCCCGAGAGCGGGAGCGGCCCGTTGTACAGGCGGCCCCGCACCACCGCCGCTCCACCCACGCCATCGCCCAGTTCCACGAGCAGAAAGTCGTCGCCGTCGGGATCGAGCGCGAGTTGCCCGAGCGCCATCGCACGATTTTCCTGAACCACCACGGTCGGCGCGTCGAACAGGCCGCCCAGCAACCGCGAAATGTTCACCCGCTCCATCCACCGGATGTTGGGGCACAGCAGGCTCCGCCCTCCCGCCTCGTCGACCACGCCCGGCATCGACACCAGGATCGCATCCAGCGGCACGTTCGGATCACGCGGCAGGGCCTTACCCAGCTTCGCGACCAGTTCTTCCGGGCTCTTCGGAGTCGGAATCTCGTGCGTCCATTGGTCCTCGCGCTGGGCCGCCACGGGCAGATACGCCGCCCGCGTGCGCACCACTCCCATCTCGATCGCGAGGAATCGCGTACGCGAGCGATTGAGGCGCACCATCGTGCCGGGGCGACCGATCTTGGGGCGATCGCTGCGCGATGACGGATCGACGCCGAGCGAGGCATCCTCGAGCACCGACGCGGCCAGAAGATCGTCGACGATCTTGCCGGCCGTGGGCTGCGAAAGTTCGGTCAGTCGCGCCAGATCAGCGCGCGACGCCGTGCCGACCGACAGCAGCGCCCGCACGACCTTGCGCTGGTTGATCCGCCGGAGCGATGAGGGGGTCGCCATGGTCTTCCCTTCGAGGCCTTCTGCGGGAGGCTTTACTTCCTAAAGCTCAATAACTATGTTAGCACAAACCCACCCCGACGCAAGCCCACCCGCCCCTCCACAATCCCGCCTCTTCAGGTACCCTGACCCGCCATTCGGAGAACACCCCATGCAGAAGCTCTGCATCGCCCTCGTCGTTGGAAACCGCGGCTTTTTCCCCGGACACCTGTGCGAAGCCGGGCGTGCTGACATGCTCGACGTGCTCGCCAAGGCCGGGTTCGACGTCGTCACGCTCTCGGCCGCCGACACCCGCTTTGGATCGGTGGAATCTCTGGACGACGCCCAGAGGGCCGCCGACCAGCTCAAGGCCCACGCGGGCAAGATCGACGGCGTGATCGTCACGCTCCCCAACTTCGGGGATGAAAAAGCAATCGCCAACACCCTCCGCTGGTCGAACTTGCGCGTCCCCGTGCTCGTCCACGCGTTCAACGACGACCCCGCGAAGATGACCATCAAGGACCGTCGCGACAGCTTCTGCGGCAAGATGTCGGTCTGCAACAACCTGCGCCAGTACGACATCCCCTTCACGCTCACTCGCCTGCACACCGACGACCCGCGCTCCGCCACCTTCGCCGCCGACCTCGCGGACTTCACCGCCACCTGCCGCGTCGTGCGCGCGATGCGCGGCCTGCGGATCGGCGCTCTGGGCGCCCGCCCCACCGCTTTCAACACCGTCCGCTACAGCGAGAAGCTCCTCGAGCAATCCGGCATCAGCGTCGAGACCATGGACCTCTTCGATTTCTTCGGGCGCGTCAACAAGCTTGGCGACTCCGATCCGCGCGTCGCGGCCAAGCTCAAGTCGATCCAGGGCTACGTCAACACCGGCAACGTGCCGCAGCTCCCGGTCATCAAAATGGCCAAGCTCGGCGTGGTGCTCGACGAGTGGAAGCAGCAGGCCCGCCTCGACGCCACCGCGATCCAGTGCTGGACCGCGATGGAGGAGTTCTACGGCGTCGTTCCCTGCACGCTCATGAGCATGCAGTCCAACGATCTCTCGCCCAGCGCCTGCGAGGTCGACGTCGTCGGCACGGTCGCCATGGTCGCCCTCGCCAGGGCGAGCCAGAAGCCCGCGGCCCTCGTCGACTGGAACAACAACTACGGCACCGACCCCGACAAGGGCGTCGTCTTCCACTGCTCAAACCTTCCCAAGGACATCTTCGTCAATAACGCGCCCGCCATGGACTACCAGGAGATCATCGCGGGAACCGTCGGCAAGGACAATACCTATGGCACGGTCGTCGGGCGTGTCGCCGCCGCGCCGTGTACCTACCTCCGCGTCGGCACCGATGACCAGCAGGGGCGCGTCCGCGCCTACCTCGGCGAGGGACAACTCACGAGCGACCCGCTCAACACCTTCGGCGGTGTCGGCGTGATCCAGGTCCCACGCTTCCAGGAACTGCTCCGCTACATCTGCCAGAACGGCTTCGAACACCACGTCGCGATCACGCCCAGCCTGTGCGCCGGCTCTATCCGCGAAGCGTTCTCAACCTACCTCGGCTGGGACGTGCATCACCACCGGTAACCTCGCGTCGGTCGTGCGAGCAGCCAAGCGCGGATCGCGAGGCCAAGGAGCCCCTCCTTCAATCGCAGGCCCGGCAGACGCCTGCCACCCGCGCTGGGTACTCCCGCTTTGCACGACGATTCGATCGCTCAGCCCACCTGGCTCGCGATGATCTTGTCGAGCATCTCCGAGAGTTGCTGCATTCGCTTCACGTCGCCGCCGCCCATCTCGATCGTCGCCCAGCCGCCCTCGCCGCCGGTATAGCCGACGTCGTCGAGCGCCTTCATGATCGCCGGCCAGTTGTTGTCGCCCTCCATGAGGTCGACCGCGAAGCCCTTCCACAGCCCCTCGTCGTTGCGCTTCTTGCGGCTGAACTCTTTGATGTGCAGCTTCGCGAGACGATCACCCAGGATGTGAATCCATTGGTCCGCCCAGCCATAGTTCGCCACGTTGCCGATGTCGAAGTGCCACTTGACCCACGGTGAGTTGAACTCGTCGACGTAGCGAGCGGCCTCCATGGGGCTGAGCAAGAAGTTGTTCCACACGTTCTCGACCGCGATCTGGACCTTCAACTCCTCCGCGATCGGCAGCGCCTTCTTGATCTGCTCGACCGACCATTCCCAAGCCTTGTCGTAGGGCATCTGCTCGTTCACCACCGCGGGCACCAGCAGAATGCTCGTCGAGCCGCAGGTGTGCGCATCGCGCAGACACTGGACGAGCCCGTCGAACCCCATCTGACGCACCTTTTCCTCCGGGTTGTTGAGGTGGTATTTCCAGTGGACCGAGTCCACCATGCCATGCACCTTCAGTCCCGTCGCCTCGATCGCCTTGGTGATGTCGCTCATCGGGATCGAGGTCGGACTGTCCATCTCCACGCCGTCAAAGCCCGCGTCCTTCAAGATCTTGAACTTCTCCGTCACGTTCGCGCCGTCGCCGCACATGCCGATCATGACCGCCTTGCGCAGCTTGCGTGCCCCCGTGTTGGGCTTGGCCCGCGCGGACGCCGCGCTCGCATTCGCCGACGCGCCAATCACCGCCGAACCAGCGAGCGCCGAACCAGCCGACGCCGAACCCACGGCCGCGATCGCGGCGCCCGCGGCAACATTCACGAACGAACGACGAGAAAGCTCCGACATCCGACACCTCCGCCAGCCAACTCAACGCAAACGACGCGGGCACTCGCCCGCGACCAGAATCATCCTTGTCCAGAATAGCAGAACGAACTCAAGCGGCGGGGTTCGGTCTCTCAATGCCGCCCGTCATCGATTCTTCGGTCCGCTTCACGAACCCAAACCAAATGATGAGGAAGAGCGGATACAAGAGCCCGAAGAGCGCCCCGATCACAATTCCGATGACCAGCCCGATGCTCCCCATTGGTCCTTGCATCGCTTTGGCCGTCGGATTGTCGGGATTCTGAGCCGCCCACTGCTGCATCACGGCTTGCTGCTGGAACTGCAGCCACACGCCGATTCCGAACAGCACCACCGCGAACCCGGCGTAGGCCAAGTGCAGATGCCGCCCCATGATTCTCCGCCCGAGCGTCATCCCGCCCGCAACGATGAGCAAGATGTCCGCCACCACCCCCGCCGCCAGGTGAATCATCATGCCCGGCGAGATCTGGCTCGGAGGCATCTGGTTCTGCATTTCGGGCGGCACCATCGCCTGCCCAAAAATCGAGCCCACCACTCCACACCCCGCGCAGCCAACCATGACCGCCCCGATCACGATGCTCGTGATCCCCACCGCCTTCGGCCACTTCGGCGGCTCGATCATGTCTACGTCGTAGTCGAGCACCGGAGGCACACCCTGGCTCATCGCTAACCCTTTCGAGACGACCGAACAAATCTATGACGCCAACGCGAGAAAGTGTACCGACCTTTCGCCGGTGAGTTCCTGCCGGGCCCGATAGCCGCACACCCACCCCAAGCACCCAGGAATTGCGTAGAAATCACCTTGGCGGACGCTCCGCTCCCCTTTATCATCAGGCCTTCCGCCCATTTCCCTTGAGAGGAGAGACAGATGCACAGGATTCATGTTGGAGTTGTGGCCTTGTCGGCCATCGTTGCTGCGTCGGCCTCCGCCGGAGTCGTTCAGTTCATGGCCTCCGACGGCAACAAGCTGTTCCGTGCCGACTCGACCGGCAACGTTGATGCGCCGATCACGTTGTCCGCGCATATCCAGTCGCTCACGTTCGTGCCCGGCGGATTCTCGATCCCCGGCGCGGGCGGCGGCAACATCGTCGCCTGTGCCGCCGACCCCGTCGCGGGCAAGTGGGCCGTCTATCGCATGGACGACCCCGCCGGAGCCGCCACCCTCGTCAAGATCGGCGAGACGTCGTTTAGCGTCGGCTCGTTGGCGTTCGGCAATGACGGAATGTACGGCGTTGATGCTTCCGCCAATCCCATCCGCGTTCGCAAGCTCAGCTCCACCGATTTCTCCATCACGCAGTCATGGTCCACCGGCGTCAACGTTACCGGCGGCGGCGGCCTGGCCTACGACCGCGCCAACGACCGCTTCCTGCTCACGGACGCCACCAACAACCGCCTCATGAGCTGGACCCCCGACACCAACGCCACCAACATCGGCGGCGTCGGTTTCGGATTCCTCAACAACGGCCTGGAGTTCATCCAAGGCGATCTCTACGGCGCGCTCCGCCCCGACTCGCCCAACAACACCCTCCGCTTCGGCAAGTTCGACACCTCCACGGGCGCGTTCACAACGCTCGCGACCGCGACGGGCATCCAGGGCAACGGCACGGGCTTCGTCGCCATCCCCGCGCCGGGCGCGCTCGCCCTTGCTGGGCTGGCGCTGGCCGCCACGCGCCGCCGTCGCTGAGCCTCCGCCAAACTCGGATACGATGATCCATCAAGCCCCGCCTCGCGCGGGGCCTTTTCATGCGCCAGATCGTGCTCCATCGCTTTATCCGGATCAACGGATGGACGCTATACTCCGCCCATGCCAAGCCCCTTCCTCGAGCGTCTCTCCCGCGGCATCGTCGTCTTCGACGGCGGCATGGGCACCCAGATCCACAAGGTCAACCTCTCGCTCGAGCGCGACTACTGCGGCTGCGAGAACTGCACCGACATCCTCTCCGCCACGCGCCCCGACGTCATCCAGTCCATCCACGAGCGCTACTTCGAGGCCGGCGCCGATGTCGTCGAAACAAACACCTTCGGCGGCTCCAAGCTCGTGCTCGCGGAGTTCGGCATCGCCGATCGAACCTACGAGATCGCTAAGTCCGCGGGCGAGGCGGCGCGGGCGGCCGCCCGCAAGCACTCCACCAAGGACAAGCCGCGCTTTGTCGCGGGCTCCATGGGCCCCGGCACCAAGCTCATCACGCTCGGCAACACCACTTGGGACGCGATGCTTGACGCCTATCGCGAGTGCGCCCGCGGCCTGATCGATGGCGGCGTCGATCTCCTCATCATCGAGACCTGCCAGGATCTGCTGCAAGTCAAGTGCGCCATCAACGCCGCTCTCGCCGCACTCGCGGAGAGGAACAAGTCGCCGCTCGACATCCCGATCATGGCGAGCGTCACGATCGAGAACACCGGCACGATGCTCCTGGGGACCGCGATCGAGGCCGCCGCCACCGCACTCGCGGGCTATCCGATCATGTCGCTCGGGCTGAACTGCGCCACCGGCCCCACGGAAATGACCGAGCACGTCCACTGGCTCGGCAAGCACTGGCGATCCTCTTCGCGATCTCTCTCGGTCATGCCCAACGCCGGCCTGCCCGTGCTCCACGAAGGCCGAACCGAGTACCCGCTCAAGCCCCAGCCATTCGTCGAGGCGATGCAGCGTTTCATCGAGCAGGACGGCGTGAACATCGTCGGCGGCTGCTGCGGCACGACCCCGGATCACATCAGGCTCCTCGCAGAATGCGTTGAGCAGAGCCGCCGGCACTCCGCCGCTTCGCCCCTTCGCCGCTCGACGACCACTCTACCGAAGGGTGTCACCTCGCTCTATTCCGTCGCGGACTACCGCCAGGACAGCTCGTTCCTGATCGTGGGAGAACGGATGAACGCCTCGGGGAGCAAGGCGTTCAAGCGATTGCTCGAGGCCGAGGACTGGGATTCGATCGCCTCCCTCGCCAAGGAGCAGCTGCGCGAGGGCGCGCACGTGCTCGACCTCAACGTCGACTACGCGGGGCGCGACAACGCACGCGACATGGCCGAGATCGTGAAGCGCGTCGTGCGTCAGGCAGACGCGCCGCTCATGCTGGACTCGACCCAGCTCAAGACCATCGAGGCGGGCCTGCGCCACGCGGGCGGCAAGTGCATCATCAACTCCGCCAACTTCGAAGAGGGCGAGCACAAGTTCGACGAGGTGATGCGTCTGGCCAAGACCTACGGCGCCGCGGTCGTGATCGGCTCGATCGACGAGGACAGAGAGGCCAGCATGGCCCGCACCGCGGATCGCAAGTTCTCGATCGCCGAGCGCGGCCTGCGCCGCGCGGTCGACGTCTTCGGGCTTGATCCCGCCGACATCCTCTTCGATCCGCTCGTGCTCCCGATCTCGACGGGCATGGAGAGCGACCGGCGCAGCGCGCTCGAGCTCGTCGAGGGAATCCGCCGCATCAGCACCGCGTTCCCCGAGTGCCAGACGGTCGTCGGCCTCTCCAACGTCTCGTTCGGCCTGAACCCCGCCGCCCGCCTCGTGCTCAACTCCGCGTTCCTGCACGAGCTCCGCGACGCGGGCCTCACGGGCGCGATCGTCCACGCCGGCAAGATCCTCCCGCGGAACAAGATCCCTGACCCGCAGTGGGCCGCGGCGCTCGACCTCATCTATGACCGGCGCGAGAATGGCGACCCGCTCGCCCGCTTCATCGAGCTCTTCAAGGACGCAACCGCCGCCGCGACGGCGCGCGTGGTCAAGACCCTCTCGCTGGAAGAACAGCTCCGCGCCCACATCATCGACGGCGAGAAGCAGGGCCTGAAGGAAACGCTCGATGCCGCCCTTGCGAAGTACCCGCCGCTCGACATCATCAACGACCACCTGCTCGACGGGATGAAGACCGTCGGCGAACTCTTCGGCTCGGGGCGCATGCAGCTCCCCTTCGTGCTGCAATCCGCCGAGGTCATGAAGATGGCCGTGTCGCAGCTCGAGCCGCTGATGGAGAGGAAATCGGGCGCCGCCAAGGGCTCGATCGTGCTCGCGACCGTGAAGGGCGACGTCCACGACATCGGAAAGAACCTCGTTGACATCATCCTCACCAACAACGGCTACCGGGTCATCAACATCGGCATCAAGCAGCACCTGCCGCAGATCATGGCCGCGTACCACGAGCACAAGCCCGACGCGATCGGGCTCTCCGGCCTGCTCGTGAAGTCCGTGAACGTCATGGAAGAGAACATCGACGAGCTGAACCAGAGTGCCGATCGTCCGCGGCTCATCCTCGGCGGCGCCGCGCTCACACGCCACTACTGCGAAGGGCACCTCCGCCCCAAGTACAAGGGCGAGTGCTACTACGGCAAGGACGCGTTCGACGGCCTGCGCATCATGGACCTCCTCACCTCGGGCAAGTCCGGCCAGCTCGCGCTCGAGATCGATGAACGCCAGGGCAAGCGATCCAAGGCCGAGGAATTGATCGTCGCGACGCGCGTCGCCAAGCTCGCGGGAGCGCAGCGTGATCGAAATGAACGAGAACCCGCCGCGGCTGGTACAGGCACATCAACCGCTACGTCAAAGGTCCGATCCGACGTGAGCACGAGCACCGCCGTCCCCACTCCTCCCTTCTGGGGCACTCGCGTCGTCGAGTCGCTCGACCTCGACGACATCTACGCCTTCGTCAATCCCGTCGCGCTCTTCCGCGGGCAGTGGGGATTCAAGAAGGGCGCGATGTCCGATCGCGAATACGACGCGATGCTCGAGGATAAGGTCGTTCCGATCTTCAACCGCGTGAAGTCGCTCTGCAAGAGCGAACGCATCCTTCAGCCGCGCGTGGTCTACGGCTACTTCCCCTGCAACTCCGACGGAGACGACCTCGTCATCTGGGACACGCCGCCTAGCTCCCCCACTTCGCCTCTTCGTCTCTCCGTTTCTTCGTCTCTCCGTGAACGTCTTCGCTTCACGTTCCCCCGTCAGTCCGACAAACGCCGCCTCTGCATCTCCGACTTCTTCCGCCCGATCGATTCCGGCGAGGTCGATGTCATCGGCATGCACTGCGTGACGATGGGCACGCGTGCCAGCGAGGCCGCCAAGGCCCTCTACGCCAAGAACGAGTACCAGGAGTACCTCTACCTGCACGGTCTGGGGGTCGAGACGGCCGAGGCGCTCGCAGAGTTCTGGCACAAGCGCACGCGCCAGGAACTGGGAATCGCGACCGATGACTCGCCCAGGATCAAGGAACTCTTCACCCAGCACTACCGCGGCAGCCGTTACAGCTTCGGCTATCCCGCCTGCCCCGATATGAGCGATCAGGAGAAGCTCTTTTCGCTCCTCGATCCATCACGCATCGGGTGCGAACTCACCGAGAACCACCAGATCGACCCGGAGCAATCGACCAGCGCGATCATCGTGCACCACCCCGAGGCGAAGTACTTCAACGTGTGAAGTCGCACGCCTGCATCGAGTGATTCCAGCGTCTTCGGACGCCGCACCTGATCGAGTCCGCGAGCAAGGGCCCGGGTCGATGCCCCCAGAGCCTCGCGAGTTTCACAAGAACCGGATGTCACTGCTCAAGAAAACAACCGCGACCTTCGCCGCGGCCGCATTCGGTCTCACTCAGTTCAGATCGCAATCCCGACCTCGCCTCACTTGCCCTTGGCAAGCTCCTTCTCGATCAGTTCCTCGATCTGCTTCTCGGCCTCGTCGCTCACTCCGACCGTCGTGAAGAGGATCTTCCCCTCGCCGTCGACCAGAATCAGCGTCGGGATGCCCGGCACGTTGTACGAGCTCGCCAAGTCGTCTCCGCCGAGGAGGCACGTGTAGGTGTACTTCTGGTCCTGCATGTACTTGACGGCCTTTTCGTCCTTGCCTCGCTCCCACGTATTCACGCCAGCGATCGTCACCTTCTTGTCCTTGTACTTCTCGTGCAGCGCCTGGATCTTCGGCATGGCGGCCTTGCACGGCCCGCACCAGGTCGCCCAGAAGTCCATGAGAAGCACGCGCCCCTTGAAATCGGCAAGCTTCCACACCTTGCCGTCCGCGTCCTTGAGCGCAAAGTCCTTGGCCGCGTCCCCGGCCCTTGCCGCCAGCTTTGGCTCGGCGTTCGCCAGGTCCTCCGCGGTCATCGTCTTGGTCTTGTAGCCCTCGGGGGCCGCGAGCGCGAACACACTGTCCGCGGGGGCGCTGTCGATCTTCACGTCACGGAATGTCGTCACACTGCGCATCTTCTCGCCCGGCTCCTCGCCGCCTTCCTGCGTCACGATCATCTCAACCCGGCGCGGCAGGTGGTCCGCGACGCCCAAGACGAGCGTCTCCGCCAGGATGTACTTCGTATCTCCCTGCTCCATGACGCGGGTGCGAACGACCGTGTCGCAATCCACGCCGTCCACCGCCTGACGCTCGCCCTTCACGATCGAACGGACGCTGACGCCGGGCTGCTCGGGCATCCTGGCCTCGAGATACCAGTTGGGGACAAGCATCCCCGACTCATCGCGCGGGAACGCCACGCCGTTCTGCGCCGGCATCTCGACCAGCTGCTTCTCAACGTGATCGATGGTGCGCAGCACCTTCCCGTCGAACACCGCGGCGAGCTTCTTGTCGCCCATCGCGCCCTTGAGCGAGTAGTTCCCGATCGGAAGGCCGGCGGCGCCGTCCTTGAAGACAACGACGATCTCGCCCTCGACCGGCTTCTGTCCGTCGTACGAGCTCGTGATCTTGCAGGAGGGGTCCTTGACCTTCTTCGCCGCATCACGGGCCGCGTCGTACAACGCCACGCCGTCACCCTCGATCTTCTTGGTTTCCTCGGCCTTGGCCGGTGGCTCGATCTTGGTCGCGGGGACGCTGTTCTGCGCCAGGCACGAACCGGACACGCCGAGCAGAAGAGCGACGCACAACAGCGGACGATTCATCGTAATTCCTTTTCAGCTTCGGCCGGTCGCCAAAGGCGGCAGTTCGGCACTCCACCAACATGCAGGGCAACGCCAACACAAGACTCCGGACTGATACAGGGTAGTGCGCCACGCGTGTGCAGACTTCCGCCCGCTTTCCCCCAGATTCTCAGGCGAAAACCCGGCCTCCGATCTCACACCGCCATCCGGATCGCCGCGCCGAACAGAATGGTCGTGAGCACGATCCGCACCACCCGCAAGGGGAGCGTGTGAACCAGCTTTGCCCCGATCAAGCCGCCCAGCATCGCCAGGGGTCCCAACGCTACCACGAGCCGGAGTGCTTCCGCGAACGTGTGCCCCTGCGAGCCCAGCGTCGCGCCCTTGATCGCCGCCGCAATCGCCGCCGTCACCACGATGATGGAACTGCTCACTCCCACCGCGACGCGCAGCGGCACCTTTGCGAACACCTCGAGCCCCGGCACCAGCAGCACGCCGCCGCCGATCCCGAGCAACCCGCTGAACATCCCCGCTCCCACGCCGATCAGCGAAAGCACGCCCTTGCGCGCGTTGCCCGCGTGCTCACGTTCCGGCGATTTCCCCACCACGCGGATGAAGTTCCACACGCAGTACGCAGCGATCGCGCCCGCGAGGATTCGTTTCAGATGCGTGCCCTCGATCACATTCGACAGCAGCACGCCCGCGATCACGCTCGCCGCGACGATCGGCATCAGCATCTTCACCCACTCGCGCTTCACCACGCCCGCACGCTGGTGCTGCATCACCGACGGCAGCGTCACCAGCACATTCACCGCCGACGCCGCGGCCTGGTACACATGCTGCTCGCTGTGCGCCGCGTCTTGATACCCGAGAAAGATCGCCAGCCCCGGCAACATCACCAGCGAGCCGCCGATCCCCGCCAGTCCGCCGGCCAACCCGCCGCACAGCCCGATCAGGCCCGTCACGATCCAGAATTGAAGTCCATTATCAGGCATCGGTTGCGCTTCGGATTATCCCCACCCTGCCAAGCACCGGGCAAGTCCCAGACATCGACGTTCATCGATGACCCTTGCGTCGGAATAATCGGCACAATCGGCATAACCCGCACGAAATCGCCCTGATTTTCAGAGCGAAACTGAAGATCGCCCGCTTGCACCGGGTCCCCGTTGTATGCTCTCTCCACATTCGTTCGCAATCAGAGACGCGCCCGTGCCTTGGGTGGGACTTAGGCCGGGTCGGGCCGATCGGCCTCGCGACTCCGGTTGCCGGAGGACGGTGGGTGCTTCCACAATTCCAGATCAGCAACGCCATCGCGCGCTCGCGCTGGGTCCGCGTCTCGGCCAACTCAGCCGCGATTCTCACCACCCTCTCGCTCGTCGTCGGCTCCGCCATCCTCGCCAAGGAGTGGCGCAGCGCCCCGCCGCTCGTTCGTGTCGTCGATATCCCCGGCTCCGCGAGCGCGGCCACGGCGAACGAACCCTTCCCGGTCGCTCCGCCCATCGACACGCAATTCACCATCGACGACATCTCGCTCGATGAACACGACACCGCCGACCCGCCGGCCGTCTCTCCCATCGATGAACCGCGCGACGAATCGACCTCGCCCGAACTCCCCGGCGGCGCGATCGAAAAGGCCACGAGCATCGATCCGCACACGCTCGATCCGCGCACCCGCTGGTTCAATGGTCGTCCCATCAAACCCACGCGCCAGATGTGGATGATCGTCACCGGCTACTCGCCCGACTCGCGCTCCTGCGGCGAATCGGCGGACGGCATCACCGCCACCCTCCACTCCGTTGACACCAACGCCCACAAGCTCGTCGCCGCCGACCCGCGCGTCCTGCCCTACGGCTCGATGCTCTCCATCCCCGGCTACGACAGCGACCTCGTCGTCCCTGTGCTCGACTGCGGCAGCGCCATCAAGGGCAATCGCCTCGACCTCCTCTTCCCCACCCACGAGCAGGCCCGCCAGTGGGGAAAGAAGAAGCTGCTCGTCACCATCTGGGCCTACGCCGACGGCAAGCCCGCCGAGAATCCCCGCAAGCTCCGCTGAACGCGATTCTCGGACAACGGACACGTCCTCGTGTCCGTGCTCTGGCCCACACCCTCCCACCACTCCAAAAAGTCCTCCCGTGATTCCCGGAGTTCCCAGGCCGAAGACCTGACAGCCCGCAGCCGGGTGTGCGGCGAGGAGTCTTCGACCAGCGACTCGCCCGACAGACTGCCCCATCGCCCCGCAGCCTGAAGGGCGGCTCCAGGCGAGCGAGGCGCCATGCGCGGCCGTACCCCGCGTTTGCCGAAAGCACCAACAAAACAACGCCCGCATTCGCGCTCGCTTCGGTTTCATCTCAAAGGCGCTTTCAAGCCTTGGCCAGCGTCCTCCCCGCCTCGCTACTTCCCTGCACCACTTCTCCGCCCCGCTTCGCCTCCCCACGCCGCTCTCCCAGTCACTCCAGGGAAAGCGGCCTCTTCCTACAATCGCGCATGAAGCTCATCCGCCTCCACGCGATCGCCACCGCCGCGCTCGCAGTCTGGCTCTCCAGCGTCGTCGCCTCCGGCTTCGCCGCGGCCATTACCTTTCCCGCGATGAAGAAACTCGGCGTCCGCATCCCCGCCTACGAAGCCTTCGACGCCGAGCACTGGAAGATCGCCGGCGGCAAGGTCGGCTGGGCCGTCTTCACCGCCTCCGACATCGTTCAGCCGACCATGGCCCTGATCGCCGCCGTATGCCTGCTCCTCATCCGCCCCCGCGATTGCTCGCCGCGTTGGGGCGCGATCGCCCGCCTTTTCCTCGTCGCCGCGGGCATCGCCCTTTTCCTGTGGTACGCCGCCATGATCCGTTTCCCCATGGAGCACGCGCTCGATTCCTTCTGGACCGCGCTCGACGCCGCCCGCTACGACGACGCCCGAAAGTTCCAGTCCGATTTCGACGCGCTCCACCCCGCTTCCTCGCGCACGCTGAGCGCCATCGCGATCACCGTCCTCCTCGCCCTGCTCGCCTCGCTCATCACCGCGCCCAAGCCCCCCGCCTCGGAGCCGACGCGATGAGCGACGGGCGCAGCGCAAGGAGGAAGCCCGAGCCCGCAAAGGCAACGGCCAAGCCCCGACGCAGCACTCGCGCCAGCGCGAGACCGAAAGCACCCACGTCTTCACGCCGGGCTCCCTCGAAACGCAAGGCAATCAAGGCCTCCCGACCTTCGCCCAAGCCCAACGCCGCCCAGCCCGACATCTCTCCGGTCGAGAGGCTGCGCGCCCTGCGTCTGCTCGCCGCGCTCCGCGCCGACTATCCCGACGCGCACTGCGAGCTCGTCTTCTCCAACCCGCACGAGCTTCTCGTCGCCACGATCCTCTCGGCCCAGGCGACCGACGCCAGCGTGAACAAGGCCACGCCCGCGCTCTTCGCCCGCTTCCCCTCGCCCGCCGCGTACGCCGCCGCTTCGCCCCAGGAGATCGAGCCCTACATCAAATCGATCGGCCTCTTCCGCAACAAGGCCCGCGCGGTCCACGAATCCATGACCGCGATCCGCGATCGCTTCGGCGGCCAGGTTCCGCGCACCATGCAGGAACTCCTCACCCTCCGCGGCGTCGCCCGCAAGACCGCCAACGTCGTCCTGGGCAACTGCTTCAACATCAACGACGGCGTCGTCGTCGACACCCACGTCCAACGCCTCGCCCGCCGCTTCGCCCTCGCGCCCGCCGACGCCAGCGTCGCCGACATCGAGCAGCGCCTCATGCAGCTCTTCCCCCGGGACTCATGGTGCCTGCTCTCGCACCTCCTCATCTTCCACGGGCGACGCGCCTGCAAAGCCCGCGGCGTGCGCGGCGACAGCCACCCCATCTGCCGCGACTTCGGTGTCGCGTGCGAATGCCGAAAGTAGATGCGTCGCAGCTCGCCACCGACCGACAAGTCCGCGAGCCGGTCGGTGCTCCTTCGCTGTCTCGCTCTCTCCCCTTGACCCGCCTTCTCCTTCCGCTAAACTCTCTCAATCATCAAGAGTCCCGGGCTGCCTCAAGGCCCGGGCAGCAACCGACCCCGGCTTTCACGCGCGGGACACGGTGCTGAGGCCAGCCCCGAAAGGGGAACGATGCGGCCGGGCTCGACGCCCTGGCAAACCACCCGAAAGGGTCCGGTTCAAGCCACCAGTCGACGCCCAGGCAAATGGTGCCGACGTTCGGCACGCCCGCCTCGAGGCTGACTGCTCCTGATGCCGTGCGGAGTCCGCGGCATGAGCCCTTCCCAATTCCCCGACCTCTCCACCAAGGCCGTTCGCGCCGGCCGTCATCCCGATCCCTCTACCGGCGCCATCCTCACCCCCATCACCCAGTCCACGACCTACGTCCAGCAGGCCGTCGGCGTGCACCACGGGCACACCTACTCCCGCGCCTCCAACCCGACCGTCTCCGCCCTGGAGGCTTGTCTCGGCGCGCTCGAAGACGCGCCGCCCTCCGTCTGCTTCTCCAGCGGCCTGGCCGCCGAAACCGCCCTCTTCCTCGCCCTCCTCCGCGCCGGCGACCACGTCGTCGTCTCCGACGTCGTCTACGGCGGGACGGTCCGCGTGCTCCGCGAGCTCTTCGCCGGCCTCGGCGTTGAATCGACCTTCGTCGACGCCGGCGAGCCTACCAACGTGCGCCGCGCCCTCCGCGTCGCCACCCGCCTCATCTTCCTCGAATCACCCGGCAATCCGACGCTGAAGCTCACCGACATCGCCGCCATCGCCGCGATCGCTCGCGAAGCAGACATCCCCCTCGCCGTCGACAACACCTTTCTCACCCCCGTGCTCCAGCGCCCGCTCGACCTGGGCGCGACGATCAGCCTCTACTCCACGACCAAGTACATCGAAGGGCACAACGCCACCATCGGCGGCGCGCTCACCACGCGCGACGCATCGCTGCTCGAACGCCTCCGCTTCGTCCGCAAGTCCGTCGGCTCGATCCAGTCGCCCTTCGAGGCGTGGCTGACGCTCCAGGGCCTGAAGACCCTCCCGCTCCGCATCCGCCGCCACTCCGACTCCGCCCAAGAGATCGCCGAGTGGCTCTCGTCACACCCCGCCGTCACGCGCGTGCTCTATCCCGGCCTGCGTTCCCACCCGCAGCACGACCTCGCCACGCGCCAGCACGCCGAAAACCGCCACTCCGGAATCGTCTCCTTCGAAGTCCGCGGCGGCGTGGAGTCCGGCATCGCCGTCATGAACGCCGTCAAGCTCTGCTCGCTCGCCGAAAACCTCGGCGCCGCCGAAACACTCATCACCCATCCCGCGTCCATGACCCACAGCGACGTGCCCCGTGAGCAGCGCGAGTCCATCGGCCTGACCGACGGCCTCATCCGCCTCTCCGTCGGCCTCGAATCCCCCGCCGACATCATCACCGACCTCGAACAAGCCCTCGCACCGCTCACCCGCGCCCCAAACGCCGTCGTCGCGACCCCGTCGCGCTCCGCCGCGTCGACACTCACACACCGATAGCCCATCTCTTCCCCACTCCCCACTCCCGACTCCCCATTCCCGTTCTTCCTCCGCGTTTCTGCCTTCTTCCCCTCTGCGTTCTCTGCGACCTCTGCGTTGAAATCTCTTCCCGTTCCCCATTCCCGACGCTCTCTTCTCTGCGTCTCTGTGCCTCTGTGTTGAAGTCCTCTCCTTTCCTCCGCTCTCCTCTGTTCTCCTCTGTTCTCCTCTGTTCTCCTCTGTTGTCCTCTGGTTCCTCTGCGCTTCTGCCTTCTGATTCTTCTCTGCGCTCTCTGCGACCTCCGCGTTGAACTCTCTTCCCATTGCCCATTCCCCATTGCCCGGACTGGAAGACCCCCATGTCACACTCCACCGACCTCCCCATCATCGTCCTCAAGTTCGGCGGCTCCGTGCTCACGCGTGAGCACGACCTCGCCAACGCCGTCCACGAGATCTACCGCTGGAATCGCGAAGGATTCCGCGTGGTCGCCGTCGTCTCCGCCCTCGGCAAGACCACCGACAAGCTCCTCGCCCAGGGCCATCACTACGCCAGCACCCCCGAGCCCGGCGCCCTCGCCTCGCTCGTCGCGACCGGCGAGGCCACCAGCGCCGCGCTCCTGGGCCTCGCCCTCGACCGCGCCGGCATCCCCGCCGAGGTTCTCGACGCCCCCCGCATCAACCTCCGCACCCGCGGCGTCGTGCTCGACAGCGAGCCAGTCTCCGTCCACGCCGACGTCATCCGCCGCACGCTCCGCGATCGCGCCGCCGTCGTCGTTCCGGGCTTCGTGGGACTCGACGACGAAGGCCGCACCACCCTGCTGGGTCGCGGCGGCTCTGACTTCACCGCGCTCTTCCTCGCGCAGCAGCTCAACGCCGCCCGATGTCGACTCGTCAAGGACGTCAAGGGCCTGTACGAACGCGACCCCGCGCGACCCGGCCCGCTCGCCCGCCGCTTCCGCCACGTCTCGTGGGACGACGCCCTCAAGCTCGACGGCCGGATCATCCAGCACAAGGGCGTTCGCTTCGCCAAGGCCCACGAATTCTCCTTCGAGGTCGCCGAGCTCAACGGCCGCGAATGCACCGTCGTCGGCGCCGGCCCAACCGTCTTCGGCCCCGTCGATCAACCGCCCCCGCCGCCGCTCCGCGTCGTCTTGCTCGGACTCGGAACCGTCGGCCTGGGCGTCTATCGCCACCTCATCCGCCGCCCCGATCTCTTCGAGGTCGTCCGCATCGCGGTGCGAAACGCCAAGCGCCACGCCAACGAAGACATCCCCTCCTACCTGCTCACCAGCGACCCCGAACTCGCCGTCCGCACTCCCGCCGACGTCGTGATCGAAGCAATCGGCGGCGTCGCGCCCGCCGGCGATCTCATCGCCGCCGCTCTCCGCAACCGCCGCCACGTCATCACCGCCAACAAGGCCGTTATCGCCGAACGCGGCACGGAACTCCAGCAGCTCGCAACCGACTCGGGCGTCAAGCTCCTCTACGGGGCGGCCGTCGGCGGCGCTTCCCCCATCATCGAGACTCTCGCCACGCTCACAAGCGACCCCGTCGAGTCCATCGACGCCGTGCTCAACGGCACCACGAACTTCGTCATCAGCCGCGTCGAGGCGGGAATCGAATTCGAGGACGCCGTGCGCGAGGCCCAGACACTCGGCTTCGCCGAGGCCGATCCCTCGCGCGATCTCGACGCCACCGACAGCCTCGACAAGATCCGCATCCTCGCCCGCCTCGCCACCGGCCGCGACGCGACCATCGGCGAAAAACGCGGCGTGCTGGGTGGTATCACAACCCAGGTCCGCTCCGCCGTCGCGGTCAACCATCACCTGCGTCTGGTCGCGTCGCTCCGCAACAACACCGTCAGCGTCGCGCCCATCGTCGTGAACGCCTCCACGCCGCTCGGCTCGCTCGCCGCCGAGGAGAACGCGGCGATTCTCCGCACGCGTTCCGGGCGCGAGATCATCGTGCGCGGCAAGGGTGCCGGCCGCTGGCCGACCTCCGAAGCCGTGCTCGGCGATCTGCTCCAGCTCGCCCGTGACTTCGCCTATGCACCCGCCCGACCGCGCGAATCCGTCGCCGCCCGAGAGGAGGTGCTCGCGTGAGACCCTTCACCAAGCTCGTCGCGTTCGACCCCGCGCCCGGCGACCCCGTGCGCCCCGTCGCCACGCCCATCTATCAGACCGCGACCTTCGACCAGGAGTCCGCCAGCGAGTTCTCGCGCTACGACTACTCGCGCAGCGGCAACCCCACCCGCGACGTCCTCGAGTCGCTCGTCGCGTCGCTCGAAGGCGCCTCCCGCGCCCTCTGCTACGCCAGCGGCCTGGCCGCCATCACCGCCGTCACCCGCCTCCTTAAGCCCGGCGACGAGATCATCGCCAGCGACGACCTCTACGGCGGCTCGTACCGCCTCTTCTCGCGCGTCCTCGCCGACCGCGGCGTCACCACCCGCTACATCGATCTCACCAGCGCCTCGCAGCTCCGCGCCGAAATATCGAGCAAGACCAAGCTCGTCTACACCGAGTCGCTCACCAACCCCATGCTCCGCGTCTGCCCGGTCCGGGAGCTGGCCGACGTCGCGCACGCCTCGGGCGCGCTGCTCTGCGTCGATTCGACCTCGCTCTCGCCGTACCTGCACCGCCCCATCGAGCACGGCGCTGACCTCGTCATCCACTCCGCCACCAAGTACCTCTGCGGCCACAGCGACGTGACCGCCGGTGTCCTCGCCATCGCCGATGCCGAACTGGCCGAGAAGCTCAAGTTCCTCCAGAACGCCGAAGGCGTCGCGCTCGGGCCGTTCGACGCGTTCCTGCTCCTCCGCGGGATCAAGACGCTCGGCGTCCGCATCGAACACCAGCAGCGCAGCGCCGCCCGAATCGCCCGCACCCTCGCGCGTCATCCGTCCATCACCGCCGTTCACTTTCCCGGCCTTTCGACCGACGACCAGCGCGTCGTCCACGAGCGTCAGGCCAGCGGCCCGGGCGCGGTGCTCAGCTTTGAGACCGGCTCCGCCGAGGTCTCGCGCTGGATCGTCGAGTCTCTCAAGCTCTTCAACATCGCCGTCAGCTTCGGCGGCGTGAACTCCTCCGCCAGCCTCCCGTGGTGCATGTCGCACTCGTCGATCCCCGAGCCCGTCCGCGCCACCAAGCGATTCCCGCCCGACCTGGTGCGCCTCTCGATCGGCCTCGAAGACCCGCAGGACCTGATCGACGACCTGACCCACGCCATCGCGCGGGTCACGGGCGTCCACGCGGAACCCAAGGCAATCGAATCGCTGGCTTGAACGGAGCGCCGCCCGATCAACTCTGCATGACATTCCACCACTCCCCATTCCCGCTTCTCCGCCTCTGCGACCTCTGCGTTTGACTTCTTCTCTGCGTATCAGTGTCTCTGTGTTGAACTCTTCTCTTCTCCTCTCTTCTCTTCTCTCCTCCGCGTTCCTCTGATTTCCTCTGATTCCTCTGAGTTCCTGCTTTTCTCCTTCTCTGCGTTCTCTGCGACCTCTGCGTTGAAAACTCATCTCTTCCATTGCCCATTCCCCATTGCCCATTGCCTTTTCCCTATCCCCGGACCTCACCATGCCCACCACCACACCCCTCACGGATTCTCTCGGTTCCATCGCCGTCGTCGGCGCGACCGGCGCCGTCGGGCGCGAAGCCCTCGCCATTCTCGAATCACGCGGCGTCGCGGCCTCGCGCATCACTGCGCTCGCCTCGCCACGCTCCGCCGGCACGACGATCCCGTACGCGGGTGGCTTGCTCCGCGTGCAATCGCTCGACAACTTTGACTTCCGTCCGATCGACGTCGCGATCTTCTGCGCCACCTCAGCCGTCGCGCGGACCCACGCCCCCCGCGCCATCGAGGCCGGCTCGTTGGTCGTCGACAACTCATCGGCCTTCCGCTCCGACCCGCGCATCCCGCTGGTGGTGCCCGAGGTCAACACCGACGCGATCACTCCGGCCGACCACCTGATCGCCAACCCGAACTGTTCGACGATCATTCTGCTCGTCGCGATCGAGCCGCTCCGCAAGCGATTCGGCGTGCGCGACCTTGTCGTTTCGACGTACCAGGCCGTGTCGGGCGCCGGCGCCGCGGCTCTCGAAGAACTGCGAACCCAGGCCGCGGACGTGCTCTCGGGCAAATCGCCCTCGCCGCGCGTGTTCAAGGAGCCGTGCGCCTTCAACGCCTTCAGCCACAACTCAAACGTCGACCCCGAGAGCGGCGTGAACGTCGAGGAACGCAAGATGATCGACGAGACGCGCAAGATCTGGGGCGATTCCCGCGTCCGCATCACGCCGACCTGCGTCCGCGTCCCGGTTTTCCGCACGCACAGCGAGTCCGTCACGCTGTCGCTCGCCACGCCCGCGAATCTCGACGAGATCAGGCGCGCCTTCACCAACGCCCGAGGCCTCCGCGTCGTCGACGACCGCGCCGCCAACAAGTTTCCGACCTCCATCGAGGCCTCCGGCGGCGACGACGTGCTGGTCGGGCGACTCCGACCCGATCCCGCCGCCACGTTGGATCCATCAGGCCGCACCACACGCTGGTGTTTGTTCATCGCGGGCGACCAATTGCGCAAGGGCGCGGCCCTCAACGCGGTGCAGATCGCGGAACTGGCCCGAAATCGCTTCGGAGTTCGCATCCCGGACGCATCGCGGAGCGCCACGCTCAGCGTGTGATTCGGTACACTGCGCGGGTTCCTCAAGGGAGCCCACTCGTGAACACCGACTTCAATCGTTCCAACGCTCGATCGATCAAGGCCGCACGCTTGCCACAACTGCTCTCCGCACTCGCGCTGGCGACACTCGCCGGCTCGGCCGTCGCCGACGTGCAGTTGCCCGCGATCCTTTCGAACGGCATGGTGCTGCAGCAGCAAACCAGCGCCCGCCTGTGGGGCTGGGCGAATCCCAACGAGGCGATCCGCGTAACGCCCAGTTGGCCAGACGCCAAGCCCGTCGAGGGCAAGGCCGATGGTCGCGGCCACTGGGAGGTGAAGGTGCAGACGCCGCCCGCCGGCGGGCCGTACTCGATCACGATCGCCGGCGAGAATCAGCTGACGATCAGCGACGTGCTCATCGGAGAGGTGTGGGTGTGCTCGGGCCAGTCGAACATGGAGTGGCCGCTCTCGGCGATCCCAAAGGTCGAGGGCGACACGCCCGCGGCACAGGAAATCGCGGCCGCGAATCATCCGCAGATTCGCCTGTTCACGGTCGCCAACACGATCTCGCTGCACCCGCGGGCGAACGCGGGCGGAACGTGGAAGGTCTGCTCGCCCACGTCCGCCGCGGAGTTTTCCGCGGTCGGCTATTTCTTCGGGCGCGAGCTGAACCAGAAGCTGAATGTTCCGATCGGCATGGTCAGCGCCGATTGGGGCGGCACGCCCGCCGAGGCATGGACGCCCGAGGGGATGTTCGACGCGTTCCCCGAGTACGCCGGCGCGATGCAGACGATCCACACCATGCGCGATCCCAACACCCGCGCGGCGCTGCAGGAAGACGGCACGGCCAAGTGGTGGGAGAACCTTGACAAAGTCACCAAGATGCCCGCCAACTGGACCGCCGCGGACTTCGACGACTCCAAGTGGAGCGCCTTCACACTGCCGGCCACGCTCAGCGGCAACGGGCTCGAAGCCCGCGACGGCCTGTTCTATTTCCGACTGGTCGTTGACCTTCCGGCCGACGCCGCGGGAAAGGAAGCCACGCTCGCCCTTGGCCCGATCGACGATCGCGACACGACCTGGATCAACGGCACGCTGGTGGGCGCGACGCACACCGATGGGCAGTGGAACGTCGCGCGCGAATACGACGTTCCCAAGGGCGTGCTCAAGGCCGGCAAGAACGTGATCGCGATCCGGGTGCTCGACACCGCGGGCCCGGGCGGCGCCAACGGCAAGCCCGAGCAGATGTTCATCGATATCGGCGGCAAGAAGACCTCGCTCGCCGGCACGTGGAAGCTTCTGCCCGGCACGGAGGCGAAGAACCTTCCGCCGATCCAGCAGCCGATCGCGGTCGGGCCGAACTGGCCCACGAGCCTGTACAACGGCATGATCGCGCCGATCACTCCCATGGCGATCCGCGGCGCGATCTGGTACCAGGGCGAATCGAACGTCGGGCGGGCCGAGCAGTATTCGAGGTTGTTCCCCGCGATGATCCAGGGCTGGCGCCGCGCGTGGGGAATCGGTGACTTCCCGTTCTATTTCGTGCAGATCGCGCCGTTCAACTACGGGCCGAACGGGGCCCCGTGCGCCGAACTGCGCGAGGCCCAGACCAAATCGCTCGGCACGCCGAACACAGGGATGGCGGTGACGATGGACATCGGCGATGCTCGCGACATCCATCCGGGGCATAAGGACACGGTCGGCAAGCGTCTGGCCGCGTGGGCGATGGCGAAAACGTACGGCAAGAAGATGATGGCGTACAGCGGCCCGATGTACAAAGGCGCGAGCTTTGAGAACGGCGTGGCAAAGATCACGTTCGAACACGCGGCGAATGGGCTGAAGGCCGCCAAGGCCGTCACGCATCTGCAGGTCGCGGGCGATGATCGCGTGTTCCATCCGGCGGCCGGCAGGATCGAGGGCTCGACGCTGATCGTCTCGAGCGACGGCGTTGCGAAGCCCGTTGCGGTGCGCTACGGCTGGGACGACGACTGCACGCTCAACCTGTTCAACATGGACGATTTCCCGGCCGTGCCTTTCCGCACCGACGATTGGCCGGCGGAGAGCGTGAAGGTCGAGGCGTCGCTCCCGTGGACGCCGCTCTTCAACGGCAAGGATTTCGCGGGTTGGAAGTTCGAGGCGGCGCACGACGGGCACTGGAAGGTGCTCGACGGCGGCGTGATCGATTACGACGGCAAGGCGAGCGACCTCTGGACGAACGCGTCGTTCAAGGACTTCGAGCTCACGGTCGATTGGCGCTGGAGCGGCCCGGCGCACGACGCCGATCTGCCGATCATTTTGGCGAGCGGTGAGTACAAGCCCGGCGCGGACGGCAAGCCCGCGACGCAGCGCGTCAAGGAGTGCGGCGACAGCGGCATCTATCTTCGGGGCAATTCCAAGAGTCAGGTCAACATCTGGTGCTGGCCGATCGGGTCGGGCGAGGTGTATGGGTATCGCACCGACCCCGCGATGCCCGCGGACGTGAAGGCAGGGGTGACGCCGAAGGTGAACGCGGACAAGCAGCTCGGAGAGTGGAACACGTTCGTCATCACGATGAAGGGCGAGCTGCTGACGGTGGTGCTGAACGGGCAGAAGGTGCTGGACAACGCGAGATTGCCGGGCGTGCCCGCGGCCGGTCCGATCGCGCTGCAGCACCATGGCGACCAGGTCCAGTTCCGCAACATCAAGATCCGCGAGTTGAAGTAGCGACGAGATCGCGTTCCAGATCGGGCATGTTGCGGCGATCGAGAGCGAGACCATCAGCAGCGTTGTTGCGGCTGATCGAATGATCGCGTTCCTGGCTGGCGTGCGCATGGACCTCTCCTCCGGGAGAGGCTAACGCAGCAGTTCGCGCGGGGATCGCGATTTTCTGCGCATCACCGCGAGATTGCGCACCAAAGCGGTGATGCGCGAAGATTCTCGTCAGTTGGGCGGTGATGCGCGCGAATGTCACGTTGCCGCCGAGAACCGGAGGGGGCCGCCCGTCCACCCAAGGCAGGCGTTCACGCGACAAGGTAACCGAGGAACGCGTTGATCGCGTCGGCGGTCGCCGAGGGCTGCTCGACGGGCGGCATGTGCCCGGCGCCGTTGATGATCGCGAGGTGTGAGCCGGTGATCTTTGTGTGCATCTCTTTCGCGAGGTCGGGCGGCGTGATGGCGTCCTGATCGCCGACGATGATGAGCGTCGGAACGTTGATCGTGGCGAGGGTTGGCCACGAGTCGGCGCGATCGCCCAGGGCGCGGGCGCACGCGGCGGTGCCGATGCGGGGCTGGGCGGAGATGCGAGCGAACCACTGTTCCTGAAGATCGGCGGGGGTTGCGAGAGCAAAGAGCCGCCCGCGCATGGAGTCGGCGACGACCTTCGGGCCGTCTTTCTCGACGCTCAGCGCGACGCTGTAGCGTGCCGCACGCCCCTCGGCGGTTTCGGCGTTGGGGCGGGTGTCGATGAGGAGGATCGCGGCGATTCGATGCGCGTATCGGCGCCAGGCGTCGAAACAGACGATGCCTCCCATGGAAAGGCCGCCGAGGACGATCTTCTCGCGAACGCCGATCGCATCGAGCACGGCGAACACGGCGTCGGCGAGGTCAGCGATGGAACACTGCGCACGAACCGTGCTCTCGCCGAAGCCGGGCAGGTCGGGCGCAATGACGCGCCAGCCATCGCGGATCGGGGGCGTGAGGGGCCGCCACATGGAGCGGTCGATCGGGAAGCCGTGGAGCAGCACGAGCGGGCGGCCGCGGCCGGTGTCGTCGAACGCAAAGTCTCCCATGGATGTTTGGACGCGCATGCGGCCTCCGACGCGGTTACAGCACGCTGATGCTCATGCCGTGCAGGTCGATCGCGGGCTCGTAGAAGCGGGCGAGGTTGTTGGGCGGGCGACGATCGAGTATTCGGCGGACGCGTGCCGCGGCGTCGCGGTCGCGTGCGATCATGAAGAGGAAGCCACCGCCGCCGGCGCCGGGGAGTTCGTAGCCTGAAAGCTCGTGCTTGACGAGATCGATGAGCGATTCGATCGCGGCGTTGGTCGCGCCGGGGTCGATCGCCTTCTTGAGCTCCCAGAATCGCAGCACGCCGCGGGCGAACGCGTCGATGTCGCCGCGCGAGAGCGCGTCCTTGGTGTCGGCGGCGTTGAGCTTGAGGTCTTCGATGATGCGGCGGATTCCGCCCGCGCGGCGCAGGTAGCGCGTCACGACGCCGTGCAGGATGTCGCGGGCCATGCGCCGATGTCCGGTGTAGTAGAGGAGCATGCGGCCGGCGAGTTCGCTGGTGCGCGACGCGTCGCAGGAGATGGGGATGACCTCGGGGCGCTGGACCGGGCCCGGATCGGTGCGGACGAGCTTGATGCCGGGCGTGATTCCGCCGGCCTGGTCTTGCCATCCGCCGCCGGTGCGCATCATCTGTTCGAGGGCGCTGGTGCGGTCGATGGTTGTCTGGATCGACCAGCGGCGTCCGAGCAGGCGGGCGAGACATGCGAGGATGGACGCGCCGAGCACGGAGCTTGTGCCAAGGCCGGAGCCCTTCGGGAGGGCGGAGAAGAGCGTGAGTTCCAGCCCGCCGCCGAGGAGGTCGAGGCGCTTGAGGAGCGATGCTCCGTCGCGCGGCGTGATGCCCATGAGGACGAGGGCGGCTTTGGCCAGTGCGGTCCAGTCGTGCGGATCGGAGTAGGTTTGCAGACGGGCGGCGTCGGTGAAGGAGCGTGACTCGCCGAGGTCGACGCTGCTGATGCGGACGTGGCGTTTCTCACAGAGGCGGGCGATCACCTGCACGGGATACTGGGCGTTGAGCGTGATCGCGCCGTTGACGACGGCGCCGCCCATCTCGTGGCAGATCGGGGGCGTGTCGGACCAGCCGCCCGCGAAGTCGATGCGGACGGGCGTCGTGACCCAGACGACCTGATCGAAGTGGATCTTCGCGGGGCCGGGCGCTTCGTGCTGGATCGCGGAGGCGTAGACGGCCTGTGCGACCGAGTCGAAGGCGGCGGCGCGGGCGTCTCGCCACCAGGTCGCGCGGGCGGGCTTGCGCCCCGCGAGGCGAGAGCGAATGAGTTCATCGGCGACCATGTGGGCTCGGGCGCGATCGAGCGGCGACCTTGCGGAGGCGACGGCCTGCTCGATGTGCTTGGCGGCACGAACGCCCTCGTCGCGGCCGCGGATATCCGCGGTGGCGAGCTGCGACGAGAGCCAGCGATCGCCGAGGATTCGCTCGGGAAGCGAGGTCAATCGCTCGCGGCGTGCGAACTCCGATCGCTGTTCAAGAAGTCGGTCAAGATTGACGCGAGCGACCAGTTCGGCGAGCGAGTGCTTCGCGGCGCTGCGCCAGTCGGCGTCGGCAAGCTCGCCGGTCCACAGCCAGCGGGTTTGCGCGAGCACCCGCGAGAGCGGGCCGATGGTCCAGAGCCGGGCGTTCCAGAGCGAGGTATCGGCACCGGGAGCGAGGGCGACGTCCGCGGGCGCGAGGCCCGCGGTGGCGAGGGCGTCGATGAGCGGCCGATTGCCGAGCGTGCCACCCTTTTCGGCGCGTGTCTTGAAGTCATCACGCGAACCGAACGCGACGAGGCTCCACTCGCGCGGGCCGACGGGGAGCACGCACAGACCCCACCCCGACGGGAGCGAGGGCGGTGCGATCGAGCGATCGGGCCAGCCGACGAGCACCAGGTCTTCGCCGCGCCCCGCGATCGTGTCGGCGGCGGAGCATTCGATAACGGCACGCTTCACGCCGCGGACGCGTTGCACGTCGCTGTTGAAGCACACGACGCTGGACCGCTTTCGCCACGGGGCCCAGAGCTGGCTTGCATTCGGGACGACCTCGAGCAACTCGCGGGTCGTGCCGATGTGCAGGAAGTCGCAGCGATCGAGCGTTCCGGCGTGGAAGGGCGTGGCGGCGAGGCAGTCGTGAATCCACGCGAAGTCCGGGCCGTTCTCTGCGAAGCGGGACTGGTATTCCTCGCGCGATTGCGAGGGAACCAGGGCCATGAGCACGTGCTCGTAGAGATCGATCGCTCGGCCATCGCCCGACGCGAGCTTTGCAAGAACGCCGGGCGCGAGGCGGACGCTCTTGCCCGCGATAGGCACCCCCGCGGCGTCGAGCAACTTGGCCGCGGTTGCAACATCGAAGGCGACGAGGCCCGTGTCGACCAGCACGCTCCCATCGCCCGCGATCGCGCCGCGTGCGGCCGCGGTTGATTCGCTCGGCTTCTGAAGGAAGTCCGTGACCCGACCGAATTCGTCGCAGACATACACGCCGTGGCGTGATCCGCGTGCGGCGTCGGTTTTGAACGCGACGCCGACGACACCTGGACGATTCACGTCGACCCGCTGGCCCGCCACCCCGAGCACGACATCGCCCGAGGCGACGAGCACACGGCCTTCGCGCGAGAGATCGATCCACGCGAGGTCTTCCAGCACCAGGTCGAAGAGCGTGGCGGGGCGGCCCTCGCGGGTTTCGCGCGGAAGAGGCAAGAAGAGCTTGCCCTGAGCGGCGTAGGCGGGCAAGCGGCGGCTGTCGCCGCCCGAGTGGATCATGAGCACGCGCTGGCCGGCGAGAGCGCCCGCGAGATCGCGGATGCCGCGAGTTTCTGCGAGGCGACGCCGGACGACCTCGGCGAGCGCCGCGATGGTCGCGGCGCCGGAGCCGATTCGTCGTCCGCCCATGTCGGGCACGACGAGCCAGTTTCGGCAAAGGGAGAGCCCGCCCTCACGCGCTCGCTCACGGAGCTGGGTTTCGTACGCCGCGGCCTGGGCCGAATTGGCGGCGGTGACGACGAGCCAGTCGATCGGGGCGTCGAAGGATGAGGCGGACGATGTTGAGACCTTTCGCGACATGCGGCGGGCGCGCCCCCAAAGAACCTGTGACACGCTAGCCTACGCGAAGGAAGGCGTGTGGAAAACGAGAAGTGAGGGCAAAGGAGACGGTTCGTGAAGACGTATGCCCAAGCGTTGGACCTCAAGGACGACCCCAAGCTCATCGAAGAGTATGTGCGATATCACGGGGAAGTGTGGCCGGAAGTTGTGGCGGCGCTGCGCTCGATCGGCATCGCGCGGATGAAGATTTTTCTGCACGGAACGCGGCTGTTCATGTTCTATGAAGCGCCGGACGGGTTCGTGCCGGAGCGTGATTATCAGGCGTACGCCGCCAACGCCAGGTGCCGCGCGTGGGACACGCTGATGCGAGGGTATCAACAGCGGGTGCCGGGCGCGCGTCGCGGGGAATGGTGGGAGCCGATGGACCTGGTGTTTGATCTTGAGGCGCAGGCGTAAAGGCGGATTCGACTCGCGCCGCATTCGTTGAGACACGTACTCGTATCATGCCGGATTGATGAACCGCGACCGTGGATTGATCCCATGAAAAAGCCCCCCACTCGCTCGAACAAGGCCGCCCCGTCGTACTCGATCGGCTTGGACTATGGCACCGAGTCGGCCCGCGCGTTGCTCGTCGACACTCGAACCGGCGAGGAACTGACGACCTGCGTCTTCTCCTATCCGACCGGCACGCGCGGCGTGATCCTGTCCAAGGACCCGAATCTTGCGCGTCAGAATCCCGCTGACTACCTGCTCGCGGCGGAGTTTCTGCTGAAGCGGACGCTGTCGCTGGCGAGGAGGAACATCAAGGGCTTCACGCCGACGCAGATCGTGGGGATCGGCGTTGACACGACGGGAAGCACGCCGCTGCCTGTTGACGCGAATGGCCGAGCGCTGGGGATGAATCCGAAGTTTGCGAAGGACCCGGCGGCGATGGCGTGGCTGTGGAAGGACCACACGTCGACGCGCGAGGCACGCGAGATCACGGAGATGGCGCGCGAGCATCGCCCGCACATGATCGCGCGTTGCGGCAACACCTACAGCAGCGAGTGGTTCTTCAGCAAGATCCTGCACTGCGCCCGCACGAGCCCCAGGGTCTTCGCGGCGGCTCATCTGTGGGTGGAGTGCGCCGACTGGATTCCCGCGATTCTGACCGGGACCGAACACCCGGACCGGCTGCGGATCGGCGTGTGTGCCGCGGGGCACAAGGCGATGTTTGCCCATGAATGGCAGGGATATCCCGACGCGGAGTTTCTGTCGATGCTGGACCCGGGGCTGGGCGCGCTGCACGCGCGGCTGCGTGATCGCGCGCTGACGATCGATCAATCGGTCGGCGGGCTTTCAGCCGAGTGGGCGGAGCGCACGGGGCTCCCGGCGGGGATTCCGATCGCCGCGGGCGCCTTCGACGCGCACCTTGGCGCCATCGGGAGCGGGATCGAGCCCGGGACACTGGTCAAGATCATCGGCACCAGCACGTGCGACATCGCGGTCGCGCCGCACCCGGATCGATTCCCCGAGATCCCCGGGCTGTGCGGGATCGTGGATGGAAGCGTCCTGCCGAAGATGCTGGGATTCGAGGCCGGGCAATCGGCGGTCGGCGATATCTTCAACTGGTTCGTCGACGTGATGAAGCCCAGGGGCGGCACGCACGAGGCGCTGTCCAAAGAGGCGGCGAAGATCGCGCCGGGCGCGTCGGGGTTGGTGGCGCTCGATTGGAACAACGGCAACCGCACGGTGCTGGTTGACCAATTGCTCACCGGGCTGCTGATCGGCCAGACGTTGTACACCACGCCGGCCGAGGTGTATCGCGCCCTGATCGAGGCGACCGCGTTCGGCGCGTTCACGATCATCAACCGCTTCGAGGAGTTCGGCGTCAAGATCGATCGGATCATCAACTGCGGCGGGATCGCCGAGAAGAACCCGCTGGTGATGCAGGTCTACGCCGACGTGACGAATCGCACCATGGATGTCTCCCGGTCGGCCCAGACGTGCGCGCTGGGGGCCGCGATCGCGGGCGCGGTCGTGGGCGGGGCGCACGCGTCGGTGGCGCAGGCGCAGCGGGCGATGACGGGCGTGAAGCCCAGGCCTTTCCGTCCCAACCCCAGGGCGCACGCGGTCTACGCGGAGCTGTACCCGCTCTATCGCGCGATCCACGACGCGTTCGGAACGCCGGCCCCGGCGGCGCTGAATCATGTGATGAAGCGATTGATCGAGATTCGAGCCAGGACGAGGTAACCGCCCGCGAGCGGTCATCCCGGGGCCTTGGCGGCGGCGATCGCATCCAGCCGCGCCAGCGCGACCTGGATGGCGCGTCGGAGGTCGGCCTCGATCGGGTAAGGCGCCAGCGAGGGCGGGCGGTTCGAGTCGGCGAAAGCGAGTTCCCCGCGAACCTTGCCCGCCACGCGCGCGGCGATCTCGGCGCGTGAGAGATGCTGCCCGGCGGGCGGATCGGCGACGGCGATGCGCTCACCCGCGGTCGCGAACGTGAGCAGCACGTGCACGTGCTCGCTCCGCGCGTAGTTGTCGTGCAGGTCCGAGGTCATCAAGCGACAGGTCGCGTCAACGGCCTGTTCCGCGGACGGGATCAGATCCTCCGCGGGCATCTCGCCCGCGCTGAGCAGTGCGAACACGACCTCGTTCATGGCGAAGTTTCGCGTGCTCGCATCGCGTTCCGGGCCGCCGAGCGAGATCGCGTGCAAGGTGGTTTCCCGGCAGGCGCGGGAGACCGCCTTGGCCGCCTTGCGATCGGTGATCGCCAGCATCTCGGCGAGGAAGCGCTGGGCCTGACCGAGGCTGGTCCAGCGATCGGCGTTGCTCGGTTCGGCGGCGCACAACTCCGCGAGCTGGACTTCCAGAACCCGCAGGCTGGTGACGTCGCCCGCGTGGGCGGCGGCGGCGGCGAGGAGGCCCAGCGCGCGGGCGCGAAGCTCCGCGGCCTGGGCGGCGTCGACGCGCGAGGCCACCATCTCCATGTGGGCGGCGGCCCGCTTGGCCACTTCGGGCGCCACGGGTCGTCCGGCCATGATGGAACTCTCCGACAGCGCGCTTGCAAGCCCCAACCGACGCTCGTCGGTGTCGCCGCTCGCAACGAGCGATTCGTACATCCGCGCCGACGCGCCGAAAAGCTCCGCGGCCTCGTCGGTCTGACCGAGGCTTCCGGTCGACGTCCCCCCCACCACCCGCCCCAGCTCCCGGTACACGCGCGCCAGCGATTCCAGCACGCGCGGATCATCGCCCGCCCGGGTCTCGACGCGCCGGAGATATTCACGCGCGGCCTCCAGCACCGCCCGGCGCGCCTCGAGCGGCTGCCGCTCCGCGTGCATCCGCTGGTTGAGCGCGACGACAAAGACATCCGTGCCACGAACGATCTCTTCGATCAGTTGGTCCGAATGCCGCTCCGCGTCGTGCGCATCCATCACATGCACGACCGCGACCACGGCGCTGGCCATGACGCAGAACGCGGCGGCGCTCGCCATCACCACGCGGCCTTTGTGCCGCCGCGCCGAGGCCCGCGCCACGCTCCACAGCCCGGGCGGGCGGATCGCAACCGGGCGACCCTCCGCGATCGCGCGAAGGTCGGCCGCGAGCTGGCCCACCGAGGAATAGCGATCCTCGGGACGCTTGGCCATCGCGTGCGAGACCACCAGGGCGACGTCGCGAGCCCGGCTCCCGAATCGAGCGGACGACCGGAGCGTCGGGGGGCCCTGCTCGCGCACACGCCGGATCAGTTCCGGCAGCGCCACCCCCTCGTGCGAAAACGCCGGACGCCCCGCGACAAGTTCGTACAGGATCGCGCCCAGCGCATACACGTCCGAGCGCGTGTCGGCGGCCTGCCCGGCGGCCTGCTCGGGCGACATGTAAGGGGCGCTGCCGATGAGATGCGTTCCGGGAAGCGTGGCCAGCGTGGCACCGGGATCGATCTCTCGGGCCACGCCGAAATCGACGATTTTGGGCTCGCCCGTCGCGGCCTCGACAAGGATGTTGGCGGGCTTGAGGTCGCGGTGGATTACGCCGCAGCGGTGGGCGTGCTCGACGGCGTCGCACACCCGTGCGAACAGCGTCAACAAGTCCGGGCCGCCGAGGTTCCGCGCCCGCACATGCTCGGTGATCGTGGACCCGTCGACCAGCTCCATGACCAGGTAGGGGCGTGGACCTTCCTGGCTCTCGAACTCTTCCGACGCGATCAGGCCGGCGATGTTGGGGTGGTGCAGTCGCGAGAGCGCCACGATCTCAAACTCAAAGCGACGGCGGAGCTCGCGCGTAGCGACGCCCGGGCGCAGGAGCTTCAGCGCCACGCGTCCGCCCCCGGGCGCCTCGGCCTCGTAAACGTCGCCCATGGAGCCCGAGCCTCGCATCGTCCCGATGCGATAGCCGGCGACCCGCGTGCCGGGCGGGAGACCATGGCCCCGCGAAGGATCGAGCCCCGGCGTGCGAAGGATGGGCGGTTCGTCGAGGAACCGCCCCTCGCTCTGGTCGGCGGCGAGCATGGCCCGCACCCGGTCGGCCAGGGCGCCGTCGCCGCACGCCGCGCGGAGGGCGTCCTCGCGCTCGTCGGCGGGGCGATCGATCAGTTCGGCGAGGATGGAGATCGCGCGGGTGTCATCGAGGAATTGTTCCGCCGCGGGCGTCAACGCCGGGATTCTCCGTCGCTCAGTCGTTCGAGTAGCCACGCCCGGGCGACCCGCCAGCGGCGCGTGATGGTGCGTCGGTCGGCGCCGAGCAGATCGGCGATATCGTGGACCGCGAGCCCGGCGAAGTACCTCAGCATGACGACGCGGTGCCCCGGGGGATCGATCACACGCAGCCGCTCGATGTATTCATCGAGAACACCCGCGTCGACCGAGGAATCGATCTTGCATTCAAGGCCGAGGTCGCGATCGAGCTCCACTCGTTTCAGCCCGCCGCCGCGTTTTTCCGCACGGCGCTTCCGAGCGTGGTCGATGAGGACACGGCGCATCGCCTCGGCGGCGGCGAGAAAAAAATCGTGCTTCCCCGGCCACGTCCGCTCCGCGCCGCGCAGGCGCAGGTACACCTCGTTCACCAGGGCGGTGGCACTGAGCGTGTGCCCGGGGCGTTCGAGGGCCAACCGCGAACGCGCCATGAGCTTCAACTCTTGATGCAGCAGCGCGATCAGGGTGGCGGCTGGGACACCCGACTCGACAATTGCCTCGGGATGATGGGTCAAGCGACTCACGCGTGTCCGTACCCTTCAGCGCGAACCCGGCGATTCCGCCGGGTCTGACGATCCTAACACCACGAGTGGCAATGCACACGGTGATTTCACGGACCAGACATCAATTAGGGTTTGCCCCGGTCGCGAGTCCTGGGTCGGCGCGGCTGGAAGCACACACGCGCCGCGGCCGACTGCCTGACAAAAAACAAAAAACCCCGGGGAGGGTGTGGGGCCCCGGGGCTCTGGTAGTCCCTGACAGGAGTGCTTGTCAGGGACCTATATGTCGAAGTTGATGGATGGTCAGAACGGAACTTCCTTGAGCAGAAGAACCCGCGGCTTCTGCCCGAACTTCACGACGTTTGAGCGATCGACCACCATGACGAAGCGGCGCTGGACGCTGGGGACCATCGGGTCGCTGTCGGCCAGGCCCTTGACGTCGGACTCGCGATAGCCCCGCACGACGAACCAGACGGCAAAGAAGTCGCTGCGGGTGGAGAGAGCGCTGGTGGCGCTGGCGGCAACCTGCAGGCGCTCGGCGAACGCGTCCTTCATGCGGGTATCCGTCGGGACGCCGACGGTGACGCCCGCGTGGAAGTCAAGGTTCTTGTTATAGCCGAGGAAGTCGATGTTGTTGGGGTTGGCGCGGGTCGGGTCCGGGTTGGCGCTGTTCAGAACCTTGGCGAGCATCACCTCGCCGACCGAGGCCATGCCGGGCAGCTCGCGAACGCCCTTCACGGTGGTGAGCGCTTCGCGCCCGTCGAGCTTGTCGAAGTGATCCGGGGTCACGCCGGAGGAGTCGCGGAAGTCGACCGGGCCAACCGATTGGTTGGGGCTCGACACGCGCGGCCAATACATGGCCTTGTCGCGATAGGCGAGGATGGTGGTGGCGATGTCGCTCCGCTGATCGAAGTTGGAACCGGCCCACCACCACTCGGCGCTGGAGGTCGCCGGCGTGGGGGTGAGCACGCCCACGGAGCGGAGGACGGTTCTCGACGCGGTGTTCACGTTGACGCGTCCGATGACGGGGCGATCGACGCCCCAGGGGGTCTGGCTCTTGTCGATGCCCTCGACGCGATCGAAGAGGGACAAGGCCAAGGGAAGACCTTGCCCGCGAACCTGGTCGGCGGGCTGGGTCCGGTCGTACACACCGTCCTGATCGCCGTCGTAAAAGGGCACAAAGCGATCGAGGGAGAGCTGGCCGCGCTCGAGCTTGGGGAATTGGACGGCGTTCTTCGTGTCGCTGATGGGCGGCACGTTGCCCAGGCCCGCGTAGAGCGCCGGGGCCGAGGGCGAGGAATAGTCGAGCGCGTTGGCGATGGACTCGCCGAGCGTGAGGTGCTTGTCGTCGAAGGCCGCGGGCGCGGGATCAAACTCGGGCCCAACACCCAAGGGCAACAAGAGGTCGGCGACGCGAAGCGACTCGGCTTCGAGTTGGTGCGTGAAGGAGGTGCGGACGGCGTCGTAGTCCTTCATGGACTTGTTCTTGCCCAACGGGCCGCCGGTCCAGGTGCGCGGGTCGGCGACGAGTTCGAAGTTCGCCAGCACCGGGGTGGTGGTCTCGCTGGTCAGGAGCTTGACGATCGTGTCGAAGCCGCGCCCGTCACCCGAGCCGTCAAAGGTTCCTTTGCTGACGGCCCCCGCGCCATTGCGGGTTTGGTTCTTGAGGAGGACGCTGGTCCACTTGCCCTCGAGCATGTAGGCGGGGACGCCGTCGTAGCGCGGATCAAACGAGCCGCTGGCGGCGTTTGGATCGGCGGGGCGCCGAACGAGCCCCACGCGGGTGATGGAAAAACCGGTGTTGTCCAGGGGATCGACGCTGGTGATGTTGTCCGGGCCGCCCTCCGTGCCGGGAATCTCGGCGTTGTTGGCGCCGGACAGATTCAGGCGCGGGGCAAAGGTCGATGTGGTGGCGTCGGCGGGGTTGAACTTCGGATCGCGGAGCCGATCGATCAGCTGATCATTCTCGATGAACTGGTCGGGAAGGGCAGCGGTGGCCGGAAAGGGAGTCTCGTTCTTCTTGGTTGAATCACTGGGAGATCTCAAGGCCCGCCAGAGGCGGATCGAGCCAATGGTCGGATCGGCGGACGGGCCCGAGGTGTCCTTCTGGAGCAGGTCCACGAACGCGGACGCCGCCTTGCCTTTGCCGGTAACGGGATCGAACTCCTCGGCGAGCATCGGCGCCTTGACGCCCGATCCGAGGCTGACGCCCATCTGCTTGTCGAGCCACGACGAGATGTCCGAGGTGGTGAAGGTCGCCCTGGCGGCTTTCCATCGCGACACGATGTCCTCGGTCCCGGATTCCAGGGGAAGGCACATGGCGTAGAACACCCGGGTCTCGCCCGGGGCCAGCGTGGCGGAGGTGAACGACGAGCCGGAACTGGACGGAACCACGTTGGCGAGGCGGAAGTAACGGCCGCCGAACTCTATGTAATATTCGAACCGGTCCTGCACGAGGATGGCCTGGCCCTCCGCCATGCCGTTCTGCGTGAGGTAGATGGTGGCGTCGAACGGGTTGGTGAGCTGGAACGCGACGACCTGCATCAGGAAGTCGGCGTTGTCCTTGTCGACGCGGGGATCGATGGTGACCTTCTTGAAAATGTACGGGTCGTCGATATCGCCGGTCTCTTCCCACTCCTGGTCGCCCGAGAACCCGTAGGGGGCCGCGGTCGCGGCGGTCGGGATGTCCGTGTACACATGGAAGGACGCGGCGGCGGTCAGAACCGGTTGGGGGGTGACGGCGTAGACGTTGATCGCCTGAGATTCGAGCGTGTCCTTCCCGAAACCGGCGTCGGAGTCGCCCAGGCGAGATTCGCCGCGTCGCGGGGCGTTGACGGGCTCCTGCCAGTCCACGCCGATGTCAAGGGCCCCGGTCTCGGCGCCGGCGGCGGCGCGACGCTCAACCCACCACGACCATTTCTGATCACGGCTCTCAATCTGCTTGGGCGTCAACGTGCTCTTGTCCTCCCAGTCCTTCTCCAGGTCCTGGCGGAAGTCCTCGTCCAGGAGCACCGTGTAGGCCAGCGGCGTGGTGCTCGAGTTTCCGCCCAGGGCGGCCTTGAGATTCACGGTCATGTGCGCCGCGATACGCGCGCCGAGTTCCGCGGACGCGGCCCCGTAGTTCGTGAATCGCACCGCGTTGAACGGCACCGATCCGTCGTTCTTCCACGCCAGGTCCATCGCCGAATCCGGGATCAACACATCGGCGTAGGCGGCGAAGATCGCGTCGGTGTTGGTCGAGAGCTCGCGCGGAAGATCGCGGTCGCTCAACCGGTCCTGCGGAGTCGGGAGAGTGACGCGCGTGGGGAGCAGCGGGCGGGCGCCGCTCAGCGTCGTGATCCGCTGACGCACGTCGAAGGCGGAGCGAAGCCGCGCGTCGATGTCGGCCTTGCCGTCCGGCGCGGCGGTCGCCGTGTCGCCGTCACGATTGTCCACGTCCCGTTCGAGGGAGAGCGGGCGGTTGTCGCGCAGCGGGCTGAATCGCACGGTTTCGCGGTCCAGGTCCTGAGCCCGTGCCTTGTTGCGGTAGCGTCCGCCAAAGATGAGCTCGAGCTGGGAGGTGACGGTCGGATCGTTGATGCCGCGATAGGTGAGCAGCTCGCCCAGGTCCTCGATGCTGGTGATGGCGCCGAGGCTGACGCCGGACTTGCGGACCAGACCGAGGCCCAGGCCCAGTTGCTCGCGGTAAAGGTCGGTGCGGTCTCCGGGGAGGGCGTAGGTGAACGGGTTGGCGGCGGACTTGGCGACCTCGGGAGGGAGGATCAGGCCCGTGTGCATCGCGCCGTCCGTGGGGTTGTGCAGGGCGTCATAGGCGTACTCGCCGACCAGCATCGACATCTGGCCGCCGAAGCCCGGGACATACAGAGCGTAGTTCTCGACCAGCTTGGCTTGGGCGTCGCCGACGGGCTGTTGAAGGCCCGCGTAGCCGAGCTGCAGGTCGGGGTCGTTGGGGTCGTCGCTGAGCGGGTCGATCAGCGAAAAGAGCCGGCGCAGATCAACATCGGGCGTCACGCCGATCACGTTGCGGGGATCATCGTTGGGCGGTCCCTTCAGGTCCATGCCGGTCAGAACGTTGGATCGGCCCGAGAGGTCCTCCACGCGCACGGCGAAGAAGTACCGCATCCCGTCGTCGGTCCTGAGAAGATTCCTGACATTGGAAAGATCGCGGGCGTCGATCAGCTCGAACCAGCGGGAGTCGTAGAAGTGGTCGGCGTCGGTATCGGCGTAGTGGTAGTCGAGATAGTCGGCGTTGTTGGGCGACGGGGCAACGCCGTTGCTCCGCAGGGTGTTGGCGGGGCGGAAGAGCCCCTGCTGGCGGTTGGTCAGGTGCGCGGGGCTCTTGAAGTCGAGCACGCCGCCGAAGTCGAGCGAATTGGTCGGGTCGCCGTTCTGGTCGAGCAGGGTGAGCTGGGAGCGCATCTGCTGAGGGGTGGCGGCGAAGTTGCCGCGGAGGTTGTAGAGGTTGACGAAGGCGCCGTCGGGCGCGACGTTGGAGATGGCGGCCCAGTCGCTCGCCTGCTTGAACGAGACGCGAGTGGTGCCGTCATTGAAGAAGCCGAGATAGGTCGGTTCGCCGGCGGCCAGGAAGGGATCGGACGCGCCGCGCGGGTCCACCCCGGCGCTGGTCCATTGGCTGGTGTGGGTTCCGACGGGATTGAAGCCAAGGTCGGGCGTCGCGCTGTCGGAGCGATCGGACCAGTTCACGCCCGGATAGTCGGTGACCTCGCGGACGTTGAATGGTTCTCCCTTGCTGTCGACGCCGAGATTCAGGGTCGCAAAGACGTCATCACCGATGATCCGAACGACGTGATCGGCGAGCTGGTCGGGAACGTCGTCGCGGGCCTGGCCCTTGAGGACGCCGCGCCGCGTGCCCGCGTCGGTCTTCCCGATCGTGACGTACACGACGGCGAAGACGGACATGAGCGCGAGCGTCGCGACCACGAGCACCAGGAACGAGCCGCGCCGCGTCCGCTGAACACCGGCGGGAGCGCCGGCGACGGCACGCAACAGCCCGGCGCCGAATCGTGCGGCGCGACGCAGGGTGGTGATGAAGCCTCCGACTTGATCGGCGTTCCGGCGGGTCGCGTCCTGGCTGGTGTGGCGGATGAGATCGTTCATGGTCTGCTCCCGGGCCGCGGTTCTCGGCCCTGATTCCCCGGCGTGATGTCCCGGACTGAAACACTCGGACGGGGACTAGCTCCGGGCTCCCGGAGTCTCGAACAGGAACTGGAAAGTCTGCTGAACGCCCGCGTCGTTGGGGTCGGCGAGCGTGAAGATGACGCGGATCAGCTTGGGCCAGGGCCACGGCGCGCTGTCCGTTTTGGTGGGGTCGAGGTACCCGAAATAGGCCGTCTGCGAGACCTCCGACAACGGGGTCGCGTTCCGGTTGTAGATCAGCGTGGCGGGCACGGAGTAGGTCGCCCAGGTGCCATCGAACTTGGTGTATCGATTGGTGTACGACTGCGTTTTTTTCTTGTATGTAAGCGGGTAGGGCACGGCCAAGGCCCGGTCGCCGTCGTTGGCCACGCCGTCGCCGTCGGTATCGGCCAGACGCTCGATCCCGTGCCAGAGGATGTCGTTGGTGTCGGGATCCACATCCCCGAAGGACCATTCGACGATGAACTCGCTGCAATTGGGCACGAAGTTCGAGGCCGTCAGCATCATCTGATCGGCGCGCCGATAGGCGCCCTCGCCGGCCTTGGCCGGCGTGTTGTACGACGTGAGGACGCCGATGTAGTTGGTGGCGGCGGGCTCATAGCGAAGGCGGGTGCCCGGGAACTGCGGCGGGGTGCGGGTGTCGGGGGCCGCGGTCGCGTCCGAATACGCCGGCCAACCCTCCTCCATCCACTCCTGGGTCAGCGGCACGTTGTTCTGCAACCTGGGAGGGTTGGGAACCTGGAAGTTCGAGGCGTTCTGGCTGATGGTCAGAGGGGGAACGGTCACGCTCGAAACGATCGTGCGGACCTCGTTGAGATCGGTGGTTGCGAGATCGACGATGCCGGACGTGAAGAGCGGACGGTTCGCCGGCCTGTTCTGCTCCTCGCGGAAAAAATCGCGCGACAGCGAGGTGCTGGTCGCCGGAAGACGGCCGGCGAGCACGCGGAAGAGGCTGGACGCCGCCGGGTGCAGCCCCACCTGCCCGACCTTGTCGCGCAGCACGACCTTGGCCCGCGCGGTCGCGGGGTCCCACTGGAAGACCTTTCGGGACGGGAACATCTCGGCGGTGCTTTCGGGGCGTGCCAGCAAGGTCACATGGCGCAGCAACATCCAGGACCCGGCATACTCGTTGGGGCCGAACGGATCGCCGAGTCCGATCCAGACCGCGTTGGACGCGGAGCTACGGGCGTTGGCATCGGCGACGCCGGGCTTGATGAACGCGGGGTAGTTGTCGGGGAGGCGTGTGCCGTGCCCGTAATAAATACGAGCCTCGGTGCTCTTGGCCCCAAAGTCCGGGTCGGTGGCCTCGCGCGCGGTGGAGAAGGCTCCCTTGGCGAAGAACATGAGTTCATCGATCCGCCGTGGGCGCGGCGTCTCGACGCTCAGGAGCGAAACGCCGACTTCTTTTTTCTGGGCCGAGTTCCCGGTCCCATCCGTGGTGTACTGGTTGCGGATCATCAGGTAACCGTCGCGCGACATGGCCTCGAAATCGCGGCGCATCTGCTGCTCGACCAGGGCGGCGTAGGTGTTCAGCGTGCTCAGACGCTTGCCGCCCGTGATGGTCTTGCCCACCGAGGAGAAGATCGCCGCCAGACCGACCGAGACCAGAGCCATGGCGCCGATGGCGACCATGGCTTCCAGCAGCGTGAACGCGCGGCGTCCCCCGAACCTGGGATCGGCTTCGGCGGAGCGGCGGAGGCTTTGAGCATGATCGAACATGGAGCGTCCTTGGTTCTTCACAACGGAACCCTCAGCACCGTGGCCGCCGCGGGAATCTGGGGCGTGGCGAGCACCTCGAGCTGGAAGCCGTCGTGCTCGATCGCGCTGAGCAGATCGGCGGGAAGGGGTTGCTCAAGCACGACGGTCCAGCGATCGGCCTCGTCGGCCTTGGCGACGGATCGCACCGCGCCGGTGTTGTCGACGAGCTTCTGCCCGGGCTGTCGGAGGGCCGCCAGCAAGCCCACGGGCGTGCTCTTGGAGAACTGCAGCTTGGCGCCTTGCTCGCGGGGCTCCACGCCGAGAATCTGCAGCGTGGAGTAATTGGGCGTCCCGTTAAGCGTGGCGCGTCCGGTGGAGTCCGCCCCGACGGGCACACGCCGGAAGTTGGGGAGAACCCCGTCGCCCGCCAGCACATGCGACAGCGTGTACTTCTTGCCCGAGGGCTGCCCGAGTGTGATGCCGGTGTCGATGCGACGGACAAAGATCGCCACCTCGACATGACCCAGGTTCGAGACATCGCCGGACTTGTCGAACGCAATCTCGGGGAGACGGGCGGCGAAGTCCCAGACGAACCGCGGGTCGCCGGCGTCGGAGAAGGGGGGCGGCGAGAGGCGATCCGCCAGCGGGAGGGTCTCACGGTCGAGCGCAACCTCTCCGTTCTTGGGATCGATGCCGGGCAGATGCCACTCACCGGGAGCCCGCGAAGACTGGGCCACGACCAAGGCCGCGATGTCGCGCGCCAACGAGTCTCGGACCAGCGTCCAGGTTCCGGTGTGATTGTCGACGAAGGTCACCTCCACGCCGAGGGTGAACGACGAGGCGCTGGGGGTGGAGGCCACCATGAAATTACGGTTGTTGATGTCGGCCGGATAGGTCAGGGGGCCGGTGATGGCCACCACGTCGCCGGCGAACAGGCCGTGCGATTCCCCGCATTGGATCGTGGTCGGGCTGCCCGTGATGGAGACCTTGGTGATGCCGCCGGTGAGAGTCTTGGCGGCGTTCCGCGCGAGGAGATACGCCTCGGCGCCCTGACGGGAGGTGATGCCTTGGATGGTGTCCTGGGCCTGCCGCTGCTGACGCACGACGACCGGGAACACGGCGCCGATGCCAAGCAGCCCGATCGCCAGCACGAGGACGGCGATGAGCACCTCGATCAGCGTGAAACCGCGCGGGGTGTTGGACGCACTCACGGGAGCACCTCCCGGGCCTGCCCGGAATAACGATCGATCGTGTACAGACGCACGTCCGAGGGCTTGGTGTCCTCGCCCACGCCGAGGATCCAGTCGTTGATGCGCGTGGGAAGTTCGCCGGCGTTGAACGCGGTCCCGAAGAGTGATTGGTCGATGCGAGGGAAGGTCGCGGCGGAGTTGACCTTGGTCCCGCCGTAGATGCAATTGGTTGCCTTGTTCAGGCCGCGCGCGCCGACCGCCCCGGCCAACTCGTTCTCGTCGTAGAGGGCCAGCTCCGTGATGGCGCGGGTCAGCACGCTGTCGACCGCGTCATCGCCGAGGAGAAGAGAAAGCTTGTCCCAACTCGGGTTCGCCAGCTTCCTGGCGACGGCCCGTCTCACCAGCACCTCCGGGCGGTCCGTCGCATCAAACCGGTACTCACTCCAGGGCGCGACGGCGCGGAACGACGTGGCGGGAGAGAAATCCAGCACGACGGCGGGGATGTTCACGTCCGTGCGGAGCACGCCCGAGCCGCCCTGGAATCGGATCATAAACGTCTGGCGGTTGCGCCCTTGCTTCTGCCCGGTGTTGGGCGGGTCGTAGTAAGCTGTTTCGGGGAAGACCCAGTTGCCCGTGGTGGACGAAAGGACGCGGTTGCTGGAGGCCGGCTTTTCATACCAGCCGCTCCCCGAACCGGTGTCGACCGATCCGACGGGCGCGAACCCGCGGACGGACCAGCCTCGCGGCAGCTGAACGACGGGGTAGCTCGCCACGGGCACGAACACGTCTCGTGTAACGGGGTTGTCCGCCATGTCGACATCGGGGAGATCGCCGACATCGACGCAGGTGACGATGCGGAGTCGTCCGTTGGTGTCGAAAAAGAAGACGGCAGCGGTGTCGCCGGTGGACTCGCTCGTGAGCGCCGCCGAGCGGGCCTGGTTCAGGCCCGTCACCAGCTGGTTCTCCGCCTGGGCCCGTTCGGACGAATCCATCAGCGACGAGAACGACGGAACCGCGATCGCCAGGAGCAGGACGAAGATCGTGATGACCACGAGCAGCTCGACCAGCGTGAACGCTCGATGGGCGTTGGGCTTCTTCATCGTCCCACCTCCACCACGTTGTCCTCGCGGGCCAGCTCGCGCATGCGCTCCTCGCTGTCGCTGGTGCTCATGCCCAGCTCGAGCGCCATGACCGCGACGCTCTCGTCGCCGAAAAGCTTGTTGGGCCCGGCGCCGACGAGGGCGAACTCGGCCTCGCGCAGAAGCGGGTTGTTGGTCGGGTCGCCGACGACGGCAGGAACATTGAGGTCGTTGAGGTCCTTGATCTTGGGCGGGCCGGAGGATTGGTGACGCTCGCCCTGCTTCCAGCGGTAGTAACGCAAGGCCACGCCGTTCCGGTCCTGGAGCTCGATCTTGGTTCCCGTGACGTCGGTGAGCTCACGGAAGAGGCGCAGCCCGGACTTTCCGGTGTCGACCAGGGGCTTGAACACGCGGCCGGTGCGTTTGCTGACGGGCTTCTGGTTCGTGTCCTTGATCGCGGCGGGAACCTTGAAGGAACCATCGATGAAGGGCGCGACGAAGCCGGGCCCGAGCACGCCGTCGATGGTGATGTTCTTGGGCTCCTGATCCTTGCCGTGAACCGGGATGTCCAGGGCGCCCACGAGGTAATAGGCGAGGGTGGCGTTGCTAAAGCGTTCGTCGATCGGGCCGTTGACGCCGTCGCCGCGCAGGTCCTTCCAGTCGTTGTTGAAGCCCCCGGAAGCGGTGCGCTGCGGGAGATAAACCGCGACTCGCTTCTCGGCTTCGATGAGCGGGTGGTCCTCGATCCATCGGGCGTGCTTGACGTCCTTGACCAGAGGCGGCAAGAAGCCGAAGTCCATCTTGAATTGATCAACGGCGAGCTTGACGGCCCGGACGGTCTGTGCGTCGGCGGAGGACTTGGCCAGGAAAACGCCCTTCTGGAGCCCGACGATGAGGAGTCCCATCAGCAGCACGATCGCGCCGATCGAGACCAGGAGCTCGACGATGGTGAAGCCCCGGTTCGCCGGCCGGCCCTGGGTTGTGCGTGACGTGGATCGCATCGTGTGTGCCCTCGGGAGTGCGCGTGCGCCGCCTACTTGCCGCCGCCGCCCTGGAGAGATTCGATCATCGCCACCAGCGGGAGGAACATGGCGACGACGATGGTGCCGACGATGCCGCCGAGCATGACGACCATCAGCGGCTCAAGAAGGCTGACGAGCGAGGCGACGGCGACGTCGACTTCTTCGTCGTAGTTGTCGGCGATCTTCATGAGCATCCCGTCCATCTCGCCCGTCTCCTCGCCGACATCGATCATGTTGACGACGATGGCGTCGCAGGTCTTGCTCTCGCGGAGCGGGCCGGCGAAGGACTCGCCCTCGCGGATGGAGTCGTGAACCTTGCCCAGGGCCTTCTCATAGACGTAGTTGCCCGAGGTCTCCTTGGTGATCGTGATCGCCTCGAGGATCGGCACGCCGGCGGAGATGAGCGTGCCCAGCGTGCGCGTGAACCGGGCGATCGAGGTTTTGCGCACCAGCTTGCCGAAGATGGGAATCCAAAGGATCAGCGTGTCGGTCGCCGCCCTCCCGGGGCCGGCCTTGCGAACGAGCTTGAAGAACACCCACGCGGCGAAGGGGAAGACGAGCATGAAGAGCCAGCCTGGCAGCTGCTGCCCCGGGTTGGTGCCGGCGACCCAGCGGCTGGTCTCGATCAGCCAGCGCGTGAGGGCGGGGAGCTTGACGCCGAAGTCGGTGAAGATCTCCTCGAACTTGGGGATGATGAAGACCATGATGCCCGCCATGATGACGCCGGCGATGACGACCACGACGATCGGATACACCATCGCGCCCTTGATCTTCCTCTTCAGGCGCTCGCTCTTCTCCATGAACTCCGCCAGACGCTGGAGGATGACGTCGAGCACGCCGCCGATCTCACCGGCCGCCACCATCTTGACGTACAGGCGATCGAACGCACGCGGGTGCTTGCCGAAGGCCTCGGAGAGCGACGAGCCGCCCTCGACCTCCTCGCAAACCCCTTGCAGCACGCCCTTGAGCGTGCCGGGCTTGAGCTGTCCTTCGAGGATTTGCAGCGAGCGGAGCAGCGGGAGGCCCGCGTCCTGCAGCGTGGAAAGCTGACGGGTGAAGAGCGTGAGCTGCTTCTGGCCCACGCCGCCGATCGCGATGCCCGCGCCCTTTTTCTTCTTCTTGGGCTTCTTGCCGGCGTCGGCGGCGCCGGGAATGCCGGCCTTCTTGCCCTTGGTCTCCTTCACCGAGGTCGGGAAGAAGCCCTGGGCCTTGATCCTTTGCACCGCCTCTTCGCTGCTGGTCGCCTCGATCGTGCCCTTCTGGGGCTTGCCCGCGGCGTTGAGCGCTTCGTATGCGAACGTGGCCATGACACCCGTCTCCACACGCGCCCGGCGAATCGCCGGGCTGGTTCACGAACCCAAACGCGCGACGACGGGAGGTTGCACCCCGGCCCGCGTCGCGTTATTCCTCGGCGATCGTCTCGCGCACCACCTCGTCGATGGTCGTCTGCCCCTCGTAGATGGCGATGAGGCCCGCCTCGCGCAGCGTGCGCATGCCGCGCTTCCTCGCGTGCTCGCGCAGCACCGCCGTGCTCGCCTGCTTCATGATGAGATCACGCATCTCGTCGTCGAGCGTCATGATCTCGTACAACGCCATCCGCCCCTTGTAGCCCGATCCGTTGCAGCGGTCGCAGCCCTTGCCGTGCATGAAGCGCCGCCCGCGCACCATCTCGGGCGTGAGCGAAAGCTCCATCAGCTGCTCTTCGGTGGGCGAGAACGGCTCCTTGCAGTTCGTACACACCATGCGCACCAGACGCTGCGCGACCACGCCCTCGATCGTCGCGGTCAGAAGGAACGCCTCCAGGCCGAGATCGAGCAGACGGATGATCGAACTGGGCGCGTCGTTGGTGTGCAGCGTGCTCAGCACCAGGTGCCCGGTCAGCGACGCCTGCACCGCGATCTGCGCGGTCTCAAGGTCGCGGACTTCGCCCACCAGAATGATGTCCGGGTCCTGACGCAGGAAGCTTCGCAGCAGCTTGGCGAAGGTCGTGCCGACCTCGGTGTTCACCTGGCACTGGCACAGCCCGTCGATGTCGTATTCGACCGGGTCCTCGGCCGTCAGAACCTTGGTCTCGATGTCGTTGAGTTCGGCCAGGGCGGCATAAAGCGTGGTGGTCTTGCCCGAGCCGGTCGGGCCGGTCACCACCACGATGCCGTTGGGCTTGTTGATCAGACGCCGGAACGTCGCCAGGTCGTCCTCGCGCAGGCCCAGACGCTCGAGCGAAAGCTCCACGTTCGAGCGGTCCAGCACGCGCATCACGCACGACTCGCCGTGCATGGTCGGGAGCACGGCGATACGCAGGTCGACCGGCTTGCCGCCGACGGTCAATTCAATACGACCGTCCTGCGGAAGTCGCCGCTCGGCGATGTCCAGGCCCGCCATGACCTTGATACGGCTGGTGATCGCCGGTCCCAGGTGCTTGGGCGGCGGGACCATCTCGTAGAGAACGCCGTCGATGCGGTAGCGCATCTTGAACTCGTTCTCGAAAGGCTCGAAATGGATGTCCGAAGCGCGGTCCTTGATCGCCTGCAGGAGCACGAGGTTGAGGAGCTTGATGACCTGGTTGTCCTCGGCGGCCTCCATGACCGCGTCGAGGTCGATGGACTCGCCGCCGCGCACGCCCGCCGCCAGCTTCTCGAACTTCTTGTCCTTGCTCAGCTCCGACAGAACGTCAACGACCGACTCGGACTTGGAGTAGTACTTCTTGATGAGCGTGTCGATCGCCGCGGGATCGCCCACCACCGCATCGACGTTGCCGCCCAAGAGCAGGCGAAGGTCGTCGACAGCCCGGAAATTGTCCGGGCTCTTCATCGCGATCTTCAGTCGCTTGCTGACCGGGTTGTACTCGACCGGGATGACCTGGTAGCTGTTCACGTTTTCCGCCGGGATCACGCCCCGTGCCTGCTCGGGAATGTCGAAGCCCGTCAGGTCCAAGTAGTGCATCCCCGCCTGACCGGCAAGGGCGGCGGCGATGTCACGCTCGTTGCAGTGGCCCAGCTCAACCAGCAGCTGACCAAGGAGCACTTTGCGGGTCTTCTGGACCTCCAGAGCCTCATGGACCTGCTCGCGGGTACACTTGCCGATCTTGGCCAGAACGCGGCCGAGCTTTCGGCCTTTCAGTTCAGCGGGATCGATGTTGGGCATGGTCGCCATGGCGTGCTGATCGGCCTCGCGGCCGTCCTTTCAACTCCGCCTTGCTCTGAACCCGTCGCCTGGGTTCCAACCGGAAGAACCCTGCCGCCCCTACAAGCCGATTCTCGGGAACTACCCGAGTCGGAATGGCTCGTTCGGTCGTACCGCCGAATCGAGTTCGACGCGGCCGCCTTCGGCGCGTCGCAGGGGAGAACAACCGAACCACGTTTGGTACCTGACCACGATTCGGTCAAGATACCGACCCGGTTCGATAAACGCCAGTCCAAGAAGCAAGCGTTTTCAATAAGACACTTGGATTTTAAGCTTTCTTCTCACCACTAGACCCGGAATTGCCAGGTTCAGCATCGTCCTCATCCCACTCGGTTCGCCCAACGGTTCGTCCGAGCTTATGCACCTTGTCACGTAGGTCACCTGGATTTTTACCCTTATCGATCATTTCTTCGGCTGAGATCATGCCTCGCGAGTAAAGCGACCAAAGGTGGTCATCCAGGAGCTGCATGCCGAACTTCTTGCCGGTCTGGATCATGGAGTCGATACGGAAGCTTTTGTTGTCGCGGATCAGGTTGGCGATGGCGGGCGTCACGACGAGGAACTCGTAGCCTGCCACCATGCCGGGAGTATCGACGCGGGTCAGGAGCACCTGACTCAGTACGCAGATCAGCGCGGTCGAAAGCTGAACGCGGATCTGGTTCTGCTGCTGTTGGGGGAAGGCATCGACGAGTCGGTCGATCGTCTTGGCGGCACCCGTCGTGTGGAGGGTACCGAAGACCAAGTGGCCGGTCTCGGCGGCTCGCACGGCCGACTCGATGGTTTCCAGGTCTCGCATTTCGCCGACCAGGATCACGTCCGGGTCCTGGCGGAGCACGCGGCGGAGGGCTTCGGCAAAGCTCGGGACATCGTCGTGGATGGCGCGCTGGTTCACGATCGATTTCTTGTGGTAGTGGTAATACTCGATCGGGTCTTCCATGGTCACGATGTGACGATCGAGGGTCATGTTGACGTAGTCGACCATGGTCGCAAGCGATGTGGTCTTGCCCGAGCCGGTCGGGCCTGTGACGAGGAACAGGCCGCGCGGACGCCGGATCAGCTCGCGGCAGATTTCCGGCAGACCGATCTGTTCAAACGTAAGGAGTTTACTCGGGATTCGACGAAGGACCATGGCCAAATCGCCGCGCTGGCGGAAGACGGAGGTTCGGAAGCGGGCGGCCTCGCCGTAGGCGAAACCGAAGTCCGTGCCGCCGACCTCCTGGAGTTCCTGCTGATTTCGTTCGGGCGTGATGGCCTTCATCAGCGAGACCATGTCGTCGGAATCGAGGATTTTGGTCTGGAGGTCCTTGAGCTGGCCGTTGTGTCGGATGGTGGGACGGCGGCCGACGGTCAGATGCAAGTCTGACGCGCTGAGTTTGACGACGGTGTCGAGGAGGCGGTCGATCTGGATGCCGGACATGAACGATCTCCGGTGGGCTGGTCGGGGTTTCGGGGTTACTTGTCGAGGTCGACCTGGGTCATCTTGGCGATTTCGAGGGGCGTGGTGACACCGTTCAGAATCTTGATCTTGCCGTCTTCGACCAGCGGTCGCATGCCGGAGGCGAGGGCGGCATTTCGGAGTTCGGAGACGGGGGCGAGCTTGAAGGCCAGGTCGCGGATGGCGGTGTTCATCACCATCATCTCGAAGATGGCCATTCGCCCGCGGTAGCCGGTGCTGACGCAGTTGTCGCAGCCGACCGGGTGCAGGATCTTGCCCAGGCCCTCTTCCTGCGCGATGCCGGTCAGGCGCAGGAGCTTTGGATCGAGCTCTTCGGCCTTGGCGGCCCGCTTGCACTGCTTGCACAGGACGCGGATGAGGCGCTGGCCCATGACGGCCTGGATCGAGCTGGCGACCAGGAACGGCTTGACGCCCATGTCGACCAGTCGGGTGATCGCGGACGGCGCGTCGTTGGTGTGCAGCGTCGAGAATACAAGGTGGCCGGTGAGGGCGGCCTGGATGGCGATTTCGGCGACTTCCTTATCGCGGATTTCGCCGACCAGGATGATGTTGGGCGCCTGACGGAGCATCGAGCGGAGAATCGCCGGGAATGTCAGCCCGATGTGTTCCTTCACCTGGCACTGGTTGATCCCCTCGAAGGCGTATTCGACCGGGTCTTCGGCGGTGATGATTTTCTTGTCGGGGCGGTTGAGAACGTCGAGCGCGGAATAGAGCGTGGTGGTCTTTCCCGAGCCGGTGGGGCCGGTGACCAGAAAGATGCCGTTGGGGCGGCGGATGATGCGATTGAAGATCGAGAGGTTGTCGGGCTCAAAGCCGAGGTTGACCAGACCGATGCGGACGCTGTCGGGACGCAGAATACGGGCCACCACCGACTCGCCGTGATAGGCGGGGCAGGCCGAGACGCGGAAGTCGATGAGCTTGTCGTCGACGGGGATCTTGATTCGGCCGTCCTGCGGGACGCGCTTCTCGGCGATGTTCATCGACGACATCAGCTTGAAGCGGGAGAGCAGGGCGTTCTGCATGCGCTTGGGGAGGTTGTCGCGTTCGAGGCACACGCCGTCGATTCGATAGCGGAGGCGCACGCGATCCGCCATCGGCTCGACGTGAATATCGCTGGCCCGCATCTTGACAGCCTCGACGAGGATGCGGTTGCAGAGCTTGACGATGGGGGCGTCTTCGCTGGTGACGTCGATCGACTTGTCCATCGAGCGGTCGACGGACTTATCGACGGACTTGTCGATGGATTCGGAGACGAGGGATTCGGTGGGCGCGACCATTCGCGGCTGGGCGCCCCCGCCGCCGCCGCCTTTGCCGCCGCCGTCGAGAAAGGCCTTGATGGCCGAACGGGACGCGAGCTTGGGCTCGATCTCGACGTTGAGGCGGAAACGCAGCATGTCCTGCATTTCCAGGTCCATCGGGTCGTGGATGATGAGCTGGAGGCGTCCGGCGTTGCGCGAGAGGGGAAGCACGAGGTGCTTCTTGATCAGCTCTTCGGGGATGAGCTTGATGTCGACCTTGCCGCTGACAGCGGGCGATGCGAGATCGACGTATTCGACGCCGAACTGCTCGGCCAATGCCTTGGCGACCATGTCCTCCTTGGCGAAACCGAGGTCGACGAGGGCCTCACCGAGACGTTTACCCGCGCCCTTGGCGGCGGAAGAGGCCTTGTCGGCCTGGTCTGCGGTGATCACGCCCCAGCCGACGAGGATGTCACCGAGTTTCTTGCGAGATCGTGCCATTCGCCCTTTCCCGAGATCGAGTCACCAGGTCAGTTGTTCCGAACCACGATCGCCCCGGGCTGGGTCGACGCGAACGGAGGGAGGGGGATGGTACGTCGGACGGAATCGGATTGCATCCGGCGGCATCCCAATGTGAAGCGGGGCCTACGGTCATCCGAAGGGAACGGGAAGGGATCGCCAATCGAAGAGGTTCGCACCTTGAGCCATCCCCCACTGCCAACGACCCCGACGCGGATCCTCATCACCGCAGGACCGACCCACGAGCCGATCGACTCGGTGCGGTTCATCGGGAATCGGTCCTCCGGGCGGATGGGGTGCGCCCTGGCCGACGAAGCGGCCCGACGCGGGTGGTCCGCAACCCTGCTGCTCGGACCGGCCCCAGCCTTTCCGACCGATTCGCGGGTGCGGGTACGCCGGTTCCGAACGTGCGAAGACTTGCGGGGATTGCTTCGGGAGGAGTTTGGGAAGACGGACGTGCTGGTGATGGCGGCCGCGGTCGCGGATTATCGGCCAAAGGTCGACCCGGCGATGTGGAATGGCAAGTTCAGACGGCACGCGAGCAATCTCACGCTCGAACTCGAGCCGACGCCGGACCTGTTGGCGGAAGTCAGTTCATCGCGGAGGACCGGGCAGTTGCTGATTGGATTTGCGCTCGAGCCGCGCGAAGAGCTGGCCACCTCTTCGCTCGCCAAGCTCGAACGCAAGGGCGTCGACCTGGTGGTGGGAAACCCCCTGGAGACCATGGACAGCCCGGACATTGAGGCGACCCTCTTCGCCAAGGGCGGCGCACAGACCCCGGCGCCCAAGATGTCCAAGGACGCCTTCGCGGCGTGGCTGATGGATCGGATCGTGCCAAAAGTCCATTCACCACGGAGCGACGCGGAGAGCGCGGAGGGGGCATGAATGGACCGAGGGTGGGATTGCCGGACGGCTTCGACAGGGTCGGGCGGCAACAAGCCGAAGCGTGCTGCACCCCTCCCACCGACCCCGGGGACATCAGACTGCACTTGCGAGGGCAGGGGTCGAAGCCCCTCAAGCGCGAGCCCAGCCGATGCACGCCGGAACGCTCGCGCTAGAGTCTCATCATGAAGCCAACCGGGCCGCGACGCGGGCGGGACAATCGAGACGGGTCCGATGACTTGCGACGGGGGCCTCGCGGCGGCCCGGGGATGCCCATGCGCGGATTCCGCCCGGGCGGCCCACGGCGTGAGGAGCCAAGCCCTCAAGGTGGCTTCGACTCCAGCACCGAACGAGGGCAGGATCGCGGGCCTGACACGGGTCCGGGGCGAGGCTTCGAGCGCACCGAACGCCTGCGCGGGCTTGGGCTTGGCATCCGACTCGTCCACGAAGATGACGACGTGATCGTCGTCGACAAGCCGACCGGCGTGGTGACGGCCGTCATGATGACCGAGGGCGGACTGCCCTCAAGCACGCCCTGCGTCTTCGGACAGATCAAGCGTCATGTGAAGATGCGCTCGCGCCGACGCGGCACGCGCGTGTGGATCATCCATCGGCTCGACAAGGAAGCCTCGGGCCTGCTGGTCTTCGCCAAGAGCGAGGCGGCGTATGAGAGCCTGAAGGAGCAGTTCCGCACCAAGCGCGTGCACCGCCTGTACACCGCGGTCGTCGAGGGCGAGTTGAAAGGACAAGGCCCGCAGGCGACGGGGACGATCAGCACGTTCGTCGCCGAGGGCGCGGATGGCCTGATGCACAGCGTGCGCGAGCCGGCCAGGCACGCGCGCGACGGCGAGCGCGACGACTCGAGGGGACACGACAACACGCCGCAGCTCGCGGTGACGCATTATCGCGTGGTCGAGGTCGGGCCGTCGCGCACGATGATCCAGGTTCGGCTGGAGACCGGGCGGAAGAACCAGATCCGCGTTCACATGTCGGAGATGGGCCACCCGCTGATCGGCGATTGGCGCTATCGCGGCACGGGCCCGAAGGAGTGCGACGACCCGATGGGCCGCGTGTGCCTGCACGCGACCGAGCTCGGGTTTACACACCCCACGACCGGCGAATCGATGCGCTTCACGAGCCCCGCGCCGGAGGAGTTCCGGCGTCTGACGCGACGCGGAGGCTCACGAATCCCGGAGACGGCGGCGGAGCCCGCGCCCGAGAAGCCGATGCCGCAGGTCAGCAACTCGTCGTGGGACCACGTCGCGGGCTGGTACGACCAGCTGCTGAAGCACGGGCGGAGCGACCACCACCGCGACGTGATCATGCCGGGAACGCTGCGCTTGCTTGAACTCAAGCCGGGCCAGCGGATTCTCGACGTCGCCTGCGGCCAGGGAATCCTGACGCGAAAGCTTGCTGAGAGCGGCGCGGACGCGATCGGTGTAGACGCTTCGGAGAAGCTGATCGACGCCGCCCGGCGCTGGGCCAAGGCGGCGGCCAAGCCGGCGCGATTCGAGGTCGGCGACGCTCGCGCCATTGACGCCAAGCTCGGCGAGTTTGACGGCGTCGCGTGCGTGATGGCGCTCATGAATATCGATCCGGTCCTGCCGCTGATGCGCGGCGTCACGAACGCGTTGAAGCAGGGCGGGCGGTTCGTGATGGTGATCCTGCACCCGGCGTTCCGCGCGCCGGGGCGCACGAGCTGGGGCTGGGAATACGAGCGCTCGCGGCGTGGGCACCGCACGGGCGGGCCGATGGAAAGCGAGCAGAGCGAAACACCACCGCGCCAGTATCGTCGAGTGGATGGCTACCTGACGCAGGAGCCGACTGCGATCGTGATGAACCCCGGCGAGGTGTCGAGCGGCAAGGAACCGATCACGACGTGGACGTTCAACCGCCCGATCCAGGCGTACGTTCGTGCGATTGCGGAGGCGGGCCTGGTGGTCGACGCGATCGAGGAATGGGCGAGCGCGCGGCGGAGTGCGCCAGGTCCGAAGGCGGACGAGGAGAATCGCGCAAGGCGCGAGATCCCGATGTTCCTAGCGGTGAGGGCGCGGAAGATGTGAGAGGCGACTTGGATCGCTCGGACCTGGGGAAAGGTCCGTGGCACAAAGCAGCTTGCCGCGCGAAGCGTCCCGGGGCGGATTCGAACCGCCGACCTGCGATTTAGAAGACCGCTGCTCTATCCAACTGAGCTACCGGGACGTGGACGGATCGCCTAAGTTTAGGCGATCGGGTGGTTGCCGCAGGCGTGTTGATAGGGCGAGAAGCGGCGGGGATCCGCGGGCCACACAATGCGCCTGGCGGCGATCTGCGTTCCAACCTTTGGCACGGAGATGGGCGATGAAGTCAAGTTGGCTGGGCGCGGGGCTTGTGTCGGTCGTTCTCGCGTGGGGCGCGCGGGCCCAGGACGGCGCGGGCGAGATCAGCAATGTGCCGGCCGCGGGGTCGGTGGTGCTGCGGGTCGCGACGTTCAACGTTGAGGACATGCGGACGAGCGATCTGAAGACGGGCGATCAGCCGCGGCTGAAGCAACTGGCCGAGGTGATCCAGCGGATGCGCCCCAACATCATCTTCCTGAACGAGATCGCGTATGACGGCGAGGGCTTTCCCGATCTGGTTTCCGGCGAGAAGCTCGGGCAGAACGCGGCGAGGTTTGCGGAGTTGTACCTGGCGGTGCCGCAGGCGCCGGACGTGCAGGGAATGAAGTTCAAGGCGTTCATGGCGCCGGTGAACACGGGTGTTTCGAGCGGCTTTGATCTCGATAATGACGGAAAGACGGTCGCGGAGTTTCCCATGCCGCCGGCGTCGGATGCGGCGGGGAATCCGTCGAAGCAGACGGCCGAGGGGCGGGCGTATGGGAACGACTGCTGGGGATTCGGCACGTTTCCCGGGCAATACGGCATGGCGCTGCTGGTCGACGAGCGTCTGGAGATTCTGAGCGAGCACGTGCGCACGTTCAGGCTCATGCCCTGGAGCTATCTGCCGAACGCGATGCTGCCCAAGTCGCTTGATGGCAAGGCGTGGTTTGACGATGAAGAGTTGAAGTACATGCGGCTCTCGTCGAAGTCGCACTGGGACGTGCCGGTGCGGCTGCCCAACAAGAGCGTGCTGCACGTGCTGTGCTCGCATCCTTCACCGCCGGCGTTCGATGGGGCTGAGATGCGGAACGCGAGACGCAACCACGATGAGGTGCGGTTCTGGAGCGACTACATCGACAACTCCGGGGCCCTGGTCGATGACGCGAGCCAGCCGGGCGGGCTGTGGGAGGGCTCGATGTTCGTGATCGTGGGCGATCTCAACGCCGACCCGGACGAGGGTGCGTCGATCGACAACCCGATCGGAAAACTGCTTGGGCACGCGAAGGTCAACGCGAGCGTGACGCCGATCGCGGATGTGCCGGCGCTGGGGCTCGACCCGGACGACACGTCGTCGTTCAGAATGCGCGTTGATTATGTGCTTGCGTCGCGGGCGATCGCGGTGGCCAAGGCGGGCGTGTGGCGGCGAGCGCCGGGGAGCGATGCACGCTTGGGCGCGGAGGCATCGGTCAAGTTCCCCAGCGATCACTACCCGGTGTGGGCGGACCTGGCGGTGCCGCCACCGGTGCCGGTAACGAGCGAGAGCGGCGCGGGGAAGTAGGTAAGACGAGGTTGGTCGTTGGCGCGGACACGGGGTGGAGGATCGGTCGGGTGGTTCATTCACGGAGTTTCAGGTCCGGCGCTCAGGAAGTGGTGATCGTGGCCGCGCGCGCGAAGCCCGCGTGAATGGTCATCGCTACACTTGTCGGCTTGTCGCGGGCGACGACAGAACAGCGACCGGATGACCGGGCCTCGCCGGTGGCGCAGGCCTTGGCTGTCGATGCGCCGGTGCGGGTTGATCTGCCTCCGGGAACAGCGACCGCCAGCGGCGCTGGCGCGTCGACCGAACCTCGCGCTGGCGTGGTCAAGAGCTTGCTTGAGACCACCAAACCCGGCATCACCAAGCTCGTGACGATCACCTCGGCGCTTGGCTTCGTGCTCTCGGCCGTCGAGCACACTTGGACACTGGGCTCGTTGGCGATCGCGGCGATCGGGTCGAGCATCGGCGTTGCAATGACCGCGGCGGGCGCGAACTCGCTCAACCAGGCGATCGAGCGCGACCGCGACGCGGTGATGCAGCGGACCGCCAAGCGCCCGCTTCCCGAATCTCGCGTCACGGCGCGGCAGGTTGTCACGCTGGGGATCGTGCTCTCGGTGATCGGGACGGCGCTGCTGTGGTGGGTGAACGGCCCGGCGCCGGCGGTGCTGGCGGCGGCGTGCATCCTTGTGTATGTCTTTGCATACACGCCGATGAAGCTCTTGACGCCGGCATCAACGCTGGTCGGAACGATTCCCGGCGCGATCCCGCCGATGATCGGCTGGTCGGCGGCCGCGGGGGGCGGGTTCGAGTCGGCCCTGTCGCTTGGCGCGCTGTCGCTGTACGCGCTCATGACGGTGTGGCAGGTTCCCCACTTCTTTGCGATCGCATGGATGTATCGCGATGACTATGCACGCGGCGGGTTCTGCGTGCTGCCGACGCGGGAGCGCGGCGAGCTTCGAACGGTGCGAGCGATCGTTGTCTGGACGATTCTGCTCGCGCCGGCGACGATCGCGCCCGGATTCCTGGTGAAGAACCTGGGCCTGCCCTATGTGGGCGTGGCGGCACTGACCTACCTCGGCTTTCTGTGGCTGGTGGTGAAGCTGGCGCGAACCAAGGATCGGGCTTCGGCCCGCAAGGTCTTCTTTGCGTCGATCGCGCACCTGCCGCTGCTCATCATCGCGATGGTGGGCGAAGCGTTGGTGCGGGTGTGGTTGGCGCGGGGGTGACGACTGCTTCGAGCAGAGTGCGCCAGCGGAGTCAAAAAGTAAACGCGGCGCAAAGACCGAGCACCGGGCCGTGCGTGATGGTGTCCCAGATCATACCTGAGCCCTCGTAATCCTGACCGATGGCGCGGTATCCGGCGAAAAGCCCGAGAGACCATGAGTCGAAGGACCAGTTGTATCCAAGCGCGCCGATCGCCTGCCACGCAAAGCTTGACCCATCGACGCCGAAACCTCCGGCGTCACCACGGAGCGAGGCCCGCCAGTTCTTGGAGAGGTCGAGCGACGCGCGGACACCGACGAAGGGTTCGACCCAGGCGGCATGGTTGGCGAACTCACGCTCGACGCCGCCCTGAAGGACTTCGCCGCGAGGGAGCGTGACGTTGGCGTCGGCGGTGACATCCATCGCCACCTCCAGGTCGGTGTAGCGCACCCCGCCGAAGGCATCGAGTCGAACGCGACGGTCGCCGGATTCGCCGATCGGAGCATCGACAAAGCGATAGCCTGCGAAGCCCTCGAACCACGCGTTCTCCAGCACCGCCCGAGCCGCGACCCCAACGGACGAATCGACGACCAAGCCGTCGCGGGCGCGACCGCGCGTCCCAGAGAACTCCGCCTTGGCGAGCGCGCCCGAAGCCTGAAACACGAACCGACCCACCTCGAGGTCCAAGGCGCCCATGAGTCCCAGGATGGAATCGGATTCGTCTAGGATATCCGCGAACGACGCGTCGACGTCGACTTCGATGTCGTGCGAGCCGACTCGGCCGTCGTAGCTGGTCAGCCACGCGTAAGGCGTGAATGACAGGATGGCGCGTGGGGGCGCGGTCTCACTTGGAATGGCGTCGGCGGGCGTCGAGGTCTGCGCGAGGCTGGGATTGGCGAGCGCACACAGCGCCAGCGGCGTGAGGGCACAGTGCGAGCGGCGGGGCATGAATTCTTCGTTCGGAAGCGGCCTGGCGCGAGAACGATGGCTGTGGTCAACCCGCGATCAGTCAACACGCTTGACGGCGGGAGGATTCCAGCGGCCGTCCAACGCCTGGGGCTTGGGGGCGTAGAGGCGCATGGTCGCGCCGAGCACGCCGCTGGCGGGCGCGGGGAGCCAGTTGGACTCCTTGTCGGCGCCTGGGCTGGCGTGCTGGATGTAGATGGTCAGTGAGCCATCGGCGTTAAACTTCAGCGCGTCGCGATCGCCGATCGCGAATCGGTTGATGGGATTGGCGACCTGGAACCCCTCCGCGTCGTACATGGTGACCGACCAGAACGCGCCCACGGGCGGGATTTCCGACTTGGCAAAGTGCAGAGCGTACCGGTGCTCCCCCATCAAAGGCTTGCCGTCCGCATCACCGACACTCAGCGGGTAGACCGCGTCCTCGGGCTGGTTGGCGCCGAGCCCGACCATGGCGACGATCGCTCGCTTCAGGTAGAAGTTGCCGTAGACGCCCATGGTGTCGGTGTTCATCTGCCACCCGTTGGTCACCCGGGCCAATGTCGGCGTCTTGTCTTTGAGAAGTTGTAGGCCCGCGCCCACGGCGCGGCGAAGACCGGCCTGAACCTGAGGCGGGGCGGCGTTGAAATCGAACGAACTTCCGCGACGAATGCCGAGGCGCTCGAGTCGGGCCAGTGTCGACCAGTCGGTGATCGCGGGCGGGTGGCGCATCATCAGGTCCGCGCCGTACGAGAAGTACTTCTCCGCGGGCATGGTATTGACCTGGACCAGCGGGGGCGTCTTCATGTCCACGGTCGGATCGGGCACAAAGGCCGGGGGTTCGAGCTTGGCGTTCAGCTTTGAGAGAGGTGTGATGGTGTACCGGTCTTGCACCTTGTGAACGGCGTCGTAGTCGGCCGGGCCGTTGGTCTGCGTGCGCCCGATGATCCAAACGTAGGGCGTCGGAGCGTCGACGCGCGAGAGGCCCTTGGGCAGCGTGCCGGTCCAGCCGGGCGGGACGAGGGCCCACTGGCCGCGGCCCGTGCCGCTGGTTCGGGCACCTGGAACGGCGAAAACATTGGACCACATGTCGAGCATGGGGAGGAGGTAATGGCGACCGCCGGTGTCGGGAGCCGAGACGACAAGGGGCTCCTTGCTCAGGTCGAGCCACGCGGACGAGTACAGCGTGTCGAAGTTCGGACGTACCACCTCGCGGAAATCGGCCGACGGGTATGCGCGCATGTGGTGGAACGAGTTCATCGGACCCAACCCTGACCTTGCGCCGGCGGGCAGATTGGTCGAGACCCGACGGGTCACATCCATCGAGATGATCGGGTAGAAGTAGACGTAGGCCTCGATACCGATCTCGAACGCCTCCTGCTCGGTCACGGCGGCGGACACCGACGCGACGTTGGTGGCGTCGGGGCGCGGGGCGACGGTGGTATCGGCGAGGCACGCCGCCCCCAACACACACGAGCCGATCAGGGACAGGAGACCGGATGGCCGGACGTTGAACACCGGTGAGGAGTAGGCGTGCGCTACGTTGATATCACGATCACGGGTGTCATTCGACGTTGAGAGATTGATTGAGTTGCACCCCTTGCTGGAGCGGTCCTTGGCCAGAATGTGGTTCTCGTGACCACATGGTCAGCCTATCAGCGGGTGCGAGAGTGATTCCAGCCGACGCCGACATTCCCGACTCGTGCGGTTGAACATGGCGTGGGTTCAAGGTCGGGTTGTCGCGGATGCCCGTGTGCGTCGCCGGCCCGATCGTCGGGGGTCCGATCGATCCACGCCTGGCCTCGGGGCAGATGATCTCTTCCGGGCGCTCCGGGCGCGACGCTTTTGCGAGCCCGAGATTCGAATGGACACTCCGCCTCGGAAGGAAGGCATGACTCGCACCGTCCATCGTCCGGATGATCGAAGAGCCGTGCGGACCGCGATGGGCGCTTGAGCACCGATCGGAGCGGTCTCGAATCTAGGGGTTTCCCTGGCAATGACAACCAGTCGCAATACGGACGGGATCGGGTGCTCGGACGGCCAGCCCGCCCGGTGCTGAAGGAGATGAAGGCCTGCGTCGTTCGGCCTCGTTGGCCGGCGTTGTCAGCTTTCGCGACGGGTTGGAGGCGCGAAGACCGTCGCGCCATCGGCCTCGATCAAGATTGATGCGCCGGCGAACTCGTACAGTCGACGCTCGCCCGATCGCGCGCGTAGGCGCGAGATGGCGCGCGTCATTACGAGGGCCGAGGGAGCGTCTGATTGGCAACCGACGCGTTCGACCGCCCGACGGAGGGCGAGCTCGGCGACGGTTCGCGGCGCGCCCGCGAGATCGCGTCGGCGGAACCGGACCATTCGATGTTCCTGGACTTCCGCCGTCGCGAGAAGCACGTTCGCCTCGCGCTCGAGTTCATGTGCGATTTCGCGCTGTACGGCCGCGACGCGTCCGGCGGTCGTGGCGATGGATGGCGCGATGCTTCGCAGCGCGGGGACGACGTCGTGCCGCAGCGCCGCCCGGAGGCGCGTGCGATCGGTGTTGGTCGCGTCGGTTGTCCAGGAAACGCCCGCGTCACGGCAGATCGCTTCGGCGTCAATGCGCGTGATGTCGAGCATTGGGCGGATCAGTGTGATGCCCGGCGCCAGGCGGCGCTTGGGCGCGATCCCGGAGAGGCCGCGCGGGCCGCTCCCGCGGATCAGACGCATGAGGAGCGTTTCGAGTTGGTCGTCGGCGTGATGCGCGGTCGCGATGAAGGGGCACGCGTGCTCGCGGGCGAGCGCAACAAGGGCGGCGTATCGCTCGCGGCGGGCGACCGCTTCGAGATTGCCGCCTTTGGACTTGCACGACACGCTTGCGCTGGCGAATTGGAGCGACAGCCGGGAGGCCAGCGACCGGGCGGCCTCAAGGTCGGCAGTTGCTTCGAGCGCTGGGCGGAGATCGTGCAGGATGTGAGCGACGACGAGGTTGCTCCCCGCGGCCGCGAGGCACAGGGCGAGCGCCGAGGAATCCGCGCCCGCGGAACACGCGATCAGGGTGCGGCGATCGGGGTCACGGACGCGCCCGCCGCCCGAAAGGGCCCGCCAGCGTCGGATGACGATGCCGACGGCGCCCGATTTTGGCGGGAGAACCGGGCGGTTGGGAATCGGAGGGCGGAGATTGAGCCGCGGGGCGTTCACATGCCGATGGTAGGGTTCTGACGGGCGTCGGCTTGAGCGGCGTCTCGTTGCGAGTGAATGGTGTGGAGGTCGCAATGCAGGAAGGCAGCAACACGTCGGCGGTTCGGCTCCAGACCCCGGACACGAACGTGGGGAGCGGGCTGGAGTCGTCGCCTGCGGAAGCAGGCGGGGTCGAGCCGGCGAACACGAACGCCTTGCAGGTGCAAGCGCCGGCCGCCGGCAAGTCGCCGATGGACATGGTCAAGAGCATGACGGCGCCGGACTTCGTCGCGGGCGTGGCGCTGGTGGTGGGGATCATCCTGGTGATGAGGCACTTCGGCTGGAAGAAGGCCGGTCGGGCGGCGGACGACAACCTGGCACACTTGGAGCAGGCGCGTCTGCTCGCGCAGGCGGCGCGGTATCAGGCCGCGAGCGATGCGACGGGGGAGCGGCGGTCGAGTCCGCCTCGCTTCGATGAGGGACGGCTTGCCGAGGGCCGACGCGGCGAAGGCCGACCCCGAGAGACTCGCGCGAGCCAAGTGAGCGGCGAGGACGATCGCGTTTCGCGTGGGATGGATGAGAAGATCGAGCGGCTCCAGAGATTGATCGCCGAAGCCGATCGACGCATCCGCCGCCTCGAAGAACTGGACGGCGAGGCACGCGGGCCACGCATGTCGATCGCGCCGGCGGGTGCGACTCTGACCTCGCCCAAACTGGCCGCACCCCGCGAAACCTCTGCTGAGGCGCGGGGGCCACAGGCGGCCAAGAGCATGGGTGAGCCCGCGAAGATCGAATCGCGCCTGATCGAGCCGCGGGCGCAGGAAGCGACGCCGGACGACTGGCAGTCGCGCACGCGGCAACTCGCGGCGGCCGGGCTTTCGGCGCGCGAGATCGCGTTCAAGCTCGGCAAGCCGATCGGACACGTCGAGCTCGTGCTGGCGCTGCAACGCGGGCAGATCGCGGGCTGATCTGAGCCAGCGGCGAGTTGGAGCGGTATCGCGGGGAGTGGAGCGTCGAGAACAGCCCCGCGGCAATGGTCAATAGGGAATGGGCAAGGGGAGGACTCGCCCCTTGAACTGAAGCCGCTCTGGAAAGCCGCGAGTTTGGTGTCCACAAGCACCGACCACGAAAACGCGGTCGGTGGCACGCGTTCGGTCGGTGAATCGCGGTCGGTCACCGAGTTGCGGCGTCGAGCGCGATGATCTCAAAGAGGACGTGGGCCGCCAAGAGGGCGGTGATTCCCGCGTGGTCGCGATCGGGAAGAACCTCGACGACATCCGCTCCCGCGATGTTCACGCCTCGGAGCGAGCGGAGGAGCGCCAACAGTTCGGCGCTCGAAAGACCTCCCACGCTGGGTGTTCCCGTGCCGGGCGCGAAGGCGGGATCGACGGCGTCGATGTCGACGGTCACGTAGGTTTCGGCGTGTCCGAGCGACTTGATGAACGAGGCGATGGTCGCGACGCCACCCGTGGTCCCCCCGGAGGCGAGGTCTTCGCGTGTGACGATCGTCACGCCGTGCTGCTTCGCGAAATCGAGGTCGGCGCCGGTGTTGAGCGGCCCCTTGACGCCGATCGACAGCATTCTTCTGGGATTGATCAGGCCGTCCTCGATCGCGCGGATGAACGGCGAGGCGTGCCCCCACTTTTCTCCCCACACGGCGTCGACGGTGTCGAGGTGGCTATCGAAATGAACGATCGGCAGGCCGCCCGCGGGCTTGCCGCGTCGTTCCCACGTCGCGCGGATGTTGGCGTAGGCGATCGAGTGGTCGCCGCCCACGGCGAAGAGCTTGGTCGAGGGGTCGGCGAGCGCGGCCGCGAACGCTGCGACGGCGTCGGCGTTGTCCTTCGGGGAGTAGGGCCTGACCGGCGCGTCGCCGGCATCGGCAAGGCTCAGCTTCTCGCACACGTTCACGTTGTGCATGATGTGAAACGGTTTGACGTACTGCGATTCGTCGCGGATCGCGCGGGGCGCGAAGCGAGCACCGGGGCGGTAGGTCACGCCGGCGTCGTAGGGCACGCCGTAGATCGCCCAGTCGAGCGGGCGATTCTCGGGCGCGACGTCGGCGAGGCGTGGATAGCGGCAGAAGGTGGCGACGCCGGCGAAGCGGGGGGAAACGCGGGCGTCGGGCAGGATGGTGCGGCGGTTGGGCTGATTGGGCTGATTGGTCATGGCGATCCTCGGGAACGCGAGGTTAGGCGGCCGAGTCAGACGGTGTTGGTGCAACGTCCAAGCCATGCGACATGCGTGCCGCGCACGGACGGGCACCAAAGTAGAGCAGGGCGGCGAGCACCGCAACGCCAGCACGAAGACCAAGATTGGCCATGAGCATGTCGAACAACTGGTCCTTGGCCTCCGGGAACTCGGCGACCAGAGATCGGGGAGTTTGGAATCCGACAAGGTCCTGCGCGGTTCCGATGATCACATGCACCACGAGCAAATAGACGGAAAGCAACCGGAGGAGCGATACACAGAGAGCGAACGACTTCATGGCGCACCCCTTTGAGTGGTTACGGATTGGAGTCGATGGACTTCGGCTGAGCTGACTGAGAGGTCACCAGGTCCAACCCGCGCGACAGACGCGTCGCGATCGCGACGGAATTCAGGTACAGGGCGACCGAGACGATGAGGTATCCGCCGCAGAATCCCAGGTTTTCGAGAATGCCCATGTTCGACAGCGTGTCAAGGGACCAATCCGAGGTAGGCAGCTTGCGCATCTCCATGGCGAAGCGCAAGAGGTAATAGAACGCGCTTACAACCACATTCATCACCAGGATGTACGCGGCGAGCAAGCGGGTAGCGATGACGCCGAGTGTGAATGGGCTCATGATACGTCTCCAGTCGGACAGTTGATCATGTTTCACTTTGACGCGGATGACGAAGGCGGCGATGCTGGCGGCTCGCTTTGGATCACAGGGAACGCGCGGGCACATTCTGGGCAGCGCTCCGGGCGATGAGGGCCGGGGTCATAGCCGCAGTGCTGGCAGCAATGGGCGGCGAACCTGCCGCGCATCACAATCGAGATGACGTGACGCGTGCCGAAGAAGAACCAGAGGCCGGCGGCGAGTGGAACAAAGTACTCTGCAATGGAACGAAGCCACGAGACATACCCAGTGAAGAACAACTCCCCACTCACAAGTTCGCGCACACGCACCACACATTCGCTCAGGCAGGGTGCAGCAAATACAATGATGAAAAATAGACCCATGAGGCGGACAACTGGATGCAACCAAGTCGGAGTCATCGAACACCCCCGGTCAGGATCCACTGGATCGCTCTGCCCCTCGCCCAAAGCAGGTAGCGAGTCGCTCCGA